>JBCAXK010000038.1:0-15211 GCA_038534095.1 Chlamydiota bacterium | reverse complement strand
CTGAAATTCATTTATCCTCCTTGGGGTTTCCCAAGGAGGATAACAAAATCAATGAAAATTTTGATGCGTCAGTTCTGAGTAGAATGCTAGCCAAAGAGAAAAAATGTAATGGAGCATTTACTTCTACTACTCTCCCGAAAAGGATAGAACCGTACCAAACGACGCACAATCTACAATGCTTTTCCCAGGCTGTTTTGAATCAATAAGGCAAGAGTAGCTTCATCTGTAAAGTCTCCGTTGTGATTTTCAGGAACGCCTACAAGGATTTTGCTTTTTCGACGGCTTTTAGGAGCTTGGAGCAGGCTCCAGGCTAGAGAGACTTGAGGAGAAATCACATTGTCATCGGCAATCTTTTCTAAAGAATCGAGCTCTTGATACTGACGCACAAAAGCTGTTTGCAAGACGATTTCAGGAATAGATAGGAGGAGCGAAGATCTGGCTGTTCGCATCTCCCAGTCTAAGGAGCGTACCGTCTGTTTTGCGAGCATTTTTTTTAGCCAATGTTTTCGAGTTTTATCCGCAGCCACTTCGCTCAGAGAAGAAAACGTCCGGCTTTTTACAGCTACATAGGCAATATGGGGCAGAAATGTGTGATGTAAAAGGGCTTCTGCCTGCACCCCTCCCCCTATCGAGTGGCCATAAAAAATGATCTCTTCTGCTCCTAATCCCCGATTTTGATCTTCTACAAGGGAGATCATCGCCAAGTGAGCATCCACCATCGCCTGCTTTATCGGAAAGCCTTGGCTAAGCCCTACCCCTGGGTAGTTGAACAAAACAGCGTGAGTGTCAAGAAGGTTGAGTAAGTTTCTTAGATCTTCACCAAACAAAAATTTCGTTTCGTAAAATTGGCCGCTTCCAAGAGCCACTAAAGTCCATCTCTTTGTATCGAAGTTTCTTTTCCGAACAACAAGGACATCCAGTAAGGTACCTGCTAAAGAAATGCGCCCTTGTTGACAAACCCAATCTTGATGAATATGGGGAGAAGAGTGAATCGATTTTCTAGCAGATAGGATCTGCTTTTCCGTCATGTTCAAACTACGTGGATGGGACGCGGGAAGAAATACGTATTTCCCAGCCTTAGACTGCGCCCAAAGAGAAATCCGTCCTA
Organism: Chlamydiota bacterium; assembly: GCA_038534095.1. Taxonomy (GTDB): domain Bacteria; phylum Chlamydiota; class Chlamydiia; order Chlamydiales; family SM23-39; genus JBCAXK01. The sequence goes on along the minus strand of JBCAXK010000038.1, from coordinate 14,103 downwards.
ATCGATGCCCAGAAGAGCTGCTATCTATTTGGTAAAAAAGAGGAGACTCTTCTTCTGTTACTAATGCCATCTTGTTTTTTAGAGAAAATGGCTAGCAACGATCAAGAAGATCGAACCTAATTCTTCTCTTCTAGGTCCCCTTTTAAGAGCCATTTCTCTTCCCCCTTTAAAACTAGTTTTACTACGTTTAAGAGAACCAGTGCAAGGTTTTATAAGCAATATTCATGCTAGCTGGAACGTACAAACTCCCTGTGATCTCTCCAGCAAGCCCAAAAAGGGTGCCCAAAAAGCAGAAGAGAAGAAACTGCGGAAGGAGCAGGCTTGGATTCGATAGGGCTTTGAGCGATCCTAAAAAGACACTGGCTCCGTAGAGAAGAGCCACAGTGACGACAGCGCTAATCCGCGATAAAAGGGAGCCTGCCCGTCCTGTTAGTCCCACCGCTCCATAAAGACTGGTAAAGATTTTTTTTGCGTGATCGGTAAAATTCCCCCGGAAAAGATCCTCTTCCCAAATAGCGCCCGACATGCAATGACAAGGAACAAGAAATAATTTCAATGGCAACGCAAGAGGGGGAAATAGGGAGGGAGAAGGAACCGGAATCAGGGGAGAAATGGAGAAATACGCAGAGGTCTTTGCTAAGAAATGGTGACTAAGAGAGTAACATAGCGCTCCTAAGATCAGCCCAGAAATTTTTTGTATTTGAGGATGAGATACAAAGTCCTCAGAGATCTTACAAAAACCATCCCTTCCTTGTTTGACCGTTCTACAAATTTCTTGACATGGGACAAAAGGCGGGTGAGAAATAGACTCTTGAACTCGAGAAACTACTGGGCTCATTATATACTTTTAATTTTTTTATTCTATTATAACATAAGTTGATTAATGTTTCCTTATTGTATATTTTTTACTTTTTAAAAGTATTAAGTAAAAATTTATTGTTAATATAAAGGCTCTTTTTCTCCGTTTTTTTGCTCTTTTTTGATCACACCATCATCAATTTCAATGATCCGATCTGCAAAGGAAAAAATTCTTGGATCGTGGGTAACTACTACCTGGGTCGTTTGATCTCTTTGTTGGATTGTTTTGAGCATTTCCATCACTTTTTCCCCATTTTCGTGATCAAGAAAACTGGTCGGTTCATCACAAAGAAGAATCTTAGGCCTGTGAACACATCCTCTAGCGATGGAAACCCTTTGCAATTGCCCGCCTGAAAAATGGGAGGGAGAATCGTGAGCTCTATCAGCTAGGCCTAAAAGATCCAATATTTCTAAGGCCTCTTTCTTAGCGCTCTTTGCGTCCATTCCATGAATCAAGAGAGGGACCGTCACATTTTCTAACGCGCTTAGGGCTGGAATCAAATTGAACGATTGAAAGATAAAACCAATATTTTTCCCACGAAACACCGTTTTTTCCCGTTCTTTCATCCCATTGATCTCTTGATCTAAGACCAAACAGCTCCCCTCTGTTTGTGACAAAATTCCCGCCATGATCGATAGAAGGGTGGTTTTTCCAGCTCCTGAAGGTCCGACTAACATCAATAGTTCGTTTTCATGGACATTCATGGTGACGCTTTTTAACGCTTCAAACGAGTTGTCAGATGAGCGAAACACCTTCCGAATATTTTGACAGCAAATCGTTTTTTTCATGATTTGAACACCAAAACAGGATCAATGGTCATGATTTTGCGCAAACTAATGATGGATGATAAAGCGCAAATGAAAAACACGGCGAAAGCGCTTAAATAAAATAGTTGCCATGGAAACATGAACGAGAGATCGGTACCGCAAAAAACAAAACCAAAAAGGGATGCCGATCCTACGCCAAGTCCCCAACCAATCATCCCCACCCAAGCAATTTGTAGTAGGGTCATTTTGATGAGTAGCCTGTTACTTGCTCCTAACGCTTTAAAAACCGCAAGATACCGAACGTTATCGAGAATAAAATTGTAGAACGTTTGTCCTGAGATCGCTGTACCAATGATAAACCCTAAGAGAACGGCAATACCGAAATTGAGAGGAATCCCTGTATTGTTGAGGTAATAGTAGAGGGTCATATTCTCAAAATCCCTCTCTACGTAGGCAGCAAGGCCTGTCTGCCTTTGAATTTTTTGACAAAGCTGTTGGAGGTTTTCTCCCTTCTTTGCTTTGACTAAAATGAATGATAGGAGTTTTCTTTCTGGAGGGGTGTATGTAATCGCTCTAGAATAGGTGGTGTAAATCACAGGTTGGGTAAGAAATACCCGAGTGATTTTACAGACCCCTTCCAAAACAGCCCTTCGATCATTGAGCTCAAAGGCATCTCCTAAACGCAAGTACTCTTTTTCCCCTTCTACAGTTGTGATTGCAAGCTGACCTTCAATTCCTTCTTGACTGATGATGACCGCATCGGGCTTTTTTAGATCGAGTATCGAACCTTGAACAAAGCCTGGAGGCCCTCCAATGAGGGTGCTATCATCAAGACCAATCAATGTGCAGTTGGTGAATTCCCCATTACGAAGCCTTGCTTTGATCTTCCCTCGAAATAAAGGCACTGCCCAAGATACTCCATCAACGCTTTTGACACGAAAAAGATCGGTATCTTTTAAGGGCTGCGCATCTTCGACAAGCTCCACTTTTGGATCGGTAACCCAAATATCCCCTTGGGAAGTATCTCCAATAAAGCTGTAGGTTCTGCTCATCAGACCGATAAAAATCGCGGCTTGTTGAATGATGATGAAGGATCCAAAACTTAAGGCGAGGATGATTCCGTAATATTTCAGCTTTTCTCCAACAAGCATTTTGATGGCGTATTTCAGCAAGACCAGCCTCCACCTAACGCTTTATAAAGAGCGATCAAATTGACCGATTCGGCCCGCTCCGCGGCAATCAGCTCCCGTTTTCTTTCTAATGACGCAAAGTGCGTTTGCAAATACTCAATCCAAGGAGCAAGGCCGCTGATGAAAAGTTCGTGTTGTAAAGAGGCTTCAGTTTCTTTTGCTTGGAACGCTTTTTGCCGTAGTGCTTGTAAGCGGATCGCATTGCAGTAGACCGTGAGCGCATTTTCACTATCCTCTACAGCAAGAAGAACCTTATTTTTGTACGTGTTCATCGCAACGTCCAAAGCACCTTCCTGTTCATCAATCAATCCCAAAATTCGACCAAAGCGAAAAATCGGTGTGATGAATGAGGGGCCAATGTTCCAAGAGTCACTCTCCGATTGGAACCAGCGGCTGAGTCTATTGGAGCGCAGCCCCCAATCTGCTGTCAAAGAAAACGAGGGGAAAAGCTCTGCAATTGCTGATCCTAAAAGGCGCGTAGCTAAGGCAATCTTGTATTCTGCTTCACGGATATCAGGTCTCCTTCTCAGAAGATCCGAAGGGATCCCGACTTGGACAAGACGGGGCGCTTTTGGAATGGTTTTTAACCCCGAAAACGCCGATGAAGCGCTGTTTGGAAATTCACCAATCAGCGCCGCTAACCGGTGATGAAATTCTTGTAGAGCAACACTTCTTTGGACTACAAGCGCCTTTTGCTCTTGTAAAATGGTTTCGATTTCTTCCACCTGTTGCCGATCCAAAAGACCCGCCTCATAGGCTGCTTCTTGCAAATACAAAATTTGCTGCGCTGTTTCTACGATCTCCCGAAGTACTTGTAGATCTTGCTCTAAAGCGCAAATCTCCACATACGTTTTCGCAACTTCAGCGTACACGATCAAAAGTACATTGCGAAACGCCTCTTCCTCCCCGAAAACGGCGTAAATAGCCGCCTCTTTTCTCCCGCTAAGACGCCCAAAAAAATCGAGCTCCCAAACCGCGTCAAATCCTAAATAGAACTGGCTCTGCTCACTCAATCCTAAGAGTTCTGCTTCGGTGATGTTACGACTAAAACCAGAACGAATAGCGCTGGCTCTTAGGTCAATGCTCGGCCACAGCTCTCCAGAGATCCTTCTATATACTCCCCTTGCCTCATCAATCCTTGCAGAGGCTACCAAAATGTTGGGGTTTTGTTCCTTTGCAAGGGCGATCAGCTCATCGAGTCTTGGATCGGAAAAATGGCGCCACCAATCTTTGAGGTCTTCTAGGTCTCCCTTTTCCTCAAAACACCCTTCTTCACAGGAAGAAACGCTTGCATACTCCCCTTCTAAATGCATTTCTGGAATCTGTATGGACGGTCCTACAGAGCATCCTGAAAAACACAAGAAAGCCGCCACCACTCTCTTATCCATCACGCCTCAACGCTTCTGTTTGTATGTAGACGTCCATGACTTGCCCGATGTATACGGGGTAGTCTTTTCTATCGAACCTGTAGATCACCTGCAAAACCCTTGTATCGATTTTCTCCACATTATCCCCCCTTAGAGACTGTTTGGGAACGACGTAGGGTTCGATGCGGACGTAATCTAAGGGAATACGCATCGCGCTATTCCCTCGGACAAATGCGTAGGCGGAGCTCCCTTTTTTGTACCTCCAAGCGTCGCTTTCATCAATATCGACTCTCAAGTACAGCTCATCTACCCGACCAAAAAGCATCAGGGTGTTGTTATTCGATCGAAAGGGATTTTGCTCTGCGTTCTCACCTACATGGATATTCACCTGAAGCACTTCCCCGTTTTCAGGAGCGCGGATTGTCGAGCGAGCAATATTAGTTTCGATCACCTGAAGCTCTTTCTCTGCCACCTTTTCTGCCTCTTGTTTCTCTAAAAAAGCATAAAATTCTGTATTGTAGGCATCTTCACTAACCGCCCGTTTATCTTGAAGATTTTCGTACAAAGAGAACCGGATTCTTGCATCTTGCAGACGAACCTGCGCTTCTTGCAGGCGTGCTTTTGCTGCTTGTCTACGACTTTCAAGCGTTTGGGTATCGAGCTCGAAAAGGGGGGCGTTTTTGAGCACCCTATCGCCTGCTTCGACAAAAACGGCTGTAACAACCTCATTGAAAGGGGTGCCAATAGCAATGTTTTCAGAAGCTGCTTCAATCGTGCCAGAGCCAGCAATATAAGAAGTAAATGGGGGCTTTGGAGGGGGGAATGGAATCGCAGGTGATGGGGGCTTTCTCGTTGTGAAAAAAACCATAAACAGCCCAAACAGCACTCCAAGTGCAGCAAGAACTGGAAGAAAAAATTTTTTTATGGTCACAAAGATCCTCCCAAAACTTTTCATAAAAAAGATCGTTTTATTCTGCAACCAAAAGAGCTTAAGTGGGTTTGCCCCCAGGGCATTTTAATGAGAAAGATTTGATAGCAAGCAAATAAATATTCGTCTACTCCTTTTCCAAAAAGGTGAAGTGTACATGCCAAAAAAACCAACGAAACATTCCAATTTTTTACAGTGATAGGAATGCATTGATGTAGAGCATTTTGTATCTACCGAGAAAGGTATTTTCCAAGACATCGATGCCCCTGGAAAGAGGACAAAAACACACAATCTATTTTGATTTTTGATGCGTCAGTTCTGACCTGATATATATCCTTTATCGCCAAATAATAATCCTTCAAGTATATTTGAGAGCGCTGGTACTGGCTTTCTATCATCGACATTACCTTTCGTTAGCTGCCAAGCGAGCAACTCCCCTTCATCGTTGATAACAATATGTAGTTTGAATCCAAAAAACCACCCCATGGTTGTTTTCCCTTTTGTTGCTATCCCCGAAAAAGTTTTATTGGCATTAGCCCGCTGGATTTTACAAACCGCTAATCGAGTAGAATCTATAAAAGATACGCCGGTATCTTTACCCATTTTCAACTGCAAAAAACAAAAGAAAGGGAAAGAAAGTCCCTTCATTAACTCCACAAATCGCCCATAGCTAACAGCGTTGGGGAATAGGTGTTTTATGAAGCCTTTTACAAAAACTGTGTAAAATTTTTTAAAAGTTCGATATCCTGACTGGTGAAAATAAATTGCAATGGTCATCATCTCGCTGAGAAACATTTGGCTATTTCGTTTTCTTTTCTTAAAGCTTAATAAGCTCTTACGCCATATGGGTTCGAAATCTTTGCAAAAGTTATCTACGCTACAAAAAAGTGCAATAAGCTGTTCATCCCAAGCCATTTTCTGGACCTCTTGTTAAAGTTGTTTTTTTGTAATCAAAAACTTTAATAAACAAGAGGTCCCTTTTCAATAAATTTTTAACTTTCAAAGGCTTGTCTTACGTCGAATTCACGTTTAGAAGGGAAATTGTCTAGCAAGCTACTGAACTTTTTATCGATTGAGAGGCAAAAAGTCGCACAGCTTTCGGACAATTCGGCAATCTCAGCACATTTCTCTATTTCAAGAGCCTCGTACCCTTTCTTCGGAAAGGCATTTTTTTCTTCACTAAGTAAGACTATTTGATTTATGATTCAATACTTCAAAATTTGTGACTTGGCTTGCGGACGTAGTGAGATGATGATGCGTTATTTGCTTGGAATTGTTGTTAGTTTTTTTGGCTTCCAGCACGCATTCTCAGAGCAATCTTTTAACACCGTTTTCGTAGGATCTCGAGAAGGAGACCCAGAGAGCCTTGTCCAGAATGTCAGCACTATCCATGGAGACTACTCAGAACTAGAGGTTGATCTTTGTATTCCCGGGCCTGATCCTCTTATCATATCGAGATTCTATACGAGCAAAGATCGCTTAAACATCGCAAAATTTGGAGGATGGCGCTTTCAACCTCAGACCTTCTTCTTAATCTGCCCTAATCCCGATCGCAATGGCTACCAAACTCCTCAAGGCATCTTTGAATGCTTAGACATTTATGTTGGAACGCCAGAAGGAAGTTTGCTCAAATTTTCCGGCTTTCAAAATTGGGAAAATCCTGACATTCGATCAAAATTTTTTGTCAATCTTGAAGAAGATGAAGTTGGCATATGTAATACCGCTAAAGGAAGTCCCTCTTCTTGGACAAATATCAAAAACCATGTCCTCTATTATGAACCAAAGAGCAAAGCATTTGAGCTTCACTTAAGTTCAGGAGGCAAAAGAATCTATGTCCAGGGCTCTAGCACAGGTCACTTTCTTTTAAATGCAGAAATGCTTCCTTCAGGAAATCAGATCACCTATGAGTATGATCAAACACATCGTGTTAAGCTCATAAAAATGAGTAGTTGCTCGGGAAGTAAACCCATTAGCTGTGTTACCTTCGAATATGGCTCGTCTGTCATAGCAACAGCAAGTGATGGCTCCACTGCTCAATACTACTTTGAAAAAGATGTTTCCGAAACTCTCCTTCTCACTGAAGTAAAAAGTTCATCAATCCCTGCACAAAGCTACCAGTATCAAGTAGAGAATAAGAAAGCATTTCTCACGCGAAAGGAACTTCCTGGTGGACGTTATATCGAAATAGACTACGAAAGAGCTTCTCCCTATCGAGTCACCACCCTTTCAGAACCTCTTCAAGAGAGAGGAGTAAGTACTACTTCCTTTACGTATGGCAAAAGTGTCACAGAGGTTCAAGGTCCTTTGGATCAAAAGACTCTCTATTATTACGATGAAGACAATCGCCTTATTGCTGTTGAAGAAACCCTCGATAATGCTCCTTATAGAATTCGGAAGAAACAATGGGGAGAAAGAAAGGATCAAGGAAACCTCCTCTCATTTTCTATTGAAGACAGCTCTGAAAACACCTTATATTGTAAAACGTTTTCCTACGATCAAGAGGGAGGTATACTCGAGGAAAATGAGTATGGAAACCTGACTGGGCAAAATCCAGAACCTATTACTTTCAATAAAAAAGGACTCCCTGACAGCACCCATGAATGTCTTTCAAAAAAATACTCCTATAAAAAAATTGCAAACGAACACATCGTTTCTCAAATCAATGAACAGGGACATGGTACTCTTTTTGCCTATATGCCTGGAACGGCCATTTTAAAAAGGAAAGAAATCCATCAAAAAAAAGTAGCCAAAAGGCGAGTTTTCTATGACTATAACGAAGATGGGGCTTTAATACGTATCACGACCGATAATGGAAATACTCGTGATATAAACGACCCTGATTATGTCCGCCAAAAATTCATTACAGTGATCACTACAAAACAAGAATTCCCCAATATGGGAGCTCCTGAAATCGTTCAAGAGAGAGCCTTTGATCCTAAGTCTAAAAGTGAACTCCTCCTAAAAAAGACCGTTAATCATTTTGATGAACACGGCCTTATCATAAAACAAGATGTCTATGATGGGGAAGATAGCTATTTATACAGCGTAGAAAAAAACTACGATAGTAGTGGAAGGCTAACCTATCAAAAAGATTCCTTTGGCAATCAATTCACCTATGCCTATGACTCAAGAGGAAACCTGATCCAAGAAACAACACTAGACCTGACTATCCAATACAAATATGATCTACAAAACAACTTGATTGGGGTCGTCCGTAATGGAGAGAATTGTCCTGCCCAACACACTGTGTTTGCTTTTGATGCAATGGGCAGAAAAACTGAGGAAATTGATGCATTAGGCAATAGAACAGAGTTTCATTTTGATTCTTTAGGACGACTCATCCAAAAAACAACTACAAAAGCAGAGCAAACGTCCGAAAATGTAACATGGACCTACTCTTACAACCTTCTTGATCACCCAATAACAATCACAGATCCCTTAAATAATACCACTGTAATTGAATACAATACGCGAGGTAAGCCTACACATATCGCATCTGATGGGAAAGAAGAGTCATTTGTCTATAGCTTAGAAGGAAGCCTTTATCATCAGATACTGCCGCAGGGCATTAGAAAAACTTTTGAGTATGATTATTTAGGGAGGAAATCAAAAATCAACTATTATGAACGGGAATCAAACGAAAAATATAAAACCGATTACTACTATTACGATGCCTTCCATCTTCTTTCAGAAAGCACCTCTAATGGAGAAATTAAATATATCTATAATAGCAAAGGGAGGCTCGCTCAATCCATCTTTGCACAAAACGATTCAACCGTCTGGTGGTCAACCGGAATATCCAAGATTGAAAATGGAGAAGTTGCTGATTTTGCTTATGACGCTGGGGAGCGTCTAATAAAAACCAAAAAGTGGAAAGATAAAACCCGTTATACCCTCTATGCCAAAAAATACGATCCTTTAGGACGAGTTATTGAGGAGAGCATAGAAAATGAACAAGAAAAGCTACTTTATAAAAAACAATTTACCTATACACCCTCCGGACAACTTCTATCTGAAATTAGTTTTCCTAATAATCAAGAGACAGTTTTAGCAGAGTATTCGTACGATCCTTTCCAGCGCATCTCTCAAGTAAAAAAAGGAAGTAGTATTTGGGATATTTCCCATGAAGAAACTCCAGGCATACTTAAAAAAACGATCAGAAACCCAGCAGGATCTGTTACAGAAGAATCCTATAATAATAAAGGGCTCTTGCTATCCCGCATTCAAAAAGACCCTAAATACTCCCCTATCCTTGATGAGCGATTTACCTACGATCCTTTAAATAATCTCATCAAGGAAATAGCCGCAAATTTTCAAATTTCCTATACACCTGCTCCAGGTGCTTTATGTCAATCGATCTCCCTTATCCATAACACCCCAAGCTCTTTTTGGAAGAGCGATGAAAAACAAGAAGCCCTTCAACGTTACTTTGTTTATAACACGTATGGTGAACTCACGCGCAGCAATATCCCTTCTTTTGAAAAGGATGTTGAGTACACGTATGATCGACAAGGCAATTTAGGCCGTATTACCTACCAAGAAACTCCAAATGGACAAGGCAAGCGTTATACGTTCACATCAGATCAGAAAGGAAACACCACTAAAATCGTTCAAGATAACGGTTCTACTCTAGAAAAAACTTATAATGCTCATGGTAGGGTTTTAACTGAAAAAATGAAAGATAAGTGGGGATCCTATGGGGTTTCCTTTAAATATGATGGGGAGAGCTGTCTTACACAAATTACCCTGCCAGATCAATCTTCAATCCACTACATCTACGAAGGACCTTTTGTCTCAAAAATTAAGCGTCTTTCCAAAGAAAATGAAGAACTCTACACCTATGAGGTGACAGACCGTGATCTGATGGGAAATGTTCTTCGAGAAATCCTCCCAAAAAACTTAGGGGCAAGAAGAAACATTTACGATTCACAAGGGCGAAAAGTAGAGATAGTGACCGATTTTTTCTCAGACAAGGTTACCTTTGATCTCCTTGGCAATCCTACTGAAAAAATCACACAGAAAGGGAAAGAAGAGACCAAAAGGTTGTTTACTTATGACTCCCTGTCACAGCTCTTATCTGAGGAGAGTCATTCCTACAGTTACGATTCGATGCAAAATCTCACTCTTAAGGATGGCGCCTCTTATACCACCTCTCCCTACAATCAAGTCATCAAAGGGGGTGATCTTGTTTGTGAATATGACGAAGGTAGAAATCTAAAATCCCTATCTGATTCTTCGGGGACATTGGAGCTCAAATTTGATGCTCTTGGAAGGCTTGTCATTGCTCAAACTCCCGATGAAGAAACTGTTCATTACACTTATGCTCCCGACCTTAGACGCATGAGCAAATCAATCGATAACAATGATACTGAGCGTTACTTTTATTTGGGTGGCTATGAACTGGGAGCAATGGACGAGCAAGGGAATATCAAAGCTCTTCGCATTCCAATCAATCCTAATTCATTGGAGGGCACTGCTATTTTAAGCATCGAGCTTGAAAATGAGATTTATATCCCTTTTACAGATCTTCAAAGAAATATTCGCTGCCTAGTTCATCCTCAAAGACGCAATATTGTGGAGAGTTACAATTTTTCTGCATTTGGAAATGAGGAGATTTTTACTTCCAGAAAACAAGTCACGAAATCTCAGCTTAATAATCCATGGAGATTTCAAAGCAAAAGACAGGATAATGAGACAGGATTCATCTACTATGGAGCTCGCTATTACAGCCCTAAGCTCCAGAAATGGATCAGCCCAGATCCTATTGGATCTCATGATTCATTAAACCTCTACCTGTTCTGTCGTAACAACCCACTCAAATACTACGACCCCTGGGGACTTGCTTCTATCGATGAAGATTGTGGTTGTACCAATCATGATCATCCGGGGTATTACAATAGACCTTCAGGCTGTATTTGTATCTGTGGACAAAGAGAATTCAGTGCAAAAATGTCTGGAGTAGTTGTCGCCGTCGCAGATTTTGCCGTTGATACTTGGAGCAATCCACGTTTTCAAGGAGGACTACAAGCCTTTGGAGGGCTTACAGAAGCTGTGATCGGCGGAAGTATGGCCTTAGGAAGTGTTGGCGCCCTCGCTCCAGTTAGTGGGCTTGTGATGACTCATGGACTAGACCACTTCTTCACAGGCCTACAAACAGCATTTTCTGGAAATCCAAGAAATAGCGTAACTAATCAACTTTTGCAGAAGACAGGAATGTCTTCGCAAACTGCAAGCTTAGTTGATGGAGGATTAAGCATTGTTGGAAGCATAGGAGGGATTGCGGTTATTCGTGCAAGACAGCTTGTAGCTTTTCCAAGTTTTTCTCCGTATAACTGTCAAAATAGTAAAAATATAACAATGTATAGAGCTGTAAAACCGCAAGAACTTTCCGATATTAAAAGAACACAAATTTTTAGAAATTTAGGAAATGCAGAAGGGAAGTATTTTACAACTTCCATTGAAGGTGCATCTTCGTATGCAAAACAAGCTGTAAAAGGATTTGGCGATCCTCCCTATACCTTAATCAGAACACAAGTCCCCAACAGCGCTATTAATCGAGCATCTACTCTCGTTGATGGGGGGATCCCTGCGTGGGTAATTTCTGACCAACAATTGGAAGGACTAATTCCAGAAGTTTTACATTGGATGGTAGTCCCCAAATAAGGAGATTTAAATGGAGCCTGATATCTACATCAAAGTGAGATTCAAAACAACTGCAGAAGGAGGGCGCAAAACGCCCGTAAGGCGTAAGTCTCCTCTCGGAACAGACTTTTATGCATGCCCATTAATCGTTGATGATAAAGTCTATGATTGCCGACTATTAATTGGAGATAATGAGATAGAATTAGGAAAATATTATGAGATCCCAGTAAATTTTTTAAATATTGATCTAGCATTACCAAGTCTATCTGTAGGAAAAAAAATAACCTTGCTCGAAGGAAAAGAAATAGCTGATGGAGAGATATTAAGAATAGAGAAAAAGTGATAGTGTTAGGAATGATTTATAAAAATGACAAATCATCGAATAGGAAGAAAGTTTACTCCAGCATAAAAGAATTGCAAGAGGATGTGGATAAATGGATCGAAGAGTATAATGAAGAGCGTCCTCATAGCGGGAGGTATTGTTATGGAAAAACCCCCATGCAGGCTTTTGAAGAGTCCAAACCACTCGCACAAGCTAAAATGTTGGACAAAACGACCCTGACAGATCCAAGCGTCAGATAGCGGATGACTGCACGGTCAAGTCTTGTCTAGGACAAATCACACAGATATCTTGCCTAATTCCGCAGCAAGTTGCTGCGGAACTCTGATCTTGTGTAGGGGTTCTGCTTCTCTGATGATGTTTAAATGTTCAGCTAAGGCTTTAAATCCCACATTCCGCACCCTTTTATGTTGAAGCGTAAATTTTTTCAAGAGAAGACCCTAGTGTCGCAAGTATATAAAAATGAACAGGTTTGAGGTTCAATACAATCTCAATCCTCTGGACATTGGTTTTTTTGAGTAGAACATGAACTCCCTCAAAGATCTGGAAAATCCATTTCAAACTCGGTTTTTGTGTAGGTTTTCCCGTTTGGCTCGGTACTGTTTTACCTGTTTCTTTCAACCTCTTGCGAATTTGACGTTGGGCAATCGTATACACAAGAAGACAAAGGCACATCACCATACCAAGCGCTATGATCCTTTCCTGCTTTTTTAAAAAGAAGGACGAGGTCATGAACGATGAGTCTTTTAAAAATCGAAACCCTCTTTCCACACACTTCTGTTCCTTGTAGTTGGCCAACATTTCCTGGCTCGATAATTTCTCTGCGTTTAACTCGTTTGTAGCGATGATAAATCTGCCTAAAAAAGCGCTTTTCTCCTCTATTTTTCCTTTGTCTTCAACAATTCTTGCTTGTAGATGGTAGCTTACTTCCACTGTGTCTTCCTCTCCCTTTTTTGGACTTTTTGATCAAGATTTCTGTATCTATTAGTTGGTGGTAACGCAACTTTTTTGACCACTCCTGTAAGACTCTTTTCGCATCCTCTTCACAGGAAAATTGTTGCTTTTGGAATTTTTTCCCCTCTTTAGATTGCGTTACGTATTCTTTGTTGATCCGGTTACGCAAAGTTTTCTCTTTTGCTTTCGCAGAATCTACCACTAGCCACCTTTGAGGAGTCTCTCCGTATTGAGACGTTATTTCTATGCCAGAGTATCCCTCTTCTAATGGAACCATCTCTAAGGAGCTATTCAAAAGGGCTTTTGCTTCTCTATTTGTTTCGGTAACACGGGTAATCCATTTCAAATGGGAAGAGAGATCTCCAATTGTTTCTTTTGTGTAAAGAGCAGAATCAGCGATGAAATACCCTTCTTCTCCTTGTTCAATCTCTTTTTTTAAGGCTTGTAAATTCTCTCGAAACAATTTTTTATCAGAACTGTTGCCAGCACCTGTCTGCGCCAAGAGGGGAACATCCCCATCTTGGCTGTTCATGAGATAGATCATAAACTGCTTGAGGTCTGATCTTTGATCTTTTGAGTAAGCAAAGGTAATGAGCGGTGTATCTTCTTCACTCTCATACTCTCCATGCACATGCATGCTTGCCCAAATCTAAGTGGCGGAATTTTTGTGAAATTTCGTAACGAATTGCTGCTTTTCCTGCTAACGCAGCAAACAGCTGATCGCAGCCAAAATCGTAAAAACGATCTAAGGCTCTGCCCAAACGGTAGTCATTGATCACTTGGCCACAATCTCTCCCTAATAGCTTGTTTACTGATCTACTTGCAAAAAATTGTGCTTCTAAATAAAGCGGTCTAGACGTAAACCCAAGTTCTATTGAGTACCATCAATTTTAGGCATTCACCCAAGCTCATGGCCATCTGAGGATCAGAAGGAATCAACTGATCTACCGTTTCCTGCAGGGCGATCGCATTTAAATTCCCTTGCAAAAAACTTCTTCAAGGTGATTTCCATTCATACAGAAGCGGTTTTGGGTTCGCTTTATACTTTTTTTTCCT
>JBCAXK010000037.1:0-15746 GCA_038534095.1 Chlamydiota bacterium | reverse complement strand
TTTTCCTTTCTTTGCCAATACCTTTTTGGATGAGGAAGCAGGGGTCCTTGGCGCCTATGATAGCACAATCACTGGGAACTATTACCCCCACCTCAATTATTTTGCTACCCCTTCTGCGATCTTTGCGCAAGATCCTAGCGTATCTGAGATACAAGGGATTTTTTCTGCAGGGTTCAACGCTTACCTGCAGCAAGAAGTGGGCCTCTTAGCCAAAACTGCCTATAGGGATGTCAACATTACTGTGAATGAAAATTGGGATTACTCGAAGTTCATTGCAAAAAGCTATTCTCTTTTAGACGGGTTAGAAACGGCGCTAAGCATCAACCCTTTCATGCAGGTGTTTGCTGCCTCTGGATACTACGATCTTGTGACGCCATTTTCTGCTGCTGAATATACTCTGTCGAGAATGGATCCCCGCTTTCAGAAAAATGTGACGATCCGCAATTACGAATCGGGACATATGATCTATTTGAAAAGAAATGCTCATAAAGAGCTCATTACCCATTTGAAAGACTTTTATCAGCAAAGTCTTTAAGCCCTTTGAGCCCTTTTTCTGCTAGAGTGCATTGAAATGCATCCTCAAACCATGGTATGTTTTTAGCAGAAAAGGGGCTCTTTTTATCCCCAAACTTCTCTATTTTTAGAATTTCAAAACCATTTTCAGACAAAGTATTTTTCGAAAACATGGCTCGCCAAATCTCCTTTTTACCCGATCCTAAAAACGGGCCTGTGAGGTAAGGAACCCTGCTTGGCTTTTTCTTCTAGAATGCCTATCAAAAGCGTGGTATATTTTTAGGAGAACTGGAATGCTGTTTATGTATTTGCAGAAAAAAGTGACCGCTGTACTTCTGATGGCTGGCAGCGGCCTTCGCGCAGGTTTTTCTACTCCCAAACAATTTCTTACCATTCATGGAAAAGCGCTTTATGAGCACACCCTAGATGCGTTAAAACGGAGTCCGCTTATCGATGAAATCGCGCTGATTTGCCCTAAAGATTGGTACAGTTACGTCAAAAAAACCACCCCTAATCACCCCATTTTCATCGGGGGCAGTACGCGTCAAGAATCCTCAAGAATCGCTGCGGAATCGGTACAAACCGATCTCATCTTGATCCACGACGGAGTAAGGCCGTTCGTATCTCCAAGCATTCTTCAAAACAATATCGAGATGGCCTACAAAAAACAGGCGGTCAATACCTGCATCCCCTCTTCTGATACGATTTCTTTGAAAAAGACAGAAGAAGAAATTGGAGAGATTCCTACAAGATCCCAATTTTTTTTAGGACAAACGCCACAGACTTTTTCCCACAAACTTCTATTGAAAGCGCACAGAGAAGCGCTTCTTACGAGCAAGAAAGAGGCTACGGATGATTGCTCTTTAATCCTCCGTTTGGGTCTTCCTGTCGCTGTTGTCAAGGGTTCTACCCGTAATATGAAAATCACGACACCGTTTGATGTGGAGATCGCCGCCCACCTTCTAGCGAAAAAAAAGAGCAGTCCTCTCCCCTGCACTTCTCTACAAAAAAAAACGTACATCTTGATCGGAGGTACTGGGGGAATTGGACAAGAGATTTCTCGACTCTTAAACAAAGAGGGCGCAAAAACCATCTCGGTATCACGCTCTTCAACGACGCACTCTTTAGATCTAGAAAGGCCTCTAGAGATCAGAAAGACCCTCGAAAGGATTTACGAAGAAGTGGGTGAAGTCGATGGACTCATCAATACGGCCGGTTATTTAACCATCAACCCTTTAAAATCTCTTGCTACGGATCAAATCGAACAACTCATCAATATCAATTTGAAGGGGGTAATTTACGCTTGCCAGTCTGCTCGCATTAAAAAAGGTGGACACATCATCAACTTTGCTTCCTCTTCCTTTTCAAGAGGGCGTAGCGGTTATGGAATCTATTCTGCTTGCAAAGCAGCCATTGTGAATTTTACCGAAGCCCTTGCTGATGAAGAGCCCCATCTTAGGATCAATACTCTAGTCCCTCCCCGGTGCTCAACGAAAATGCGGTTCACCAATTTTCCGGGGGAAGATCCAAAAACCCTACTACCTCCGAAAAAAGTTGCCGAATTAACCATTGCGCTTTTGAAGGACTCCCATATTACTGGTTCTGTTATTGAAGTGGCTCGCCCATAACAGAAGGGCTGTTTGCAGCGATGACTCCGAGAGCCTCTTCTCTATAGACCTGTAACAAAACCATCTAGCATTTTTCAAAAAACCCCGAGAAAATAGGTCCCCTTTACCTGCTTAAGCAAGTCGGTGCATGGGAATGCACTTTGTGGTCCCGATCTAATCCCGTGAATACGGCTTTTGCAACCGAAACGCTTCGTTCCTATCAGAAGGGTACCTTCTAGGCGCTTCTCAACTATTGCCTCCAGGCTATTGCGCCTAAATGATTGTATGTGAGCCTTCCTTACTAAAAAGATGGGCAATCGCTACTCGAACATAAGGAGTATTCAGCGCAAGTAGAGGGGTTACGGAGATAGTTTGCTGGCCAAAATCTTCCCAACACGCTCTAGAAAAGACTGCGCGGAAAAGCTTGCAAAATCGAAATAGCACAATGTTGCCCACTTTTGACAAAATGACCAAAACAACTCTCTACAACATCGTAGAACGAAAACAAGGCTAGAAGGTGATTTTTGATCAAAAACGCTATGCAAAACAATCACAATAAAAAGTCTGATATTTTTGTTATATTTCGCAATTGATTGACTATAAATAATTTATAAAAGAACCAAACGCATTTTAATGAAAAAATCGTAGATTTTAATTTCTTTTTTTGATAAAATAGTAGAAATTTCTGTAAATCAAATCTTTTTGAAGACTTTACACATTCTACCATGGTCTTCTTGTGGGGCTCTTGTTTAAGAGCCCCTTTTTGTTGCCTTTTCTATCAGCCCGCTAAAAATAGGCGGGCGTAAAAATATCTATTTCTTTTATTTTCAGAAACTTACAACCATTTCACAATCCTCTGCTATAGATGTATTAAGAGCCTGCCAAGGGATGCTTGTGTTTTTCTTAAGAAAACCTATTTCATAATTTTAAAAAACATTGATTTTTTAATAAAAAATTTATTATTATATCTTCGAGGGGGAAACGAATGACAACTATTCATGAAAACATTTCTTATTGTTGCTTCTCATGCATTCCAGAGAATTACAAAAATTTTTCTCAGGCTCATCGAAAAAGGAACCAAACAAGCGCGCTTCGTCCTTTTAATTACGGCTGTTTTCCTGTAGGTAGTACAATCCTTGAAGAAACAATCCCTCAATCTTCTGTTATAAAGAATCAAGATCTCATTCAAGAAGTAGTCTGTACACACTTTGAGCGCCTTTTAGACAAAGAGGCAACACTTCCGCAGGACCGGTTGTGGAGTCAGCTACAACGCCCTCTCAAAGACTATATCGAATACGCAGAGAAAAATTACAGATACACTTCCCTTTTTGCCCACACCATTTTTGTCGCAAAAGTGCGCCAAGAATTCTTGGAAGAGCAGCTGCAAAACTACTTATCGTCTATCGATGCGCGTACGTCGAATCACCAAGATCCAAAACTCCTACTCACTGCGCTAAAAAACAAGCTCGCCTTAGAAATCGATCGTACAACATCTGCAATAGGTAAAATCTCCCTAATCATAGAAAAAAAATCTCAACAATGCGCCAATAGTACCTCTTATATCGATCCAGAACTTGAGACTTTACGCGCTCATCATAAGAGCTTAAAGAGTCTGATCACCTCGCTGAAAGAAAAAAAGTTCTCTCTAGAACGTTTTTCTAGTGTTTGCCACGAAGAACAACAAACCCTATTAGATCGTATGCGCACTTTATCTACCATTTCTTACGAAAAGATCACGCAAACAAAGATCAAAGCAATGGTTCGGTCCTATTTACACCATGAAGAACAAGACTTGCTGATCTTCAAACAAGAACAACTAAAAAAAGATCTACCAAGATCGCTCATTGCTTGGAAAAAGGGGGGTATGACAAAGATTTTGGTGACCAAAGAGATGCTACAAAACATCGAAGAGCTCCACCAGTTAGATCTTGATGCGCGCAAGGCTAAAGCGCAAGCAGACTGGTTTGCCTTTTTACACTTTGCTCTCTCAATGGAACAGAACAAAAAACGAGGAACTGGCTTTCGGAAAAACAAACACACTATCTCCCCTACCACAGCAAATATTTCGTCTTCTACCTCACGATTCATGAGCCGTTTTTTCCGAAGGAAAGCAG
This sequence comes from Chlamydiota bacterium, assembly GCA_038534095.1. Lineage (GTDB taxonomy): Bacteria > Chlamydiota > Chlamydiia > Chlamydiales > SM23-39 > JBCAXK01. The sequence goes on along the minus strand of JBCAXK010000037.1, from coordinate 11,512 downwards.
AAAAAATCCGCGCTAAGATGCATCGCTTGTATTATGGCAAAAAGCGTCTAAGTTTCAGGGAAAAAATTGAGGCAGCAACAACGCTCTATGGAGCGCAAAAACGCTTTTCTCCAAAACGCTATGTCGCTCTTGAAGAGTTTTTAGCCTCAAGATCCTCGTGTTCTTTCAAGAACAATGCGCGGTTATATACAGAATTACCCCAGACAAGTGGAATCATCCCCATTCTTCGCCTACAAGAATTGGAGCCTCTTGCAATTAGAGCCAATACAATCATTTGCCAAAATGGGGAGTACGCCGTCTATGATGAAGATTTGGACGAGGTGATTCGAAAAGACAAAAAAGAGATCAAAAGAATTGGTCTCAATTTTTTACCCGTGCAGGGGGAAAAAGGTGATTTTTCTACAAAAATTCACCTCCTCTGCACTACAAAAATTCCTCTCGATGTGCAAAAGCCCATCAAACTTTCTGTGGAAAAAAGGTACTCATCAGAGGGAATGCAGCTCGGACAAACAACGTACCTGATGAACACATAATCTGCCCCGTCCATTATGTAACATCTTTGGGTTCTTCTCCCTTTTTTCCCAAAAATTCTTATCTATAAGTCCTCCGATTCCTTGCGATCAGAAAGCGCTTTTCCCTTCAAGAAATGACTACGATGGTTACGCCACTTTGTCGAAATACCCCGCAAAAGCGGCCTCGAGAACTGCCGGTTTTCATTGATCTTCCCTCTAAATAGGGGGTATCATAGAACCTCACCTTGAGGAATAGCATGATCGAACAAACCCTTTTACAACGACTCAAAGACCCTAAATCAGATCAGGGGATCCAGCTACAGGGTCAAACCCTTGTTAGGGACGATGGTCAAAAAACATTTCCTATCATCGGAGGCATTCCCAGCTTTCTAAAGGGAGGAGACCTTACAGGGAATAACGCAAAATACCAAAAATTTTATGATAAAGTTGGAGTATTTACTGGATCGGTTTTTTGGTATTTATCCCGTCTACTTCGCTGGGATATGGTCGGAAAACGGAAAGAATTGCTTGCTGATTTAGAGGTGCTCCCAGGCCAAACCGTCTTAGAAACTTCTATTGGCGCTGGAGCCAATATCCCCGCTTTAACCAAAGAGGCAAGTTACGTGGGGGTCGATATTTCCATGGGCATGCTAAGGGCTTGTAAAAAGTATTTTTTGATCAAGCCCTATCGCCTACAACTGCTTCAGGCAAATGCAGAAGAGCTCCCTTTCAAAGAGGGAAGTTTTGATGTAGTTTTTCACGTTGGAGGCATCAACTTTTTCAATGACATTCCAAAAGCCATTCATGAAATGATTCGGGTCGCAAAACCGGGCGCGATGATCCTTATTTGTGATGAAACGCAAGAACATGTTGAATCTTGGTACGCCCGATTGCCGCTCATCAAACGCTACTTTACAAACGTCGAGAACATCTCTCCCCCAACAAAGGCGATCCCTTCTACGATGGAGGATCTGCAGCTGCGCTATAAATGGGATCATTCGATGTACGTCATCACTTTTCGCAAACCAAAATCATGAGAAATACGGCGTAAACGGGGAAATGTATTCTCTTTTGCGAGGGAAGCAACAGCGTACCATTCCGAAAATATCGGACCATATATTTGCTGAACCAACTCCTCTCATTCCGGCTACTTGTTCCCTTTTTCACAAACCTCTCCATGGTATTGCCCCTCTTTTTGGGAAAGAGCCCAAAGTCGGTCAGATTGCAAACGCTCCTTAGAACATTCAGGCTCTTTTCCTCCGACCAGAAACGCAGTAGCTTACCTAGAACGGTCTTTTGCCTCTCCTGATCTATTTTTACCGGATAATCGTGCCTCTCCTATTCAAAACAGCTAGAAAGTGCTGCGCAAAATAGAACGGGGAACGCAGAAGTCTTGAAATAGGAGACTTTATAGAGAAAAGGAGATCAGTTTTTTTGAAGAGAACGCCCCGTTATACGGATTAATAATGAAATAGGAATTTGAGGGAAAGCGAATATGCTAGGTTGAAAAAGAGGCAATGGGGACGGTAAAAGTGTAGATAGAAGAATGAAGAAAAAAATTGAGACTTGTTGGGCTCGAACCAACGACCCTCTCCTTAAAAGGGAGATGCTCTACCAACTGAGCTAAAGTCTCAATATGTGACCCCAAGGGGATTCGAACCCCTGTTGTCGGGATGAAAACCCGGTGTCCTAGGCCAGACTAGACGATGGGGCCATTCATTCTATCTCGTTATATTTTAAGGTCTGCGCGATTTTGCGACAAGCTCAAATCTCTAAGATTTCTTTTTCCTTAGCAGCGCAAGCTTGATCGATATCAGAACAAAACTGATCCGTCAACTCCTGAATCTTTTTTTCCGATTTTTTTTGCACATCTTCTGTGAGCTCTCCTTCGCTTTTTTTCTTACGAACAAGCTCATTTTGCTTTCTTCGAATTTCTCTGACGGCGATTTTGCCCTCTTCCCCTTTTCTTTTGCACTGTTTGACAATCTCTTTTCTGGTAGATGTATCCATGGGAGGAACTTGAATGCGTATCGCATTGCCATCTACAGCGGGTAAAAGACCTAAATTGGCTTGCTCAATCCCTTTACTAATCGCGGTAACATTGCTTTGGTCAAAAGGGGTGATGAGAAGCTGACGCGCTTCAGGAGTGGTGATATTCGCAATATCTTTGAGGCGCATCGTCGCGCCGTAAACAGAAACAGGGACACTGTCCACCATTCCAGGATTGGCTCTTGCTGTGCGTAAATTTTTCAGTTCTTCTTTCAAATGCCTAAGGGCATTTTCCATCGCATGTTTTGTTTCTTTTTCTATGCTCATAATCCTACTCTTCTGTAACGAGGGTTCCCACTTCTCCCGATGAGAGAGCTGTGGTCAAATGTGTTTGGTCTGCAAAATGGGTGACAATGATGGGAAGACGATGCTTTTCACAGAGGATCACCGCTTCCAGGTCCATAACGCCTAACCGGTCTTCAATGATCTTCCGATAACTGATGGTTTTTTTTCTAGTAGCCTTCGGATCCTGTTTCGGATCGTTTGTGTAAATACCTTCTACGGTGGTTAGCTTAACGAGAACATCTGCCCCAATTTGCAACGCTCTAAGAGCCGCTGCTGTATCTGTTGTGAAAAATGGATGACCAGTGCCACCTGTAAATAGGACAAGAGCTCCCTCCTCAAAGGCCTTTTCTACCTGCTGCTCAGAAAATACGTCAGCCAATCCTCCACAAGGAAATGCGTTGAAGAGCGCAGTTTTGATCCCTTCTTTTTGAAGAGCTGCGCTAAGAAGCTTCCCATTCATGATGGTGGCTAACATGCCCACTTCATCTAGAGTTGTTCTCGAATAGTCAAGACCAGCGTCTTTTGCTCGGAAAAGATTGCCAGCTCCGATGACAAGTCCCAGCTCTTTGCCGCTGTTTTTTGCAGCCGCAAGGGCAGAGGTGAGAGCAGCAAGACTTTTTTGATCATAACCTTGCTGATGGGGAGAGCAAAGAGCCTCCCCCGAAATTTTGCATAAAGCTCTTGTATACGATGCAGGCACGAAGTCTACCCTACAGTCCACCGCCAAAACTCGGATACATACAAGGTTTCTCCCTGCTTTTTCCCCTCTTCACGAACGAATTGTTCAACGGTTTTTGTCGGATCTTTGACATATTTTTGCTGGATCAAACAGTTCTCAGCGTAAAACGCTTTGAGCTTCCCCTTAAGAATGTTCTCGATGATATTTTCTGGTTTTCCCTGCATTTGTGAGCGAGCAATATCTTTTTCCCGCTCTTGAATCTCTTCAGGGACCTCTTCTTCTTTCAAAAATTCTGGGTGGTAGGCGGCTACGTGCATCGAGATTTCTTTTGCGAGGTCTTTTTGTTGCTCACTTCCAGTAATCTCCACCATAGACACAATTTTACCCCCCATGTGGGAATAGATCCCTAAAGAGGTACCTGGCTTTTTCTCAACGATCGAAAGCCTTTTGATTTGAATATTTTCTCCCAAAGTTTGGATCACCAAATTGCGAGATTGATCAATTGTGATGGAAGGATCTTTCGCATAATTTTCTTGAAGAAATGCTTCTAGAGAGACAGGGCGAGAAGCTAAGGCTTGCTCTGCTACATCTTTTGCAAAGTCCTGAAACTTTTTATTCTCTACAACAAAGTCGGTTTCTGCGTTGATTTCCACAAGGACAAGAGCAGAGGCGTCTTCAGAAAAGACAATTCTCCCCTCTTTGGTCTCTCTGCCTTCTTTTTTTGCTCCCGATGCCATCCCTTTTTTTCGGAGGTAATTGACCGCTTCTTGCAAGTCCCCAGAAGAAGCTTGTAAAGCTTCTTTACACTTACTCATACCCACGCCTGTCATAGCGCGCAGTTCTTTGATCAAATCGGCGTGAATACTAACCATGGTTTTCCTCTTTTCCTGTTTCCTCTTCAAGAGTCGTGGGCTTTTTTTCCACTTTTTTCGTTGCTGTTTGCATTTCTGCTTTTTTGGACACAATGGCTCGCATGAGTGAATGGAGAACCACTTTGATGCTCTTCAGAGCATCATCATTACAAGCAATGACATAATCGATGGGATCGGGGTCACAGTTTGTATCGACAATCGCCATGACAGGAATACCAAGTTTCTTCGCTTCAGCAACAGCAATATGCTCTTTATTAGGATCAACGACAACGACAAGCCCTGGAGGTTTGCGCATCGCGCGAATTCCAGCGAGGTTTCTTTCAAGTTTTTGCTGCTCTTTTTGCAAGCGAGCAATCTCTTTTTTCTTCAAACCTTCGGATCCAGCGCTGATGATTTTTTCAATTCTTTCTAGCTTTTTGACCGACTTACGAATTGTAGTCAGATTGGTCAACATCCCTCCGAGCCACCTTTCAGAAACGTAGAACTCTTCAGCTTCTTGCGCAAACTGCTCAATGGCTGCTTTGGCCTGTTTCTTTGTTCCTACAAATAAAATGGATTTGTGTTTCGCAACAACATCGATGACAACCTGGTTGGCATCACGAATTTGTTGCATGGTTTTGGCTAGGTTGATGATGTAAATGCCATTTCTTTCTTCAAGAATGAACCGGCGCATCTTTGGGTTCCAACGCTTTTTCTGATGCCCAAAATGTGCTCCCGACTCAAGCAATTGTTGAATCGTGACACCCTGTTTTTCTGACTGTTGTGACGACAATGTATCTCCTTTAGGCTATGACCATATCTGTAGCGCCTGATCAGAATCGAACTGACACTCGTAGCTTGGAAGGCTACTGTTCTACCATTGAACTACAGGCGCAAAAATTAAAATCCATGCTCGCAATGAGCCTCCTGAACATGCGAATTTTGGCAAAAACCCCTTTTTCACAAAAACACTGCGGTTTTCTAAAAATTCTATTAAGGGGATGATTTTTTACTTCTATGAGGAGCGTTTTGAAACATCTCCTCAAATTTTACCATCAAAACGAATGATATAAGAGACTCTTATAAATATTCGAATACCCATTTTCCTAAAAAAATCGTTTTTTTCCAAGGAAAATATGCAGATTGTTTTACTATGAGATTCTTTGCCAAAATCATAGACTAACCGATTCGCCCGGAATTATTGTGGATTATCTTGGAGAAAAAGCCCGCCGAGTATTGAAGGGAATTTTACTACTCTTTTTTCTTTTGTCGCTGCGAGCTTGGCAACTCAGCGTCGTCGAAAAAGAACTTTACCAGAGAAAAGCGCTAGCTCCAAGAAAGCGGTTCATGATTGAAAAACCCCAAAGGGGGGAAATTCATGACCGGGATGGGAAGCCTCTTGCGATCAATCGGATGATGTATCAAGCAAGTATTTACTATGGAGAAATCCTGCAAATCCCAAGAGTGCGGTGGATTTCCCAAAAAACGGCAGGGAAAAAGCGGATCTATCCAAGAAAAACCTATATTGAAACCCTAGCAAAACAGCTAGCAGAAGTGCTCGATCTTCCTTGGAGGAGAATCGAAGATGAAATTCACGCAAAAGCCTCCCTGTTCCCGCATAGTCCCTACGTTTTGCAAAAAAATTTATCGGAAAAGCAATACTACCAGCTCCGGATGATGCAACGGGACTTGCCTGGCCTCACCCCAGAAATCACCTCAGAGCGTCATTATCCCCATGGGAAAGTCGCCTGCGCAATTTTGGGACATATGGGCGCTATTGCCCCCTCTTTTTTCAAAAAAATCCAAAAAGAACAACAGGAAGAGAAAGACCTACTAGCTAACGCTCAAGAGGGAGCTTGCGTTGACCTCCCGCCAGGGATCGCAAGCCTCGCAGCCCTAGAAAAGAGGCAACAAGAGCGGGAAAAGCGGGGCTACGCTTCCCGCGACTTTGTCGGAAAAATTGGCATCGAAAAACAATTTGAAAAGGATCTTCGAGGCTTTATCGGCAAAAAAACGTACGAAGTGGGAGCAAAAGGCAATTTTCTACAAGAAATCGCAAGTGAGCCTTCTCTCCCTGGAAAGAATCTAACCCTCAACATTTCTCTTCCTCTACAGCTATATGCTGAAGAGCTCCTAGCAGAAGATGAAAAAACAAGAGATGGGAGAAGCTACGTGCAAAAACAAAAGCGCCTACTCCAAAAGCAACCCTGGATCAAAGGAGGCGCGATTGTTGCGCTTGATCCTAATACAGGGGAAATTCTTGCGCTTGCTTCCTACCCTAGATTTGATCCAAACGACTACATACGATCACAAAATGTGTTTTCCTCTTCTGAAAAAAGAAAAAACTTACATACGTGGCTCGAATCTGATCTCCATTTGAGCCATATTTGGGAAGGAAAAAAGCAACTCGTTCGAGAAAGGTTCCATAAAGAGCGGGGGTTTTATGAAGAGACCATGACCTTTTCTTGGGAGCAATTTCTCTCGTTGATTCTAGATGGAAGCGTGAAAGAGGCGGCTCTTTCTTTAACAAGTGTCAAAGATGCGATCGCATTGCAAGAGGACGCAGCAGCTCTTTTATTTCATTCGGGGGAAAAAACGATGGGGGATCTTTTTGCTGTTCTTTACCCGCAAAATGCCGCGGAAAGTTCTGTGAACGATGCGGTGTCTCCCCTCTTCCTAAAAAAAGCAGTCCATTTCCGAGAAAAATGGTCTTTTTGGGATAAAGTCTTTGATTACCGAGATAAGCTCTTTCTGCTCGATCTCGCGCGCCTTTGCGTCCATAGCCCCAGTTTTTCTAACGAGCTTATCTGCTCGATCGGAAACATGACCCTCTCAAACTACTTTGCGTTATGGCAAGAGGAAAAACAGCTCGAAGCGGCGTTAAAAAAAGAAGCAAAAGCGCTTTTTCATGAAATCACCTTCTTACCTTGGAGACAAAAACAGGGAAAAACGTTCTTACGTAAACGACGACTAGAAGAAAAGCAGCAAAAACGCTCTCCTAAACCCTACATCGATCTTTTGGAAGAAAAAGAGGCTGCTCTATTCGCCGATTTTTGGAACAAAGTAAGATTGCCTCTCATCGCTTCTTACGTGCAAGAAACTCCTCTACAAGAAGAAGAGCTCCACCCCTACTGCTCCTACTTGCTCTGGTTAAAAAAACAAGATCCTTATTTTTCTCTTTTCCTATCTTTAAGAAAGATCGGAAAAAAACTCCCATTTCCTCTATTCAAAGAATGTTTACGCACCTTCCGATCATACCATGATCTTACAAGGCCTCTTTACGCCCAATCTGCCCACGTGAGGGGGAAAAAAGGCGCCAAACAAGAAAAACATTTAGCATCTGCCTTTTACCCGTTCACCGGTTTTGGATTTACAAGATCCTACGCTTACCGGGAAAACCTCACCTTAGGATCGATTTTCAAAATCGTTGTGTCTTATAGCGCGCTTTGTAAAAAAATGCGGGAACGCCCCACCGATTTTTCTTCGATGAGCCCTTTGACCATCACCGACCAAATCCGCTACATCCAAACGGCGCAAAAAAAGAGCGCTATGATTGTGGGTTATGATGCAAGCAAAAAGCCACTTACCCGTTACTACCAGGGAGGTAGGCTTCCAAAATCGCACAAAAATGGGATTGGTAAAGTTGATCTCATGGGAGCCTTAGAGCAATCGAGCAACCCCTACTTTGCCCTTCTTGCAAAAAAGTATCTCGATAGTCCGCTCGACCTTTTGTGCGCAAGTCGGGCGCTCAGTTTTGGAGAAAAAACTGGCATCGAATTGCCAGGAGAAATTCGGGGGCATTTGCCCGATGATCTTCGGGCCAATACTACAGGTCTCTACTCTTTTGCTATTGGGCAGCACACCTTAAGCGTAAGCGCGCTGCAAACAGCTTGCATGTTTGGAGCCTTTGCTAACGGAGAGGTATTACAGCCACGTATCGTACGAAAACTCGGGGATCAGCCCTATGGAGGAAAGCATTGTAAACAAAAACTCTTTCTTCCTCCGATTGTGAAACAGTACCTCTATACAGCTCTTGGGAAAGTGGTCGGCAGCAAAAAAGGGAGCGCGCGCGGAGAAGTGATCAAAGGCTTTCGGAAAGAGCCCCTACTCAAAAAACGGTATAAAGAAAGTAGTTCCTCTTTGATTGGGAAGACCTCTACAGCCGAAGTGTCCCATTTTTCTAGCGTCCATCCTTCTGCAAAGCCAGAAATTTACAAAGATATTTGGTTTGGTTGCCTCAGCTTCGAAGAAACAGGTGAACAGTGGGAAAAACCAGAATTAGTCGTGATTGTCTTTCTCCGCTTTGGAGACGCGGGGAAAGAGGGAGTTCCTCTAGCGTTTAAAATGGTAGAAAAGTACCGAGAACTCTACCCCAAAACGGGCACTTCCTCTTCTGAAAAGCGGCATTGATCCAGGATCAAGGTGTCTTTATTTAGGAAATCTTGGCTTTCCATCATCCCCATCATACGGAGCAACACCTCCTCAAAAAAGAGATCGCCCTCTTTGGTCTTTTTCCTAGTTTCTAAATGAGCATCGATCTTGCTCGCATCCTCTGAAGAGACTTGCGCCACTTTTGCTAAAACGCCTTCCTTTTGAAACTCGGAACAAAACGCCCTCGCAAAGATTTTTGCTTGTTCGACCCCCTTTTCCGAGCGAGCCAAAGTTTGGACAAACAAGCATTTTGCTTTCGACCTTTTGGCTAAAGACAGAAGATGAAAGGATCCAAAGACCACCGCTTTCATCGAAGCAATCATCGAGCTAGTTTCCTCGGGAGCGTAATGGGAAAAGTCATAAATTTCATCCACATCCACATAAAGCGCGCAAGAAATATCGTGCAAAAGGAAACGGAAGGCTGGGTAGTTTTGCAAATGAGCCATCGAGCTTTTCTCTTCAAGAAAAGTATCGAGAAGAGTGACTCTATGACCCAAACGGAGAAGGCTTTCTGCAAGAGAAAGAGCAAAAGGATGGGATCCTTTTGTGATCAAAACATTCTTCCGAATCATAAATACCTACACCGATTTCCAGAGCAAATTCCTGTCATAGGAAAAGGCTCCACACCTCATTTACACCATAGCAACATTCCTATTTTTTGCAAGCAGGATCCTTCTTACGGTTTTGTCCTAGCTTCTCCTGAAAAAAAACTGGGTACAAGCTGGGATAAAAAACGGTGCCATTCTGCAATTGGGGTAGAGCTTACGTAGACAATATCTCCTGGGATCAACAAAAGACTTTTCTCAGGAAGATGGAGTATATGCTCCCAATTCAAACGGTAGATTTTCGGCTCGGGGCTATCCCCCCGAATAACTTGAATGTAGGAGGTATCCCCTGTAAAGCGAATCCCTCCAGCCTGCGCAATCGCCTCTCTTAGCGAAAGAAACCCCGATGGCACAGGGATTCTTTGTTCTAATGCTACTTCCCCAAGAAGGGTGATGTGCGCTGAGTAAGGATCGGCCACATAGACTTTATCGCTCGCTTGCATCAAAATATTTTGCGACATATCCCCTTCCACCAAAAGGCGGTAGAAGTCTACAGGTAAGCGTTCACCTTGTCTAGAGACATAACTCTTAAACAGATTTGCTTCGCTCGAGATGCGCGCTTTCGCTAGCACAGAAAAAAGGCCAATAGACCCATCTACAGGAACCTCATGTTCCTCTACAAGTCCCGCAAGCTCCACAAACCCATTCTGATAGCTCGTTCTTTCTAAAAGCGCTTCCTTCAAAGGCTGGGTTTCCTTTCCTTGCAACGATAAAATGGCAACCTTTCCCTCTTGAACTTGGTAAGAGTCCATCACAAATTCATCGACCCCACAAACTTCCCTACCAAGATAACAAGGAGAGCAAGCGGGTAGGATCAATATCATTGCACCTAAGAAAAAAAAACAAATATTTCTGAGCAAATCTTTCATACAACCTATTTTAACAAATAGAAGAATGCTAAAAAAGAGGAGAGGTTTTGTTCCTTCAAAAATCCAAAAAAACTCTTTCTTTCATCAAAGATCGAAATCTCCAAACACGAACACTCTATGGAAATTTTTTGATGAGTCCTCGGGTGTATCCACCACCCCCTCTGTATTTTGATTTGAACTCCCCTTTTCTTCCTCAGCTTCTTCTGTTACCTGAATAGTAAATTTTTTTTTAGAAGAATCTGTATAGTGAATGGAGACATTAGCCCCTGTAACGAATTGGCGAATGTTACTCGTCACCACTTTCTCGAAAATGCTAGGTAATGGCTCATTGCCTACATTCCTACAATGTATAGAGCTTTCATTCCCTTTAGTAGTATAGCTCAACTGCTTTACTGGAAAACCGTCCATGATCCCTTCCCGGAAAAAAGCGTGGACACAGTTATCGATTTTCTTTTTGAGGCTTGTGTTCGAACGGGGAGCACCTGCACCTTTCTCCTCACCTGGAACAGAAAATGGTCCGACGTTCGAAGCCCGATTATACGGGTTTGTGTTCCGATCTTGTTGAAAGCGTCGGGTAACTCTAACTGCTAATTTCTTCCAGAAACGAGTAATCTCATCATTTTCGCTGTTGATTTTCAATACGATATCTCTATCGTCCAAAGAAATCTTAGCTTTATACTCAGTATTTTTCGCATAATTATTTTGAAATGTTTTATTAATTTCAAAGATTAACGATTTATCTCCACTGGTTTTAGGTAGAGTAACATCAATGTTACCTGGATCTATTTTGTTAGATGTCATTAAAATGTAAGACCAGGCGTTGTTCAATGTATTTGCTACTGCACCCATAAAGTCTTAACCTCCGTAGTCATTTTATTTGTGATTGTACTTTGCATTATTGCAAGCACATTCCATTCCTTTAGCCAAAATTTGCAAGAAGCAGAAAAGTGTACTTTGGGTCTTAAAACACCTACTAAACACAGGGCACTTTTTTGCAAAAATTCTCTGGTAAAAAAGAAGTATTTTACTCCGGAACGTTTTTTTCGCAAGAAAGAATTGTCTTGTTTCCAGGGCGATCGCATTTAAATTTCCTTGCAAAAAACTTCTTCAAGGTGATTTCCATTCATACAGAAGCGGTTTTGGGTTCGCTTTATACTTTTTTTTCCTTGTACTTCCCGAAGAATATTTAAAGCCCACTTCCTAGCTAAAGACATATTGTCTGGGGAATGGT
>JBCAXK010000036.1:0-15891 GCA_038534095.1 Chlamydiota bacterium | reverse complement strand
ATACATCCCTTCATAAAGATTTTTTTTCATTTTTTTCATCCATTTTCTCCTTCTGTTTTGGATGAACATTGACAACGTTCATAGCATGAGTCATTCCATGATCGCGCCAAAGTTCTATGGCGTAGATTCCACGATCTGCTACTTCGGGAAGACGTTTTTGTTCATCCTCGGTAAAGTTTGCAAGCACGTAATCTGCCATATCGGAATCCTTGGGAGATCCCACACCAACCCGTAAACGGGAATAGTGCTTTGTTTGTAAACACTCTTCAATGTGTTTTAATCCATTATGCCCTCCAGAAGATCCCTGTTCCCGCATGCGTATTTCTCCAAAAGGGAGGTGCGCATCGTCGACGATGACAAGGAGCGACTCTAAAGGAGCCTTATAAAAACTGACGCATTCTTTAACCGCTTTCCCCGAAAGGTTCATGTACGTTTGGGGCTTCAAAAGGATCATTCCCTCAACGCTCGCTGAAAGAGCACGTTTGCCTTTCTTGAATACGATCCCTTTACGCTCAGCAAATCGGTCAAGAATATAAAAACCGATATTGTGCCTTGTTAAGGCATACTGCTTTCCGGGATTGCCCAGACCTACAAGAATCGGCTTTTTCTTTACATCAACGTTTTGCAATCGAAATGGCCACTTCACTCACGTTCAATAAAGGATGCACATCTTTTGGAAGAGCAATATCGGAAAGGCGTTTAGCATCACCCACATTCATCGCCTGCACGTCCACAACGCAAGATGTTGGAATATCTTTTACCAAACAGCGTACTTTGTAAGAGCGGATCACCTGACGAAGAACGCCTCCTAATTTTAAACCGACGCAGTCGACGGTTCCTGTGCAAAGAATAGGAATATTGACATTGACAAGGTCATCCTGTTCCACGATCATAAAATCGAGGTGAAGGGGATTGTACGTGATTTTGTGATACTCGATTCCTTTGACAAGGGCGTAATAGGTTTTCCCCTCATAATCGAGAGAAAATCGTGTGTTCGAAAGGTGATTTGTAGGAATTTTCCTCATGACGGCAGAAAACTCTTCTCCTTTCACAAAAACCGTCTGATTCTCGATTTTTTTTCCGTAAAGGACTGCAGGGATTCCGTTACGTGCCCGAATGTCCGTTAGGGCGCCCTTCCCCTTTTTTTCCCGTTTAAAAACTGATAATTTCATACATCCTCTTAATAATGCTCTCTCTTCATCACTTGCTTAGGGAGATAAAGAAGAGACCGATTCTCCTGAAAGAGTGCGTAAAATAGCTTTTGCCAAAAGCGGCGCTATCGACACCATTTCCACATCTTTTTCTACATTTTCGGCAGGGATAGAGTTGGTTACAAATAGCCTTTCTACTCCTGGAATTTTTTTTGCCCTCGGCAACACCGCGTGCGTTACAAGGCCAACAATCCTCTTTGCCCCATGCTTCTGGCAAACAGAAGCAGCTAGGCGCAGGGTTTCGTAAGTTGCGCAAATATCATCTACGATCACAACATTTTTCCCAAAGACATTGCCCAAAAGGCCGCCATCAGAAACATTTTTTCCATTGATGCGTACTTTGTGCACGAGGGCAATTTCCCCGTTTAAAGCCTTTGCGTAGCGCATAGCCATTTTATTGCTCCCTATATCGGGAGAAACGACCGTAACATCAACGAGACTTTCTTTTTGCAAAGCTGCCAAAAGCACCTCTTGCGCTGACAAATTATCTGTAGGGATCGTAAAAAATCCTTGGATTTGATCGGTATGCAAATCCATTGTCATCAGACGCGTGGCTCCGGCTGTTTCCAGAAGATTGGCCACAAGTCGCGCTGTGATGGGGACTCTATTCACATGTCTTCGATCTTGGCGAGCATACCCATAATAGGGAATAATCACTTGTATACTCTTTGCAGAAGCTCTTTTCAGAGCATCGATCATGATGAAAAGTTCCATCAAATATTCATTAGGCTTCCTTGCAATACTTTGTAAAACAAAAACGTCTTTGCCACGTACTGTTTCTAAAATTTCGATTTCTGTTTCACAATCAGGAAATTTGCCAATGCGCACCCTTCCTAAAGAAGTCTGTAAATTGCTGGCTAGCTCTTTGGCTAACGTTTTATTTGAAGATCCTGAAAACAGCAAAAAGCTGTTTTTTCTTTCCATCATTTATCTTCCATAAAATTGGGGTGGAAGGATTCGAACCTCCGCATGGCGGTACCAAAAACCGCTGCCTTACCGCTTGGCGACACCCCAATAAAAGAATCTTTTTCTACATGGGAAGATCTGTAGATTAAGATACCTCAAATAAAACAATAATCATACAAAAATCGTACTATTAATGGCAATATTCTGCGTCAGCCTTTTCCTAAGAGAAGAGGTTTGGTAAATATTTTTTTAAGCTATCTAAAAATCTGTTCCGTTCCCTTAAGAAGAGCAGGCCATTTTCGCTTAAGAGAAAAAACGTCAGCAGCAGGTCCATACATTGGTAAAACTCAACACTCTCCCAAGCAAGCAGCGCAAAAACTGCGATGCATTTCTTGCATTTTGGGCCGCTGGCAAAAAAACAAATAGACCAAAATTGTACATACCAAAAGACCCTACAAACAATTTTTCAAAAGGCTATCGAAACCCTTCAGAATCGTACAGCGCCCCAAAAAACGCCCTACTTGGATCAAAATATTCCCTTGACTTCTCTCCCGTTTTATCGCAAAAGTGAAAAAGTAGGTATTCATGCATATAGTACACGTAGCTTCTGAGATGGCGCCCATCGCAAAAGTGGGCGGATTGGCAGATGCCGTCACAGGTCTTGCCAAAGCGCAACAAAAACGGAACCACGTTTCTGTGATTTTGCCAAAATATTCTTTGCTCTCTTTAGATGCAAAAGAAATACGTCTCGACATGCAGTTTCCTTGTGAAAAAAAACGAATTTCTTACGATGTGCGGGTATTTCATACCGAAATAGAAAAAATCCCAGTCTACCTTATTGAAACAAGCCCTCTTCTCGATCATTTTTATGAACAAAAAATTTACCTAGGCACAAAAAGGGACAGCGAGCGCTTCATCTACTTCTGCAAAACTGTTGCAGAGTACCTTATCCGAAAAAATCAGGAAATCGATGTTCTTCACCTGCATGACTGGCACTCTGCTTTAATGGCTCCTCTTGTAAAAGAGGTCTACTTGTCTTTAAAAGTCCTTGTGAAGTCGGTCGCGCTGAGCATCCACAATCTTGCCTACACTGGCAAATTTTCTCTGAGCGATTTAGAAGAGATCCACTATCCCCTAACGCATACAGAGTGTTTTTCTAGCAAAGGATTTTTCTTCACCTACTATTCTCTCATGAGAGGAGGCCTTGGTTTGTGCGACGCTCTTGTGACCGTATCGCCTGGGTACGCCAAGGAGATTCTTACCAAAAAATATGCTTGCGGGTTTGTCGACCTCCTAGAAAAACGGAGGGATTCCATTTCTGGCATTTTGAATGGAATCGATGAAGAGCTGTGGGATCCAGAAAAAGATCTTCTTATCCCTCACCGCTTCCCTAAAAACGCTTCTTTAGACGAGATTCTTCTTGCAAAACGGAACAATAAGCGCGCTTTACAAAAACGGCTTGGACTACAAGAAGAGGGGCGCCCCCTCATTGTGTGTATCTCCCGTTTAGCCGATCAAAAAAACCCAGAGCTGATGAAAAATGGGCTGATATTTGCAACAAAACAGTTCGCTCAAGGGATCCTTTTAGGCACCTCTCCTTTAAAAAAGAAACAAGCCCATTTTGAAAAGCTTGCCAAAACTTATGAACATCATCCCCATCTCCGTTTTATTCCCCTATTTAGCAATGAGTTAAGTAGGTGGCTCTACGCAGCTGCCGATTTTTTGTTCATGCCTTCGAAATTTGAGCCTTGCGGGCTCACTCAAATGATTGCGATGAAGTATGCTTGCGTCCCTATTGTCCATCACATAGGAGGCCTCAAAGACACCATATTTGACCCAAGGTATGAAAAAGACTCCAAGAAGGTCAATGGATTCTATTTTACAAAATCCTCGTTTTCTATAGCAAAAGAGACCATCAATTACGCTCTAGATGTTTGGAAAAAAGATCGCTGCAAAACGCTCATTGAAAATGGAATGAGCGCCTCATACAGCTGGGATGCTCCTGCAAAAAAGTACGAAGCGATCTACAAACAAATCGTCGCAAAAAACCGTCCCTTAGAAAAATAGGGAGAGCTTTTTTAGCAAGCCTCTTTAGATTTTGGGGTTGAGCAAGTATCTATTCTATCATCGCTCTTATTGCCAAGCATTTTTGGCGCCAACAATATGCAGAAAAAACGGTCCCCAAAATGGGCTGACCACCTTACCTAACCCATCAAAAGAACGTTAAGAAAAGCCGCAAGGGGAATTGTCTCCCCTACGTTTCAAGGGAAATCGCTTTCTGAATCAGCTCCCGATTTACGTAGACATACTCGGCAGCCGAAATCACCGCGTAAACGGCAACAACGCTCACAATGTACATACTCAGAGCTTGCAAAACAGATAAACTCAGCCATCCATGTTCATAAGGCAGCATCAAGAAAAGAATGATGAACGCAGCTGCCCCTTGCAAAAAGGCTTTGATCTTGCCCGAAATTCTTGCGGCTAAAACCATCCCTTTCATTGCGCAAAGAGTTCTTAGCGTGCTAATAAAAAACTCCCGATACATAAACACAAATACAAGAACAAGAGGAAGGTTGATGATCCCCTTTGTAAACGTAAGGAACACGGTAATCCGCATGATGCTATCTGCCATAGGATCGAGAATTTTCCCAAGGTCAGTAACTTGGTTTTTTCTCCTAGCAATGAACCCATCAAAAAGATCGGTGAATTCACAGACGCCCAAAACAGCAATCAGCACGTAGGGAAGTACCTTGCTGGAAATTCCAAGCGCAGGGTACTGAAAATAGAGCAGGGGAAAAAAGGGGATCAATAGGATTCGAAAAAACGTAAAGTAGTGGGCTAAACTCATCAGCGGGGCCTTGTTTTGTACTCGGTATTATACTCGGTTTTGCGCCTCTAAGTTCGGCGCGTTTAGGGCTAACTGCCCACAAGCAGCGGCAATTTCTGTTCCTTTTGTGTACCTTCTTGTAGATCGGACGCCCCGTTTTGCGAGCTCTTTCTCAAAGGTTTCAATTTTTTGTCTACCAGGTCTGCGTAAAGCCACTCCAGGAATAGGATTATAGGGGATTAAGTTCACGGTACATTGCTGCCCTTCTAAGAGCTCTGCTAGTTCCTTAGCGTGCTCTTTTTCTGCGTTGATTTCATCGATCAAAATGTATTCATAGGTCACATCCCGTTTCGTTTTTTCTGCGTAATATTGCATCGCTTCTAAAAGATCTTCTAAGGGGTATTTACGAGCATAGGGGATGATTTTTTTTCGGATTTTTTGATTGGGGGCGTGCAAAGATAGGACAAGCGTAGCCTTCAACCCTGAATCTGCAAGCGCATGGATGTTTTCGACAATCCCTACGGTCGACAAAGTAATTCTTCGCATCGAAAATCCAAACGCCTGAGGAGACGTGATCTGTTTTAAGGCAAAAAGGACCTGCTCAAAGTTTTCGAGAGGCTCTCCCATGCCCATGAACACAATATGGGTCAATTTCTTCCCCTCTTTTTCGAGCATCTGGGCTGCTAAGACGACCTGCTCTATAATTTCTGCTCTTGTCAAATGACGTTTCCACCCCTGTTTGCCTGAAGCGCAAAAGGCGCACCTTGCGTTGCACCCAACTTGAGAAGAGATACATACCGTATTTCTTCCTGGAGAGAATAACAGAACCGATTCTACCTTGTGCCCATCGTGAAGTTCCCATAAACACTTCACCGCCTCTTCGGTCTGCAGCACTCGAGAGAGCTGAAGAGATGGCAACCGAAATGTTTTTTCCAATGTTTCTCTAAACGTTTTTTTAAGATTGCTCATCGAGGAAAACGAAGTGACTTTTTTTGTATACACCCAATCAAAAAGTTGCTTTGCAACGTAGGCTGGCGAACCCTGCTTGCTGCACCAATCTACAAGTTCTTCATAAGATAGACCACAAAATTCTCTTAACACACATACCTTCTTTTCCGAAAATGATACCACTCTTTCGATTCTTTTTGTCAAAAAAAACGCGTAAATGATAAATAGAAATGAAAGGATCTATTATGTTAGAAAAATCTTCAATAGGAATACAAATCTATCAAAAATTTGTTTGGTTTGTTACGTGTTTTCAAAGCCTGTTTTTGCTGATTATCCGGTTGATTTGGGGCTATCAATTTTTACTTAGCGGCTGGAACAAGGCGGGAGACATCCCTGGTTTCACAAATTTTCTGATGAGTCTAAATATTTGGGCTCCTGAATTTCATGCCTATTTCGTAAGCTACGCTGAGATAATTCTCGGGTTTTTCCTACTGATTGGACTGATCAGTCGCCCTTCTGCTCTTGTACTGACGATCATTATGTTCACTGCCTACTCAACCGCGCACGCAGACGCCTTCACTCTTTCTCTATTCAAAGACCCAGCGATTTTTGCGAAAGAAACCCCTTTTGCTTATCTGTTTACTTCCCTAACGGTTCTTTTATTTGGTCCAGGACTCTTTTCTGTCGATGGATGGGCTACTAGATCGATTCGTAGAAAAGAAAAATACCCCTATTAAGAGGAAAATTTAAACACTTATTGCTTTGAAGATTCCTTTGGAAGGAAAAATTTAAGATCAATCCATACCACCACACTCTGGGACCAAACATCTTAGAGCCCCCTCTGCTGTCATCCTCTGATCTGGCTTAACGCTTAAAAGATTGTTTAATATGCTGATGACCCAAGCCTGCTCTACCTTTTTTGCGCTAATGCAAGGAACGTATTTGTCCCAAGAATCTTTCGATAAAAATGGCTGCTTATTACGAAAAGCTATGGGCAACTTTTTGCAAGCGCTCGTCTCTAGACTCTTCGCTTGCTCCTGGGTAAGCGTTTTTGCTAGGCAGCGCAAATGGCTAACCAATAAACGTTCGTTAACCGCTGGGCTATTGTAGAGAGTTTCCCGCATCTTCTCATTTAGCGCATAGGGAAGCTCCCGTTTCATCATAAAAATCACTATCATAGCAAGCGAAAAAAGATCTGTTGCCGTAGTGATTCCTAATCTTAAAATTTGCTCTGGAGATTGGTATTCTAGAGTGCCAGATGGCCCTTTCCACCGTTTTGCTTGTTCCACATTGGGCGCCAATTCAAAATCAATCAATACATAGCGCTTTTGAAGGATATGAAACGTAATATTGCTAGGCTTGATGTCTGTGTGCACGATGCCTTGTTGATGCAACCAGGCAAGCCCTGAAAACACGTCGTGAAAAAATTTACGCAAATCCCCCGCGCTAAAAGGGGTCTTTGTATGTTGGTAGAGTCTGAGCAAGTCTGGCCCCTCATAACTCATCTTTAAGAGAGAAGACTTCACGCCAATCCTCACTTCGAACAGACTTGGAAATACGTTTGGGCAGCTTTTGCAAGCTACCTTAGCGAAATTTCTTGCAGCAATCCGCATGCAAGTGAGATGCATCTCCCCTCTGAAAACTTTCAGAATTCTTTTGGTGGAATGTGTCTTTCCCGTTAGGTAGATGGGCCCGTATAGGCCGCGGTCTAAGAGCTTATATTCTGGGCTTTGCAAATAGCTATCGATGGCAACCTGATCCATCTGTTTTTGGATGGTTAAAGCATTAGCAGGTTTTCCTAATAAAATCTTCTTAAGGGGACGCTCTTCTTCAACAAGCTCCGAAAAAAAACAGTCCTTAAACTCTTCTATGAAATGTTTCGTGATGCGCGTCGGATTCGGGAAGGCCGCCTGCATATCTTCAGAAGGAATGATGTTTTCCTTGTAATTGCGTCTATCTTGAGAAGAATCAAAGGCTTTTTCTTCATTCCATTCCACGCGAGCGCTGTCACAGAGCTCCTCAAATTTTTCTATAAGATTCTCTACTAATTCCAAAGGTTGTAGGTCTCCAGCTTTTTGCGTCTTCTTTTCTTCAACTTTATTGAAAAGCTTCTTTTCGAGAATCTTGAAAAAATCGCTAAAATCAGGAATTTTCAAAAGAAATTGTTGTTTCCCCTGAAAAATCTTCGGGGAAAGGCGAGCTGTTTTGATCAGTCCAGATAGTAGGCTCTGTTGCCATTGCAATGTTTGACCCGAGGAAAGGCTGCCCACAGCTGCATTGTACACTTTGGAAAACTTCTCTTCTAGGGTCTCTAAAGGGTGGATGGTTAGCGCAAAATGGGCCGCCACTTGCTCTAGAGCTTGCAAGCTGACGGTGGAGAGGCCCCCTTTTACCACCTCTTTAGGAGGACAAGCAGCCTGCAAAGATTTGAGAATGAGATCGCAGGATGGAAACCCGATCTTTTGATAATGCACCACAATCCTATTTACGCATGAGATAGTAATACAAAAAGCAGTTGTATTAAATTGTTTTCAACAAAAACAGTAAAAATCCAATAAAATACAAAATTTTTCCGTCTACTTTTTATCCTTCATGATCAAAAAATGCCGTTTTTATCCCCTGATCAGTGCGTGTTTTGTGCAGCGCTACTTTACTTGCCAAAAAAGTTTTTAAGCCGCTGCAAACCCGAGTCTTTGTTGAAAAAAGATAGAAAAGAGGGGGAAGAAACGGTATATTGGTAGATTATGAAACATAGTACGTTAGATTCACTCAAGCCCATTGTTGCCCTTGCAAAAAGACGGGGCTTTATCTATCCAGGGTCAGAAATTTACGGGGGCTTTGCCAACACCTATTCGTATGGCCCTTATGGCGCTCTTCTTAAAACCAACGTCCGGAATCTTTGGTGGAAAACCTTTGTAGAAATGCGCCCCGATATTGTGGGATTAGATGGCCCCATCCTACTCCACCCAAAAGCTTGGAAAGCATCCGGTCACTTGGACGGGTTCAATGACGCGTTAGTCGATTGCAAAGCGTGTAGAGCCCGTTTTCGCGCTGACCATCTCATTGAAAAGCACTTGAGCATCTCTGCAGAAGGGAAATCTTTAGAAGAGATGAGCGCCCTTATTCAAGGGAGCCTCTCTTGCCCCTCTTGCGGCGCAAAAGAATTTACAAACGCTCGTCATTTCAATTTGATGTTCTCAACCGAAATGAGCAAAACGGCCCCTAGCGCAGATACGCGCGCTTACCTTCGCCCAGAAACAGCGCAAGCGATCTTTTTGGACTACAAAAATGTGCTCGACACCACAAGAGTGCGCGTCCCTTTTGGAATCGCGCAAATTGGAAAAGCCTTCCGTAATGAAATCACTCCGGGAAACTTTACCTTCCGGACCGTAGAATTTGAGCAGATGGAGATCGAATATTTCATAGAAGAACAAGACTGGAGCGCTCAATTTTCTTCTTGGACAGAAGCCATGCTCTCATGGTGTGATCTCATCGGTTTACAAAAAGAGTCGATCGAGCAGCAGGAGCATAGCGAAAAACAGCTTGCCCACTACGCAAAAAAAACGGTCGATATTATGTACAAGTTTCCCTTTGGGATCGGCGAGCTCTACGGCCTTGCTTATAGAGGCAGTTTCGACTTGGAGCAGCATGCGACATATGCCCAGGAAAAACTGTTATACCGCGATCCTAAAACCGGATCAACTTACATTCCCCATGTGATTGAACCCACCTTTGGTCTCGACCGGACCCTTTTAGCTCTTCTTTGCGACGCCTATGAAGAAGAGTCCCTTCCTTCAGGGGATACTAGGACAGTATTGCACCTAAAACCAAACGTAGCCCCCGTCAAAGTCGCGGTTTTCCCGTTAATGAAAAAAGAGGCTCTGATCAAAAAAGCCCGCGACCTTTTTACCTCCATGCAAGGCTTTTGGAGCGTCGAGTATGATGAATCGGGAGCGATTGGCAAGCGTTATAGAAGGCAAGACGAACTAGGAACTCCCTACTGCGTGACGGTCGACTATGACTCGTTAGAAGACAACTCTGTCACCCTTCGAGACAGAGATTCGATGGAACAAACAAGAGTTCCCATCTCTTCTTTGATAGACATCTTACAAAAATCCCTTTCATAAAAACCGGTCTCCTTTCTCCCCTTTAGAAAGGTCTCTTTTCCCAGGAAGCCACCTGCGGATCTTTGCAATGAAACGGTAAAAAGGCCTCCCAAGAAGCGGAGGGACAAATCCCGTTAGCTGCAAGATTCTTGCCCTCTTCCCTAAAATCTTGGATAGCTGACAAATCGCCTCCCACCCGGTCCAAACAAAATACTGATCAAGATCCTCTTTTGCTGGGCCTGCCTTTTTTTTCTTGTTGACTCCAATCAAAATGAGCGCGTTTGGAAAGGGCTGTTTTAGGCCCGCTTTTTCGAGGAGAGCAGGCGCCTTCCCACTTTGCAAAGGGAGAAACTGGCACAATTTTTGCTCATCTTTTTTCAGAAGGTAGCGCGCCCACCCAAGGCAAAAAGTACACTTTTCATCAAACACGACAAAAAAAGAGCGCTTAGAAGACTTTGTAGACCGAGACTTTATTGCCTGCTTACACCTGCACTTGGGGGGCCTCTTTTTTGAGCTCATCAAACTCCTTCGCTAAAGCAAGCGTCTCCTCTTCATCAAGGCTCGCGCTGATGATTTTGTTTTTAATCTCCTCCCGTTTTTCCATCCACCTTTTTTCTAAAATCCGTTGGACAGAAGCGATGAGATTCCCTTTTGCCTTCTCTTGATTGACTCTTTTCTGCAAGAGGTTTTCAAGAAAGGTTTGTTCCTCACTCGTGAGATCTTGACTGAGCGTTAAAAAATCGACTTCTTCCCTCCGATTTTTTAGATCCAAGTAGACCGAGTATAGGCGGCGAGCACTGGCATTTTTTAGCTCTTCTGGCGATAGATTCTCTTTTGCTATTGTCGCAAGGCTCGGATCAGACTCACCAAATAAGAGAAGAATGCGCAAAAAATCTTCTTCTATAATCTTCCCTGGATCAAAGGATTCTTCAGCAATCGCGGGCTTTAAAGGAATGGTCACATCCGACTCCTCTTCAATCCCTAATGTCCAGTCGGGAACTTGCGCAATTTTTGCTAAACTACGCAGGCTCTCATGAAC
Organism: Chlamydiota bacterium; assembly: GCA_038534095.1. Classification (GTDB taxonomy): domain Bacteria; phylum Chlamydiota; class Chlamydiia; order Chlamydiales; family SM23-39; genus JBCAXK01. The sequence goes on along the minus strand of JBCAXK010000036.1, from coordinate 4,854 downwards.
GAGCAAAGGCTTTTCCCAAGAGCGAATCGCGTCTGCAATTTCTGTGACGATCTTATTTTTCATGGCAGGAGAGGTGACAGGCACTTCTTGTTGTTTTTTGTCATACAAAAATGTGAGATAATTGGGAGCTTCTTGTAAAAGCCGTTTCCACTCAAGAGGTCCTTTCTCCATCAAGATGGTATCGGGATCTTCCCCTTCGGGCAAATCAATGACAGCCACATCGACCCCCTCTTTTTGGAAAAGATGACCCACTTTTTCTGCAGAATTTTTCCCAGCAGTATCGGGGTCAAATCCAAGAAATACCTGCTCTACCCCCATCGACAAAAGAATTTTCACCTGATCTTCGGTAAAAGCGGTCCCTTGCGATGCAACGGTGGTCATAAACTGCCCTTGGAGCAGACGAAGAGCATCGATTTGCCCCTCTACAATCACGCAGGATCGCTCTTGAACAATCGCTTTCCTAGCGTAAGCTAGCCCAAACAGCACTTGGGACTTTTTAAACAGAGAGGTTTCAGGTGTGTTGATGTATTTGGGACCAAATGTACCCTCTTGATGCTTTCTTGCCGTAAATCCAATCGTCGCAGAGGTTCGGTCTAAAATGGGAATCATCACCCTTCCCGAAAAAAAATCGTACTCTTTCCCCTGCACTTTCCGAATGAGCCCCGTTTTTTCCAAAAGCTCAGGTTTCACGTTTTTCGCTTGCATGTACTTTTGAAAAACGCCCCGCTTTTCTGGAGAAAGTCCAATACCAAAAGAGCGGATGAACTCGAGGTCAATCCCTCTAGAGTAGAGGTAAGCAAGCGCCTTTCTCCCCTCATGGGTATGGAGCAGGTAGGCTTGATAAAAACGGGAGGCTGTTTCCAATACATCTTTTAAGAGAGCTCTACTTGGACCTTGGTACTCTCTTTGGCTTTTTTCCTCCAAAGAAACATGGAATTTTTCCGCTAAAAGCTCGACCGCTTCCACAAAACTGATCTTGAGAAAATTCATCAAAAATTGGATCGCATCCCCATGGGCTCCGCACCCAAAACAGTGGTAATGCCGGTCTCCGTTTTGGACCATGAACGAGGGGGTTTTTTCTTCATGAAAGGGGCAAAGGCCCACTTTTTTTGCTCCTTGCGTTTTGAGAGGGAGGTAACTCCCAATCAGCTCTACAAGGTCCACCTTATCGCGCAGCGCTTGGAGACTATCTTTAGAAAAGCGTGGCATGGATATAACTCCCCTTTTTGTAAGTGGCTCTTAGCCACCCCTCTTTTTGCATGTGACAAAAGACCCTCTTTTCAAAGACCTCCCCTCTTGGAAACTGATCTGCAGAGCACAAACAGGAATAGATGGGCCGGTTAAAGGATTCCCGCTCGATCAGAAACAGCTGATCAGAAAACCCCTTTTTTGAGAGAAAATAGTCAGGCGTTGCAAAGCTCGCTTCTTCTTTGGCTTCTTCGTATTTATGATTCCACAGTAAATTCGCGACGTAAATCGGCTTTTTAGCCAGCAAGTCAATAGCCTCAGGAATCCAAAAAATAGGCTGTTCGAGATAGACATCTCCCGTGCAATAAAGCAGATACCGCGCCTGAGAAAAATAGATCGCCGCTAAAGGGGCAAGAGCGTTGTAATACACCCAAGAATCATCAAGGTGGGGATAGGCTGCTTGTTGTTTCCCCAAAGAGAGGGTGGAAACGCTTATCTGAAAATGGGAAAAAATCTCTTCTGCAAAGGTAGGCGCAAGATAGATATGAGTAAAGATTTTAAGCTCCCTAGCCTTTTTAAGAACGCGCTTAGGATCAAGAACATTGTTGATCACCAAGATGATGCTTGCAAAAGGGTAACTGTGGTAGGCAATTTTTTTTTCTAGAAAAGATGTTTGCAGTACCTGCTCGTAATCTTCTTCCCAAACAGCTGTGGCAAAATCCATAGAGCGTTGCCTCTTTTCTTCTCGAAACATGGTTCTATCATAAAAGATCCACCTTTTTTCCTTGAGAAATTCCTCCCCCTTTTGACAAAATCGTTGCATGAGCACAAAAACTCTTACTCCCATGATGGAACAGTGGCACGCTTGCAAAGCAACAGCGCAAGATGCTCTTGTTTTTTTCCGTCTTGGCGATTTCTACGAAGCTTTTTACGAAGACGCGCAGTCGATGGCAAGTGAGCTAGGCCTCACTCTCACAAGCAGACAAAATATTCCGATGTGCGGCGTTCCCGTGCAAGTGGCAGATCAGTACCTTGATAAGCTCCTTGCTAAGGGATACAAAATTGCGATCGCCGAGCAACTAGACAATCCTGCCGAAACAAAAGGGATTGTCCGAAGAGAGATTGTCCGTTTTTTAAGCCCAGGATCGGTGATCCAGTCGAGGCTGCTATCTGACCAATCGAACAATTTTTTTGTGAGCATCGCAAAAACCTCCCAGGGGCTTGCCTTAGGCATCATTGACATCAGCACCGCAGAATTTCGAGTGCTTGAAACCGCCCACTTGCGAGAACTTCTTAGTGAGATCTGCCGGCTGCGCCCTGCAGAAATTTTGATTTCAGAGCGTTTTGCAAAAGAAGAAGCCCCCTTTTTGCAGGAACTATCGCAAGAATTCTCATTTCTACTCAATGAACAAGAAGAGCGCTCCTTTTCTCTTCCCCTCTGCTCTTCTGCTCTTGAAGAGCACTTTTCAGGGTCTTCTCTGAAGAAGCTCGGACTCGATGGATCTTACGCAGAAACCATCGCCGCTGGCTCTCTATTGCACTACCTAAAAGATACGCTCTACATGGATCTAAGCCACATCCAAACCATCGAGAAGGATCCCTTTACTGCTTTCATGACCATCGATAAAACGTGCCTGAAAAACCTCAACATTCTCCCCACAAAAGACGTGCAATTTTCTCTTGTAGATATCTTGGACGATACGCTGACTCCGATGGGAGCAAGAATGCTGCGCCACTGGATCAAGCGCCCCCTCATTGATCCCCTACAGATTCAGGAGCGCTTCGGCGCGGTCGATGAATGGAGACAAAAACCAGAAGGGTTGCAAGAAGCGGAAAGCTCTTTGAAAGAGATCCGCGATCTTGAGCGCCTTTTGATGCGCATCACAAGCGGCTCATCTTCACCAAAAGATTTTATTGCGCTCAAACGCTCCCTAGTTGCTGTCCAAAAGCTCCGCTCCATGAAGCCTTTCCAAACAAAGCTTCTAAGCCACTGTTTTCTCAAACTAGAAGACACTTCAGAAATTGTCCAAATCCTCGAAGAGACCTTTGTTGATGATCCCCCTTTCCGCCTTCACGATGGGCCCTGCTTCCGAGAGGGGCATAGCGCAAGCCTCGACGAATTGTATGCGATCAGCTTCCGTAGCAAAGAGTGGATTGCCAAATACCAAGAATCGCTCCGAGAAGAGCTCCAAATCAAAACCCTCAAAGTGGGCTTCACCAAAGCTTTTGGTTACTACATCGATGTGAGTAAATCGCAAGCAGCTAAAGTGCCCCCTTCATTTCATCGAAGACAAACGCTGACCAATTCAGAGCGGTTTTTATCAGAAGAACTCAAAGAATTCGAATACAAAATTCTCAGCGCTGAAGACCGGATAAAGGCCATTGAAAAAAGCCTATTCTTAGAAGCAAAAAAAACGATCGGGGCCTACGCTCGGCTCATACTCTCTCTAGCAAAAGCGATCGCTACGATCGATGTGCTCCGCTCTTTTGCAAAAACAGCCCTATCTCACGACTACAAAAGGCCTACACTGACGAGGGAAGATGCGTTAGAAATCCGATCGGGAAGACATCCCATCATTGAGCGTTCTCTCGATTTTTCCGCCTTCATCCCCAACGATACCACCTTTTCAAAAGATGCCCGGTTGCATTTGATTACAGGGCCCAATATGGCAGGAAAATCGACCTACATTCGTCAGTGCGCTCTCCTTCTCATCATGGCGCAAGCAGGCTCTTTTGTTCCCGCAGAACGTCTGTTTTTCCGCCCTATCGATCAGGTTTTTTCTCGAATCGGCGCTTCTGACAACATCGCCCATGGGGAATCGACCTTTATGGTCGAAATGAAAGAAACGGCAGAGATTCTACGCTACGCAACTGCCGATTCTTTAGTGATTCTCGATGAAATTGGGAGAGGAACAAGCACCTACGACGGGATTTCCATTGCCTGGTCTGTTGCTGAATTCCTCCTCAAAAATGTTCCCGCCAAGACCCTTTTTGCTACCCATTATCATGAGCTCACGCAATTAGAAAAGGAGTTTCCAGGAGCAAAAAATTTTCAAGTCTCAGTGCAAGAAGATGCCTACGGGATCGTGTTCTTACATAAAATCACCGAAGGCAAGGCCCCAAAAAGTTACGCTATTCATGTAGCAAAACTAGCCGGCATGCCTCAGACCTGCCTTGAAAGAGCCTCTGAAATTCTCTTATCTCTAGAAGATTCAGAAAAAAAACCCAATCCCCTTCCAAAAACTTCCAAGCCATCTCCCCCACCGCCTACAAAGAATCTTGCCTGGATCGAGGAGATTGCGACCATGAATCTCAACGCCATGACACCGATTGAGGTCCAACAAAAACTCCATCACCTACAAAAAACCTTACGCCTTTTGTAAGGTAGATCCCAAGAGCTTATTTGGCGATTCCTAGTCTAATCACAAGCGTTAAAACCCTTTTTATGAGAAGAGCCTTCCTTCCCATCAAACTATTTGATCAAGAAAGTTTCTATTTCAAGCGCAAATTCCTTGTACAATCAACCAGTCCCACAAAAATCTCTTCTAGGTGTTTGGTCCCAGAGTGTGGTGGTGTATACTATGCCCACTTACCAACGAAGGAGGATTTATGGGACAAATATTACATGGGAGCGCCCGCACGACAGAGGCAGTTCGTAGATCAATC
>JBCAXK010000035.1:0-16007 GCA_038534095.1 Chlamydiota bacterium | reverse complement strand
CATTTTTCATTACAACCTAGGTAAAATGCTGGCAATGAGAGCCTTGTGAAAGTAGAAATGAATAGGCAGAAGTGTATAAAAAATGCTTAGAAAGGAATCTGGAGATAAAAAAGAAGAAATTTTCGTACGTAGATGAGCAACATGTCTCAAGCTTATAGATCCCGCAAAAACGGGATATCGTTGAAAGTAGCCATAGTGAGTTGGGACGAGGAGATAGAGAAGAAGTTTTGATGAAAATCGGGGCGATCTTTGGAGTTATATCGGATTTTTCCCGCGATATTACAATAGCTCTCGATCCAAGGATTTCATCTAGTACTTCGTATTTTCGAGCACATGCTTAATGTCGGCTAAAGAAGAAATTTTAGCAATTCCAGCATCGGTTTTAAAATCCTGTTGCAAAGAGACGATATTCGGTTTATGGCTATTTGGTAAGTTAAAAAACCATTGCCAATCTTTTTTTGCTTTGTCTGTTGTTTGTATTTTCAGTGCAAGCAAAGCTCCTCCGATGGTGTTAAGTTGATCCCTTGATAATTGGCCTGGCGCGTTATCCATTACATCTTCAATGATTTCACGAGGCCCTTGTGGATGATTTCCGCTCGTCAGGGTTGTCATGAATCCAAGGGCGAGATTTTCCTGTATTTTCTTTTTTACTATTCCCCCAGATGGGCTTATTGAGAAAGTGCGGAGATATTTGAAAATACAATAGGGAATATTGGTGAAAGTTTTATTGGGCTTCTCTACTTTTCGGGCGGCAAGAGCAGAAAACGTTGCTTCTAGGGAAAAAAAAGGCGCATTTAGGTACTGCGCACAATAATAATAAAGGATATTCAGGAGCTTTGGAGCCATGCGTTGAATGATTGAGACTGTTGGGTATACAGTCATATCAAAGGTGAAGTCATGTTCAAAGGTGCGCGTGTACTCATAGCTTTGTTGCATTTCTTTGAGTATTTCGAGCGGTGTGTATGTTTGATCTTTGTCTGTGCATGTTAAATCAACGAATTGGGCGCTGGTGATTGTCTCCTCTGATCTAAGAAACACATGTACGCATTCTGGGACTTTTGGCGCTACAGCTACAGAAGATCCGTAATCAGTAACTTGAGACCTTTTGGTTCTTAATGCGTAGTCTAGATGCCAAAGTATAAAGTCGATTGGTGGTAAATAGCTTCGGATAATTCGCGAGACACCTTCCAACTTAAATATTCTATTTTCAGTTCTTTGTAACTGCGCGGGACGAACGCAGCTTAGGGAGCCGGCTTGCGATTCGCGCGGTGATGAACAAACTGATGGAGAAGAAGCGGAAATCATAGAATAGACCTAATCCAGTAACATCGATAGAAAATTTTTTGAAAGTAACTTTAGCACATCCGTGTGGATGATTAAAAAAGATTTTTTTCAGCCAGGTAAGATAGAGGCTTCTTTATTCTCCTCACAAACGATGTCTTGAGAAGAAAACAGAGTTTCTAAGGATGTAATCGCTTCTTGCAATCCGATCTTTTCTTTTGCAGACACGAGGATAGGCGAGAGGTTAGGGTGTTTTTCTAAAAACGGGGTTACTAGTTGATCTGCTCCTGGAAGATCAATTTTATTGAGAAAGAGGAGAGAAGGTTTTTTGAGTAGCTCAGGGTTATAGGCCATTAGCTCTTCTTGAAGGGTGGTAAAATCGTCTAGAAGTGTTGGTGAAAAAAGATCGAGTACAAAAATCAAGACGCGCGTTCTTTCTACGTGGCGTAAAAATGCGTGGCCAAGGCCTTTATTTTGGTGGGCTCCTCGGATAATCCCTGGAATATCTGCAATAAACTTTTTTACGCCGCTTTCGAAGGTGAGGAGTCCTAAATTGGGTTTGAGGGTTGTGAAGGGATAAGCGCCCACTTTTGCCGATGTGGGAGTAAGGCTTGTGATCAGGGTCGATTTACCCGCGTTGGGCAGGCCGACAAGACCAATATCGGCGATCATTTTGAGCTCAAGGATCACCTCTTTGGTTTCTCCTTTTGTGCCGAGGGTAAATTCTCTAGGAGTACGATTGGTCGGGGATTTAAAGTGCGCATTTCCTTTGCCCCCTTTGCCCCCTTTGCAAGCAATAAAGAACTGCTCTTTTTCTGTGAAGTCAAAGAGTGTTTCTCCAGTAGCCATATCTTTGATGAGGGTGCCTAAAGGGACATCAAAAGAGAGATTTTCTCCCCGTTTTCCTGTCCGGTGGTTCGCTCCTCCATGCTGACCGTTTTTTGCAGCAATGGTTCTAAGATTGCGGAAGGCTTCTAACGAAAAAGGGTGGGGACTTGCTCGAAAAGTGATCGAACCACCGTCTCCACCATCTCCTCCAAAAGGGCCCCCTTTTGGAAGGAACTTTTCCCTACGAAATGCTGCGACGCCGTCGCCACCTTTTCCTGCAAGTAAACGGAGCTGAACACGGTCGACAAACATAGGATTTACATCCCAGGGTTAGGCACAACCGAAACAAAGGTTTTTTTCTTCTTTGTGAATGCAACAGTACCCTCTGTTAAAGCAAATAGGGTGAAATCTTTCCCTACGCCCACATTTTTTCCAGGGTGCCATTTTGTTCCGGTTTGTCTGATGAGGATACTACCCACAGAGACAGAGGCGCCGTGAGTTGCTTTGACTCCGAGTCTTTTTGAATGGGAGTCTTTCTTGTTCTTTACAGAACCTTGTCCTTTTTTATGAGCCATGAGTTACCTAATTTAAAGACTGATTTCTTCGATTTCTACTTCTTGATACTGTTGTCTATGACCGACACTTCTTTTTGAGTCTTTTCTTTTCCGATAGCGGAAGGCGAGGACTTTGGGGCCTTGTACAAATCCAAGAATTTTTCCAATGACTTTGCCCTTTTTTAAGCCGGGAAGGCCTGTAAAATAAGAAGAACCATCGAAAATAAATAAAAGATTTTCTTCTTCGAACGTGATGGAGCCTTCAGATTGATCGGTCAGTTCAATGGCGATCCGATCACCTTTTTTGACCCGGTATTGCTTTGATCCCGATTGAATAATTGCGTACATAGTATCTCCTAAGAATGGGACATTTACCCCACCATCATAAAGAAGATTCTCTCAAGAGTCAATGCTTTGTTCTGTAGCTGTTTTGCAGAAATAAAGAAGAGGCGTAAAAAAGCGCTGCGACAATAGCAATCGTTGAGCCGATAGGTAAATTGAGCTGATAGGAAACAGTGATGCCAAGGATACTGAAAGTGAGCGCAAAAAGGGAAGAAAGGAGCATCATGGTAAAAAACTTTTTTGTAAAAAGGCTTGCCACCATGGCAGGGAGGCTGAGCAAAGTGATCACAAGCACTACGCCCATCACCTGAATCAGGACGACAATCGATAGGCCGATCAGCACTAAGAGGAATAGGTACCAAAACTCTGTTGACAGTCCTTTCAAGCGAGCTTGTTTCTCATCAAAACAGACAAGCAAAAACTGCTGATAAAACGCGCTAATGCAAAACAATAACAAGAGATCGAGAGAAAGAAGCATCCACAGATCTCCAGTGGTTGTCCAGAGGAGATTGCCAAATAAAAAATTGAGCAGTTCGGTGTTATATCCGGGGGTGAGAGAGATGAAAATCACCCCGATGGCCATCCCTGTCGACCAGACGCTTGCAATGAGGGCATCTTTTCTTGCAGAAAAGCGGAGGGAGACAAAGCCAATAACAAGGGAGGAGATGATCGATCCGAACAAAGCGCCAAGTAGGGGGCTTGCGAAAGAAAGGCCGTAGACTCTTTGCAAATAGAGAAAAAGGCCCATAGCCCCAAGGACAGAGTGGGCAATGCTCCCGCTGATGAAAACAATTCTTTTCACAACAACATAAGAACCGATCACGCCGCTAGCAAAAGAGGCTAAGATCGCCGCAAAAAAGGCGCTGATGATGAAAGGGTTCGAAAGGATATTCAAGGAGCCCCCTTTTTAAAAGGGGTATGGTAGAGCCCAATGCCAAAATGCTTACACACTTCATGGGGCTCAAAAACCGTGGCTGTTTTCTCTAAACAAACGACCATATCGACCCGATCAATCGCTGTTTCTAAATCATGGGTGACAAGAAGAATTGTCTTGAGCCCTTGAAGAGAGGTGAGGAGGTCCAAGATCGCTTTCCTTGCTTCTGGGTCGACACTAGAAGTCGGCTCGTCAAGGAGCAAGATTTCTGGCTGATCGGCAAGCGCTCTTGCGATCAGTACTCTTTGCGCGAGTCCCGTGGACAGTTCGCTAAAAGGGGTGTTTGCGTAGGCAGCAATGCCGAGCCTGTCTAGAGCGCTTCGCGCTTTTTCTTTGCACGCTTTGGGATAGCCTCCAAAAGGCCTTGCTTGCAAAATAAAAGCGCTTAAAACCACTTCAAGAGCGGTGATGGGGAACTGCGCATCGTAATGGACATTTTGCGGGACAAAACCGACAGAATAAGGGCGCTCTGTTTCCAGGGTGACCGAGCCCTTCTCGGGCTGCAAATCTCCCGTACAAAGGCGCAAGAAGGTCGATTTTCCCCCTCCATTCGGGCCAATGATACACGCAGTTTTTCTTGCAGGAATTGCAAGCGAAATGTTTTCAAGAACCTGTTTTTTTTTGTAGGAAAAAAAGACCTGTTGGAAAGCGATGCTCATGACGAGTGGGGATCGTGTAATACGTTTGCTAAATGCAAAAGGCTTTTGAAGTATTTTGGAGAGTAGGGGTCGACCATTTTTACTGGAATATCGAGCTCTTTTGCGACCATAATAGCGCTTTTAGGGCTGAATTGGGGTTCGATGAGAGCAACCGCCGCGTGATTTGTTCGAGCGCGCCTGAGCGCTATTTCCACATCTTTGGCGCGCGCCTCTTTCCCTTCAATTTCCAAAGAAATTTGGATCAGGCCATACTCCTCGCAAAAATAGGCAAACGAAGGGTGGCTTGTGACAAAAGCGGCCGCTTTGGGCTTAAAGAGGAGCGTTCGGAGGGAGTCATCAAGATCCAAAAAGGCCTTTTCTAAGGCAGAAAAACCGCGAGAAAATGACTGGTTGTAACGAGCTTCTAGGACCTCTTGGATAAACGCGCTTTGTTGCAGGGCGAGTTTGGGGTTCATCCAAACGTGGACATCGGCAAAATCTTCTAGGGAGTGAGTATGGTGATCATGTCCATGGTGATTGCAGTGGGAGCAAGGGGACTTGTCGTACAATAATGGGACCTGCTCTCGAAGGTCATGCACTTCTAAATCGGGATTTTTCTGTTTGAGAGATCGTAGTACCTTTTCTTCAAAAGGATCTCCGATCTGAAACCAGATTTCTGCTTTCTCTAGATCTTGTAAACTTTTTGGGGTCGGTTCGTAGGTGTGCGCATCGATCCCTTCAGGGACAACGGTTTTGACGTGAACTTTCTCGCCAACGATTTTTTTGACAAAGGAGGCGTAAGGGGGAATGCTCACAAGCACAAGAGGTTTTTTGTCCTGAGAAGAGGGCTTCTGAGACGGGAACTGACAAGAGGTAAAAAGGATACAAAAAAAGAGAAGAAATCGCATAATTAGCCTTAGCTTAACACGAAGGCGCCATTATTTTGAAGGCAAATGCTTGTTTACTAGTTAGGGGTTTTCGTAGAATGGCGCAGACACAGAAAGGATATTCACCATGAAGCAAACTCTTTTTTTATTTCGTAAAGATCTACGGATCCAGGATAATCCAGCCTACTTTGCTGCCTGCGAAAGGGGGAAAGTGCTTCCTATGTACATTTTTGATGATTTAGCCCCTAAACCCTATCAAATGGGACAAGCAAGTAAACTTTTTCTGCACCATACCCTGTTAGAACTTGAGAAAGCTGTAGACGATCACTTACTGATCCTAAAAGGAAGCCCTAAAAAAATTCTTTTACAATGGGTTGAGCAAGAAAACATCGACTCTGTTTTTGTGAATGAATCGTTTGAACCTTGGTACCGAGCATTTGATCAGGAAATGGAAGAGGTCTTACGAAAAAAAGGGGTTGGTTTTGAGAAGTTTTCCGGGTGTTATCTTCGCAGTCCAGAAGAGGTGGTCAAAGATGACGGGAAACCCTTTTCTGTGTTTACCCCTTTTAAGAAAAAAAGCTACCAGTTTCCCGTGCGAAAGCCTCTGGGGAAGCCCTCAAAGCCTCAGTGGATCAAAGTCAAACGCCATGCCAAAGCAGTAGAGTCGCTCTCTCTTCTCCCTAAAAAGCCTTGGGGGAAGCGTTTAGAAGGGCTGTGGGAATTTGGAGAGAAAGGCGCCCAAAAGAAGCTTGCCTACTTTTTGGAGCATGGCCTTGAAAATTACAAAAAAGGGCGGGATTTTCCAGCGGGGCCAAATACTTCTCTGCTTTCTCCCTACTTAGCTCACGGGGTGATTTCTCCTCATGAGGTTTGGCATAAAACGTTAACGAAAAAAGCGCCTGAGAAAGACTTGGAGCATTTTTTAAGCGAGCTGACTTGGCGGGAATTTTCCTACTACCTTTTGTACCACTTCCCTCAGCTTCCAGAAAAAAACTTCCAAAAAAAATTCGACAACTTCCCTTGGAAAGCCCATTCCAAGTGGTTGCTTGCTTGGCAAAAAGGGGAAACTGGCTACCCGATTGTAGACGCTGGGATGCGTCAGCTGTGGCAAACGGGCTATATGCATAACCGCCTTCGCATGGTCGTAGGCTCTTTCCTTGTAAAAAATCTTTTGATTCATTGGCATGAGGGTAGAGACTGGTTTTGGGACTGTCTTGTTGACGCAGATATTGCGAACAATAGCGCAGGGTGGCAGTGGATTGCAGGATCGGGCGCTGACGCTGCTCCTTATTTCCGTATTTTTAGTCCCCGTAGCCAGGTAGAAAAATTTGATCCTGAAGGGGAATATGTGCGTCATTACGTTCCAGAGCTGGCCTCTTTGCCCCAAAAGTATTTAGCAGAGCCTTGGCTTGCTCCTGAAAGTGCGCTTCGAGCTGCGGGGATTGTCCTAGGAAAGGATTATCCCCATCCCATTGTGGATGTAAAAGAATCTAGGCAGAGAGCACTAGAGGCATTTCAATCTTTAAAAGCAGCTCACTAAAAAGGATTTTCTTTACGCAGTAAGTTTCTTGTAGTTATCTCTTAGGTAAGATAAAATTCTTTGCATTGGAGGAGTGTCCGAGTGGCTGAAGGAGCACGCTTGGAAAGCGTGTGTGCTCGAAAGAGTACCGAGGGTTCGAATCCCTCTTCCTCCGTCAGTTTTCTTTCTTGAAAAGGTTGCGCTAGATTTTCTCCAGTGTTAAAGACGCCTACAAACTCTAGTATTTATAGGCTTTATCAAGTTTCAGTCACGCAATACATCCGTACCTAGAGAATCGCAAAATCACCCAAAGCACCTGAAAATTTCCCTTTTTACTTTCCGTTACATCTTACCCACATTCCGCTCCTTTTTATGTTGAAGCGTAAATTTTTTCAAAAGGAGTCTGGAGTATCGTAAGTATATAAAGGTGAAGGGGTTTGAGGTTTAATAGACTCTCAATGTTCTGGCCATTGGTTTTTTTGAGCAGAACGTGTACTCCCTCAAATATCTGGAAAATCCATTGCAAACTCGGTTTTTGCGTAGATTTGCCTGTTTTAGAGGTCGGGGAAGGGGTTGCATTTCTAGGAAGGCAATATCATTTGCAGGTTGAGGGCTGCATAGAGTTGTGATCCCAGTTCTTTTGGTATTGCTTCAGCTGAATCTTCTGGATGAACATAGTCATGTAATATTACTTTAAATCCACCGTTATGAAATGATTTTGCAATTCCAGCGCCTACGTCTTCAGGGTTATTTGCGCCTGTTATCAGTACGGCTTTCTGTTTTCCTATATTGTTAGTTATTTTAAGCATCCAATAATTCTTTGTATTTACCAGCCAAGCTGTATTTTCTTGATTTGAGACTCGGATCTACAATTTCTAAAAAACCAGCTTCAACCCATTTCTTGCAAAGGGCAGCATTCGTTCTAGGCTGAAAACCAAATAAATTACCTACTTGCTTGCTGTTAACAACATCATACTCTCTGAATAATTCTAAGGCTTTACGTTGTTTTGGATCTAATGTACGTAGCAATTGCGAATGATCTTTTCCGCCTTTTTCATTGCTGGCTATCATTTGGCTAACAACTTTCTCAAATGCAAAAGCCATCCCTTCTGTGAAATATTCAACCCATTCGGTGATATCGCTCTCGGCGCGGCCAAAATAATAATTGTGGGAGGGGCCGACGCTCATTGCTCGATAGTATCCCAGAAGATTTTTAGCATAGTATTCTTCTAAAGAATATAGACCCTTTAAGTCATAGCCGCCAAGATGTAAGATGAATGTTGTGAGTAACCTAGCCGTTCTTCCGTTACCATCGTAGTAGGGGTGAATTGTTACAAACTGATAATGGGCAATACCTGCAACAATAGGACATGGCCACTCTTCATTTTCTTTGATCCAAAAAACAAGATTACGCATAAGACCAAAAACATCTTTGAATTCTGGGGGCATGTAAACGATTGTTCCTGTTCCACGATCTTTAATAACATTTTGTCTGTCACGATATGGCGTAGGTTTAACGCGCGTTCTGCCATTACTCATAACAAGCGCATGGAGCGTTTGGATGATTTTTTCAGTAACAGAAACGCCTTGGACTGCGTATTGTTCTAGTTGGGCTAGTGCCGCGTAATAACCTTTAACCTCGCGCTCATCTCTTTCTCTACCAGGGAAATGTCTTGCGAGTTGAATCACTTCCTGTATTTCTTCGGGTTTTAGTTGATTGCCTTCTATCATGGTAGAATAGTGCGTCGTATACAGTTTTGCCGTCTCACGCAAAGATGCAAGTACAGTAGGATTTACAGGCAGCATGGCTGCTTTTTCTTTAGCAGCTTCAATTCTCATCAGATGCTTAACGATAGCTGCGTTGATTGTGTATACAGGTTTAAAATTTGTCGGCATAATATAAGCCCGATATTAGCTTCGAATATACTTGTTCTTATGCCGATAATATGCGATTAAGTCAAGTATAAGATGTCGATAAATTGCAGCTAAGGCGTTTAACGCCCACCTTATTATCGGAAATGCTGCACTCAAAAACTTGGTCGTATAGATGAATTTAGGGGTAGATTTTTTGTTCCCAACAGTGTAATATGCTTAAAACCAAGTGGGATTGAATTTCATATCTCCCACCTGTTTCGAGAGCGCTATATCTAAGATGTTTGGTCCCGGAGTGTGGTGGTGTATACTATGCCCACTTACCAACCAAGGAGGATTTATGGGACAAATATTCCATGGGAGCGCCCTGATTTGTGTCGTACGAATACTTGGTAATTCATACGTTATTGATCTTGCTTCTTTAAAAAGTCAGAGATATCGATGATTCTGTAAAAATAATCGCTCGTTGCGACATTGCTAGATACGCCGCCAATGTGGAATAGCACTGGAATAACAGCAAATCCTCTCGGCACTTTTAATGCTGTTACTTTATCTTGAACCTCAGATAGAACATCTACTCCCAACTCTCGGCGTTTAAATTTAAATTCACAGATAAATAGATTTTTGGTTGTTGTTTGAATTAAAAAGTCAATTTGGCATCCCCGCCTAGTAGCGGATTTGGACTGCTTAAATGGGCCACTAGCAATAATATCCTCTGGATGAATACCGATTTTTTTTAGTAACACAGTGCTATTTTGCAAAAGCAACTGTTCTATCTGCAGACCAATGTGCGCTTCAAACCCAGGCATGCTTGTTATGGTGGTATTTTGAAAACCATGGAGATTGATTTTATTGAGGTTAGGCTCTATGAGTTTTAAATAGAAACGCATGTAGGGATCAGAAATGCGATACAGGCTCTGTTTGAGTGGTTTATTCGTTTTAAATGACCAAAGAGTGTGTTTTGATACAAAACCAGCAATCATCAAATGTTCCATCAAACTACTTAAAGTACCGCTCTTAGGAAATCCTGTGATTGTGCGTACCTTCGCAAGTGTTTTCATCCCATTTTTGAGACTGTTAAGGATTTTTTTATAAGAAGTGCCTTTACCATGAAACAAGTCATGAAAAATCCGGTCGAATTCTAAAACAAGCAGGCTATCTTTTTCAAAGCACAATTGCTTAATGCAATCATCGGTTGTTTGGCCTGGTGTAATTTGCTCTAGGTACCAAGGAACGCCGCCCAGGATGCTGAGTAATTTGTATGTATCGTAATCAGATCCTTGAAAACCAGATTGACGCAGTAATTGATTCGCATCGCTTATTGGAAGCGGTTCTAAAGTAATCGTGAGATTAATTCGCCCAAAAAACGCGGTGCTTTTTAATATATTTTCTTCAATCCATGTTGATACCGAGCCGCAGAAAACAGTCATAATAGGGAGCTTTTGCTGATCCCACCAAACTTTGAGCTTCGGAATAAACGTTGGATCTTGATAGCCCATCCATGAAATTTCATCAAATAAGAGGATATCGCCCGATTGAATATACCTACTTAAATGCTCAAACGCATCCGTCCAATTTTGGAACGTAAAAGGTGGTAATTTCAGATGCGTTGCAAGTTGGCGTGCAAAATGATCACGTTGGGTTTGGTCGTCTATGCCTTTTTCTGGGGGCAGGCCTGTAAAATCCCAGAGAGCAGTTTTTGAGCACTTTTCCGCAAAGAAATGGATTAAACGACTTTTCCCGACTCTTCGCCGGCCTTTAACGACAACTAAGTTCGGTGTTTTTTTCTTATGAAGAGTTTTTAAGCGATCTAACTCATTTTTTCGGCCAACAAATGCGTGTGTATTTTTCATAATAGTTTATGCTCTATTTACTAATAATGATAGAATGAGATTTCTTTTAAGCAAAGATTATTTGCTCAAAACGCATTTTTGTAGACAATAAGAAGGTCATTTTTCAGGGTATTTCAGTACAGTGATGGATGGCGCTAATCTCTTTTGGATCAGAGTAAGAGGGGCTTTTCATGAGACAACGGTTGTTTTCAAGGTCCAGGAGCATTTTTTAGCGACCGAGAACGAGCGACCAAGGCGTATCTTCAAGAGAGTAATTATTACACTCCTCCTGAAATGCAACCATTTTTTCAGCAATTTCATGGAAAGAATGGTGAGCTATCCTGGATAAGTGAGTTTGTTTGTTCGATCATGCTACGCGTTACCTGCCGTATCCAATAATTCGTTATATTTACTGGTTCAGCTGTATTTTCTTGATTTGAGACTTGGATCTACATTAGATAGGAATGGAGTATAGAGGGCGAGTCTTGTTTAGATCCTTATCTCTTCATTGAGCGCTTTCCCAAGGGGGAAGACGGGTAAAAAGGGAGATCTCTAAAATACGCTATAAAAAACGTAGATTTGCGCAAATGTTTTTCATGCTTTGTGACTTACGTCCGATTGTTTAGAAGAGTTTTTTGATTTACATCGAGTTGCAAACGCTTTTTTGCTTGTTGAATGATTTTCCTAGTGAATTCAAATAGAAATTTTCTGGATATGATAGTAGCCCTGATTATGTATTGATCGTTATAGAGTGAGCAGATCCTTTTTACAATCAACCCGATTTGGGAGTTGAGCATGAAAAGAGATCCTCCCTTCGGCTAGCGCGTTCAAAGAATGTAAGGAAATCCAATTCCTTAGAGAGAAACAAAAAATCATTCGCGCTACATGGGCGTTGCAGTTGACGTTTGCCTATAAATGCACAAACAAATACGTTTTAACGATCGATCAAGAACCTTACAGGAACCTGAGAAAGATCATGTTGACAAAACCTAAGCTCGATCAGCAAAAGATTGCGCAATGCTTGTTAGATGTTTATGAAATAACGGTTGATCAGGCGCTTTTTCTCCCTATAGGAGCAGATATGCATACGGCGGTTTACCGCGTAATTGCCATCGATCGAACCGAGTATTTTCTCAAAGTTAGGCGAGGCAAATTTTGTTCATCAAGCGTCGCTGTGCCAAGCTACCTCAATCACCTTAGATTGGACAACATCCTTCCACCGATCACAACAAAAACAGGAGAGTATTGTACAACATGTCATGGGTTTACTTTGGCTTTATACCAATATATTGATGGGCTTCAGGCTGTAGAGACAACATTATCCAAGAAGCAATGGGTGGAATTTGGACAGCTAATCAAAAAACTACACATGACGGAGCCTCCTAAACAGATCAAAACGGCCTTGCCTGTCGAGACATTTTCATCGAAGTGGGCAAGTAAGGTAGCCACATTTCTTGAGCAGGTTGCAAAAAAAGAATACGCTGATCCAATCTCCATGCAAGCAGCGCAATTTTTGCGAACAAAAAGTGCGCGCCTTTTCTATTTGATACAACATGTGAAAAAGCTGCGATCCACACTGGAAAAATCGTCTTTTGACTACGTGATGTGTCATGGGGACATTCATGGGTGGAACCTCCTTATTGACGGAGATCATCAGCTCTATCTGATCGACTGGGATACGCTCATTTTAGCGCCAAAAGAGCGGGATTTGATGTTCATTGGAGCAGGGATTTGGGATACAGGTTTGAGCCTGACACAAGAAAAAGCCTTTTTTTATCAAGGGTATGGTGAAGTGGAGACGCAGCAAGAGTTGCTCTGTTATTACCGTTTGGAACGGATTCTTGAAGATATTGGCGTATATTGTGAGCAAATTTTTCTTTCAGATACAAGTAAGGAAGATCGGTTGCAATCCTTTCGCTATATGCAAACGAATTTTCTACCAGAGGGGACCATCGATCGCGCTTTTATGTAGGAACATCGTATAAGGCTCGACATAGATGGTAGTCTTTCTTGAGAAAGCAAGGTAGAAGGGTAGAATCTAGGCTTTCAAAGCTTCTTGATTGAAGGAATTTTACCCCTACTTCTATCTTATCTTAATAGACTGGGAAGTGCTTGCAAAAGAGGTAGCTGTTTATTTTGTTCAACGAAAAGTAGAACTAAAGAAAGCCGTTTGTTTGCTGGTATCCCAAAATAGACGATTTTTGACGAGAATATAGTAATAGCGCTCCTACCATTCAACAGAAGAGATTCAAAAAGCCTTTAAATTAACTATTTAAAAATCGTCAGAAAATTTTTAAAAAATACTAACTTTAGTGTGAATATTATTATTTAATCTATTAGTAAATTAAATAAAAAATTCAAATAAAAATAATATTGAGACGAAGTCATGATTATTAATGTTATTTTAAAAAATAATTTAATAAAAAATTCATTGTAAGCAATAAAAGTAAAGTGTATAATTTTTATTAAAAAAGGAGATATTTCTATGAATAGTACAGTATGCAGTGGAACAGCTCACACAGTGCAATCAAACAACGAATACTATTTTTCTTCATTTAAGAGATCGTATTTGGAAAGAACGGCAAGTCAAATTGTGGCCTCGAGTGATTCTTTAGCCCAATACATTACAGAACTTGCTCTACGTTGTTTCTCATATTTTTTTACGCAAAAACAAAGCTTTTCCTCAAACATTCAGCAACAGAAATTTGTTCCTGTGGTAAAGCAGGAAAAGCCCTCCGAACCAAGTAAACCCTTAGCTCAAACAGAGGTGTATTCTTCAGAAAAAGAGCCCGCCGAAGATAAGCGCTCTTTAGAAGAATTCTGCATGGACCTTGCTAAAGAAGACCCTTCGTTTGCGGAATTTTTCATCAAAGACGCCGTTCAAGGAAATACCTTGTTTTTTGATATCCCTACTTTACTAAGCCTACAAATGCATCACGCACAAACTGTGATGTTTCAAAAAGGAAGCGGCAATCACTCCGCGGCAGATGAGCAAGAAAAATCATTCGAAGAAATCTGATAACCAAAACAAATAGAAACGTTCCTTTCTTATGTAGCGGCGCGAGATAAAAACGTTCAGGTGATAAGTACAGGGAATAGATCTGTTGAAGGTTAGATCTTGCCCGTTACGTGCCACAGAACGTCTGATATACTCGCTCACTAGGGCTGGGTGGAGCTCGATAGGCTCGGAATAATGCCCGATCTTCATAGGGCTTTTCAAGCGCTGCTAATAGTTGCTTAAAAGGGGTAAAGCTCCCAGCATGAGCGGCCTGAAGAGCTTGCTCTACCCGATGATTGCGGGGAATTAGAGCAGGATTGTTTTTTTGCATCAGGTCTATAGAGCTCTGAAGCGGCTTTCTATTTTGCTTGCGTCTATCTTGCCAGCGAAGATACCACGCTTGAAAGCTTTTGCCTGCGTAGAGCCCTCCTATTGGCTGAGCTTTTTGGCTGATATCCCAAAATGTATTTGTGTAATCGGCGTGATTGTTGTTTAGCCAGTCGAGCAGGTCCACAATAAGAGGCTCATCGCTTTTTTGCTCTCCAAATAATCCGAGCTTAGAGCGCATCATGGTTAGCCATTTTTTGTGATAAATTTTTGGGAATTGTTCGATGATTTCTGTCGCTAAATGGGTAGCATGGCTGGTGTTATGGTCAATCCAAGGTAAAAGCGCTTCGGCGAGCCTCGCAAGATTCCACTGAGCGATTTTTGGCTGGTTAGCATAGGCGTAACGGCCTAAATCATCAATGGAACTAAAGACGGTATGAGGATCGTAGGTATCCATAAAAGCGCAGGGGCCGTAATCGAGGGTTTCCCCAGAAAGGCTCATGTTATCGGTATTCATGACCCCATGGATAAATCCGACGCGCATCCAATGTGTGATGAGCTCAGCCTGCTTGTCCATGACCATTTCAAGAAGCGCTAGTGCTTTATTACGGCTTCCGATCAAGGCAGGATAGTGGCGCTCTATGGTATAATCGATAAGCTTTTCTGCGACTTTTTCACCTAGCTTATTTGCTGCGAAGGAAAATGTGCCAACGCGCAGGTGGGAGCTAGCCACGCGGGTCAGTAGAGCTCCAGGGAGGAGTTCTTCTCGGAGAATGGGCTCTCCTGTTGTGACAACAGCGAGGCTTCGCGTCGTTGGGATCTTTAAATGATGCATCGCTTCGGATATTAGGTATTCACGTAGCATGGGACCAAGCGTTGCTTTACCATCCCCACCTCTTGAATAGGGGGTGCGCCCAGAGCCCTTAGATTGGATATCGTATCTTTCCCCGTCTGGTCCAAGATGTTCTCCCCAAACATGAGCGCGACCATCGCCTAAAATGTTGAAGTATCCAAACTGGTGTCCAGCGTACGCCTGAGAGAAAGGCTCTGCGCCTTTCGGAAGGCGGCTGCCAGAAAAGAGTTCTGCCTGTTCCTTTTTGGTCAGGTGAGAAAAGGTTAGGCCCATCGATGTGGCAAGCGCGCTATTGAGCATAACGATCTTAGGGGAGGGGGCTTGGTCTGGTCTGCCTTTGGTAAATAGCTGACTAGGTAGAGCCATATAGGTTGTATCAAACTGGAAACCGCACCCTTTCATTCGCTTTGCCTAGCTTAAATAGCGTACTTGCGAAGCGCCTCTAAAGAGACGACTTGTAACGCAGATTCTGCGCACGCTGCTAAAATCACAGGGGGCGCTACCTGATGTTCCCAAGCTTCTTTCCAGCGAAAGGCGCATAGACACCAAAAGTCACCCGGCTTTAAGCCTGGGAATCCCCATTCTGGCCGAGGAGTAGAAAGATCATTGCCCCGTTTTTTTGTAAAAGCTAAAAACGTACGAGTCATCTTAGCGCAGACAACGTGCCGGCCATGGTCGCTAGCATCGGCGCGGCAATAGCCATCTCGGAAATAACCAGTCTTTGGGGAGTGGCAACAGGGCGCAAGCCGCGTGCCTAAAACATTCTTTGGTTCTTTTTGCACTTCGTCGTTTTTTTTCATGGGCTACAGTTTCAGGAGACTTTTCATCAATAGGGTATTTCTACTTAGATCTAGGTAAAGTATTGACGAGATCGTGAATCATTGCAAAGGACATTTTGCTCTTTTGTAGTTGGCGTAAAATTTTACAATTCTTTATTTTACGCAGTAAAAAGTGTCTTTTAGAGTAAAAGTCCTTTCTATGATTTTGCGTTATGGGAGGCCATCTCTTACCGATTATGGAATAGAGGTAACGTAGCTCTTGGCAGGCGAAAAGAAATTCTTTTACTCAGATCAAAAAAGAATCTTACAGATAATAACTCTAGGAATTGTTATATTTTTTATATTGCAAGGTAATCTTTTTAT
>JBCAXK010000034.1:0-16947 GCA_038534095.1 Chlamydiota bacterium | reverse complement strand
AGCTCAATACAAGCCTACACATGGTTGTTTTCGCCTTTGCTGCCCTTCTTTTAAAAAGATTTTAAACGGGTTCTTAGGCTTACTAATCCTTTAGGTATACGTTGCAACCCGACATTCTTTAAAAATAATTTTTCTAACTCCCTGAATGCACCTATTTTTTCATCAGGAATGTATGGCAATCGGCTATTGGACAAGCTCAATTCCCGCAAATGCTTCATCTCTAATATGCGAGAAATGTCGGTGAGTTTTTCTCCTCCAAAATATGCTTCCTTCAAATTTGGCAATAAGCAAATTTCTTCGGGAATACCCTTACATCGATTGTCATTACAATCAAAGGATTTTAACGAATGGATACGCCCTATCTCTTTTGGAATAGATGGCAACTCATTAAATGCCACATTCAGCCTATTTAAACGTTTGCACTCTCCTATGTCTGTAGGAAGAAATCTCAATTGATTTTTCTGCGCATAGAATTTTTGCAAACGAGCAAGATTTCCTATGCTCTTATTTGGAATAGATGGCAACTGATTCTTACTAATATTGAGCTCTTCCAAACTCTTTAAATTTCCTATTTGCTCTGGAAGAGCTTTCAATTCATTGCCAGATGCATCGAATACCTCTAAAGATCCAAGATTCCCAATTTCTTCAGGGAGAGATGTCAATGCGTTGTTGCGCACACGTAGATTCTCTAAAGATCCAAGATTCCCGATTTCTTTGGGGAGAGATCGAAGATGGTTACCGCCCAAATTTAAATAGTACAAAGACGATAGCCCACCTATTCCTTTAGGAAGCGAATTCAATTCATTGTGCTCTAAACGCAATCGTTCCAAGTTGTCTAAGGTTTGTATTTCTTCAGGAAGAGATGGAAGATGGTTATGTGCGAAGTTTAAGTAGTACAAAGACGATAGCTTGCCTATTTTTTTAGGAAGCGATTTTAACGCATTGTTGTTTACCTGCAGCGCTCCCAAATTCGTTAAAGCTGTTATTTCCTCAGGCAAAGATGGTAATCGATTATGGTATACATGTAATTTTTGCAAAAACTTTAACCTCTCTATTCCTTCAAGAGATGTGAGTTCATTACCCCCTAAATCACAAAAAACTAAAGATTGAAGACCTGATATATTCGGAATAGATTTCAATCGATTATTCTGTAGTTCTAGTTCTTCCAAATTCGTTAAAGTATTGATTTCTTTTGAAATACATCCTATTTGACGATCAGATAGATTAAGATATGTCTCATCACTTCGGAGCGCAAGAGCTGCTTGCGGAGACAAAAAAAACTTCGTGTTGATGCTAGATTGTTTGTTACGGTTTTGATGGAAAATTTTAGGAGAAAGCAACTGGTAGGCAGGCCTATATTTCACGCCATTATGAACGATCACTGTCTTCATGCAAACATTTAGACGAGCAAATCGCTTAAGAGCACAAGCAATACAATTCCTGATCAAGATTGACTGACTTTTTTTCGAAGAAGCGCCCCCTTTCTCTTCGCTTGTTTCCCATGTATGGTTGCACTCATCTGTGTACACACAATTGACCATCCGGTACAGATCAGCAATAGAGATTGGAGAGACTGTGTATTGAAGGCTTTCTTCAATCCACTTATTTAATCGAAAAACATACCTTTCTTGTACATCCTTTTGAGGCAACAATCGGACAACAAACTTGCGTTTTACGTTCTTTTGGAGAACCCTTTGAAAAAATCCGTAATTCTTACCATCGCTTTTACTCATTTCTCGTACGCAAAAATGCATTTCTTCTTTTTCTTGGGCACTAGCCCCAACAGGATGAAGAAATGATGCAATACGGAGGCCTACAGATTTTAAAACAAGATGTAGTTTTGGTACGTTCAGTGGAAAAAAAGAACTTCTTAGATCGTTCGGCCCTGACAAACACATCACAGCTGTGATAAAATCTTGCGAAAATGGTTGCTCTGTTGCGCATCTTTCGATACTCATGCAGACGATTCCCCGTATTTTGTTACCGTATTTCTTTGCCCATCACTGCCGCGGTTTGAGATACGTGTACCTAACCTAAAAGCAATGAAAATTCTTGGGAAAAATCGGAAAGTTTATGCATTAAATAAAATCTTTTGTCAATTGATATTTTTGAAATAAAAGGCTTTATGCAGAAAATAGTATTTTACGAGGTTTCTAGAAAAAAGCTTTCAAGAAACGGCCTATGCGCACCTTTTCCTGTTTGTGTAAGAGCAGGTATAATCAGCGCGATGTACAAAAACTTCGCTACGAACGCGAAAAACACCATCTCTAGGTGCTCCTTGCTTTTGCCCAAAAATAGCGATGCTCCGCATTATTTTTCTTTGCAAGTCATTGATTATCAAGGAATTCGACAAATAAGACGCAACCCCATCTCACAAAGCATCCAAGAAACCATGAGAGAAATTTTTCCGCCATTTTTTACAGATAAAAACAGCTACATCGTCTAAAATAGGTCCATGAATCATTCTTCTACCATTGTTGCAATCATTACTCCGCCTGGAAAAGGCGCCGTTGCGGGGATTCGCCTCTCGGGGAAAGAGGCGTTATCGATTGCGAATGAGGTTTTTTCTAAAAACATCCTCTCACCAGTCTCTCACAAAGCTCTCTATGGAGAGTTCATTGGGAAAACCACCCGGAAGGTGATCGACCAAGTACTGCTCCTACCCATGAGGGGGCCTAATAGTTATACGGGAGAAGATATTGTAGAAATTTTTTGTCACGGCTCCCCAGTGATTACGAAGGAAATTGTGCATGAGCTTGTAGAATGCGGAGCAACGCCAGCTAAAGGTGGAGAGTTCACTTTTAGAGCGTTTCAAAATGGAAAAATCGATCTCATGCAAGCAGAAGCGGTACAAAGCCTCATTTCTTCAGAAAACGTCCTTGCTGCATCCTGCGCAAAAGACCACTTAGAGGGGGCTTTATCAAAAAAAATTGGCTCCTTCCAAACCGCTTTGACCGATATTGGCGCCGTGTTTGCCGCCGCGATCGACTTCCCGGAAGAGGGGCTCTCTTTCGCGACCAGTCAAGAGATCAAAGATCAGATACGTAACATTCTTCAGGAAATGCAAGAACTGCTCAGTTCATTTCAAGATGGAAAAAAAATCCGAGAAGGCGCCTCTTTTTGCCTCATCGGAGCGCCTAATGCAGGGAAATCCTCTCTTTTAAATACTTTGCTACGAAAAGAGCGGGCGATTGTGACAAGCGCGCCAGGAACAACAAGAGACTTCATCGAAGAAAAATTTGTCTTAGGCGCCCATCATTTTGCCTTGATCGATACCGCTGGAATACGAGAAGGTCTTTGCCCTATCGAAAAAGAAGGGATCAGGAGATCGAAAGAAGCGGCTCAAAAAGCCGATTTCCACCTGCTAGTGATTGACGGGTCTTCACCAAAAAGCGACGAAGTTCTTTCTTTACTTGAGCAATCATCTCCAGAAAAAACGATCCTGGTATGGAACAAAGCAGACCTTGCAAAACCCTCTTTTGATCCAAGATTCCCCTATCAGCTCTACATGTCGGCAAAAACAGGAGAAGGCCTTGCTACCTTAGAAAACCTGTTCAAAGCCATTGCTTGGGAGAACCCTCCTGAATCTTATCCGCTCATCATCACCGAAAAACGGCATCAAACCTGTTTACAAGACGCCATCTCCTGCCTTGAAACGGTCCTTGCAGGACTGGAAGGGGGAATGTCCTTTGAGTTTTTAGGGGTCGATTTGCAGGATTGCTTAAACGCTCTTGCTCGTTTGATCGGAACCAACGTGACCGAAGATCTGCTTTCCTCAATTTTCTCCCAATTTTGTGTAGGCAAATGAAACGGAGCGAGTGGATTCAAAAAGTGCTCGATGAGCACATTCCAAACCCTGAGCCCGCGCTAACCCATACAAGCCTGTTTACCCTCCTTGTTGCAGTCGTCTTGTCTGCGCAGTGCACAGACAAAGCTGTGAATTTGGTCACTCCCACGTTATTTGCCCTAGCAGACACGCCTGCAAAAATGGCTAGACAAAAAGAAGAAAAGGTTTACGGGATCATCAAACGTTTGGGCCTTGCTCCCAAAAAATCGAAAGCCCTTGTTTTACTCTCAAAAATGCTCGTAGAACAATTTCAAGGAAGCGTGCCAAATACCTTAGAAGAGCTGATTACTCTACCTGGCGTAGGGAGAAAAACAGCCTCTGTAGTCCTGTCTCAAGGCTTTGGCATTCCTGCTTTCCCTGTAGACACCCATATTCTACGATCCGCCCAGCGCTGGGGCCTATCGCATGGGAAAAACGCTTTGCAAGTAGAAAAAGACCTTGTAGCGCTTTTCCCTAAAAATACCTGGATTAAGCTGCATTTGCAGATCATTCTTTTTGCAAGGACTTTTTGCCCAGCAAAAAACCATCGAGCCGACAAGTGCCCTATCTGTTCGCAGATAGAAGCGATCCCTTTTACGTGAAGAAAACGGGGGAGTCCTGCTTGCAATTCATCGCGCCGAGTGGCATATTTTCTATAGTAAGTTTTTTTCTAAAAAGTCCTGTCTGGTCAAGAATTTCCTGCATTTTTTTAGGTAAATTACTTCGCCTATACTAGGGATTATCTCTTGAAAAAAAATTTTTCAACAATTATAATTAATTATTCGTTAATAATGGCGTAAGACAATGTTTGGTTTATTAAAAAAATTTTTTGGAACTGCCCAAGCTCGGACCTTGAAGAAGTATGAAAAACTGGTCCAAAAAGTGCACTTTTTTGAAGAGAGTTACCAGCTCTTTTCTGAAGAAGACCTTCGCAACAAAACCGCTGAATTCAAAAAAAGAATCACCGAAGGGGAACCCCTAGACAATCTTCTACCTGAAGCGTACGCCGTTGTCAAAACAATGTGCAAACGCCTTGTAGGCGAACAAATCCACGTATCTGGATATGACCAGAAATGGGATATGATCCCCTACGATGTGCAAATTCTTGGCGCCATTGCCATGCATTTTGGGTCGATTTCTGAGATGCAGACAGGGGAAGGAAAGACGCTTACCGCATCGATGCCCTTGTACCTCAATGCGCTTACAGGCGAGCCTGTCCACCTAGTCACTGTAAATGACTACCTAGCCAAAAGAGATTGTGAATGGATCGGCGTCATTTTCCTCCGATTAGGGCTATCCGTAGGACATTTGTCTACAGATATGAATCCCCAAAGCCGCGCCGAAATCTACAAAAAAGATATTGTCTACGGAACAGCTTCAGAATTTGGATTTGACTACCTGCGGGATCATTCCATGGCAATGAACAAGCAAGAACAGGTACAAAGGGGGCAGTACTTTGTGATCGTTGACGAGATCGACTCGGTACTGATCGATGAAGCGAGAACGCCGCTCATCATCTCTGGACCTGCAGCGAATAAACGGCAAATGTACGACCTGCTAAAAGAAGGCGTCTCCCACATCGTGAAAAAGCAACGGGATTATTGCCGTAAGCTTGCTCTCCAAGCAAAGAAAGATTTGGAAAAGGAGGGCATTATCGGAGAAAACAAACTCCGCAAAAAAACCCCCTCGATCAAGGAAGCTATTGGACGGTTATGGCTAGTTAGCAAAGGGACTCCGCGCAACCCTACTCTAAAAACACTCAAAGAACACCCTGATATTCGGGCGGAGATTGAGCAACTCGAGACCTATTACTATTCCGAGCAAAATAAAGAGGAAAAAAATGAAGCGTTAAGCGCTCTTTACATCGTTGTTGATGAGCGGGCTTCCGAGTATGAGCTCACCGATAAGGGGATCGATCTTTGGACAAGCTACAACAAAAATGCAAGCGGATCCCAAGGAACCTCTGATGATTTTATGATGCTTGATCTTGGTTTTGAGTATGAAAAAATCGAAGAAGAAGACCTCTCTTCTGCAGAAAAAATGCAAAAAAAACTCGCTCTTCGAAAAGAAGACGCTCTTCGAAAAGAACGAGCCCACAATTTAAGACAGCTTTTTAGGGCCCATCTCTTGATGGAAAAAGATGTCGATTACATTGTTCAAAACCAAAAAATTGTCATCATCGATGAAAACACAGGAAGACCGCAGCCAGGAAGGCGTTTTTCTGACGGTTTGCATCAAGCCATCGAAGCGAAAGAAGGGGTAAAAATCCAAGGGGAAACCCAGACCTACGCGACAATCACCTTGCAAAATTACTTCCGGATGTACAAAAAGCTAGCGGGCATGACCGGAACGGCTATGACCGAAGCGGCCGAATTCAAAGAGCTCTATCATCTCGATGTATTAGAAATTCCCACCCATAAACAATGTGTTCGGCAAGATTTTGATGATGAAATTTACATGACTGAACGGGAAAAATACGCTGCAATTATCCAAGAAATCGTGAGCATCCATGAAAAAGGGCAACCGATTTTGATTGGAACAGAGTCTGTTGAAGTCTCTGAAAAATTCTCCCAAATTTTGAAAAAAAACCGGCTGCACCACACCGTTTTGAACGCGAAAAACCACGCAAAAGAAGCGGAAATCATCGCTAGCGCAGGGATTGAAGGGGCCATTACGCTTGCAACCAACATGGCAGGAAGAGGCACCGATATCAAATTAACAAAAGCCGCTTGCCTTGCAGGTGGTCTTTACGTGATTGGAACAACGCGCCACCAGTCCCGTAGAATTGACCGGCAGCTTCGAGGCAGATCGGGCCGCCTCGGCGATCCGGGCGCTTCAAAATTTTTCGTATCTTTTGAAGACTCTTTGATGCGTCTTTTCGCCTCCCCAAGAATGACCTCGGTTTTACAGCGATTTCGACCACCTGAAGGGGAACCTATTTCTGCTAAAGTGCTCAATAAGTCGATCGAAACAGCGCAGAAAAGGGTCGAACAAAGAAATTACGGCATGCGCAAACACACATTGGAATATGACGATGTGATGAATAAGCAACGGCAAGAGATCTACGCATTTCGAGAAGAGGTGATGCACGCAAGTGATCCAGAGCACATTGCTGAAGAGATCATCGCCAAAGCCATCACCCTTGTGTGCTCTGAATTTGCAGAAGAAACTTCCATGCAAAATCTGCTTTCTTCTTTGATGAGCCACTACCCGGTCCACTTTTCGGAGGAAGAACTGTCGGGAGAAAATAGCGCGTCTAAAGAGGAACTCATTCGAGAAAAAGTTCTTGAAGAGTTTCGGAAAAAATGTGCTATGCAAATGGAGCAAATGACCGAATTTTCTTCTCCAGACAAAGATCCTTCCAGCGTGATTCAAGAAGTAATTCGCAATCTCATGATCCGTAAGACCGACCTACTTTGGCAGGAACACCTCTTAGGAATCGACCATCTCCGTTCTGATGTCCATCTTAGAGCTGTTGGTCAAAAAGATCCGTTAATCGAGTTTAAAGAAGAAGCGTTTCTCCGTTTCGAAGGCCTCTCGTTTGAGCTTTATCAAGAAATTGCTCGTGATCTTTTCCGCTTTGAGATGGTGCGTCCTCAAGAGCAGCTTTTGCAAAAGCTTTTGCAAAAAGAGCCAGGAAAGGATCGTCCCTCTTTAGAAGAGCTGATCGAAACGATGCGGAGTAATAACGACGCTGCCGGAAAAAATGGACAAAAACGGCAAAAGAACAAGTCCTCTTCAAATCCTCCGAATAAATCTCTTCGATAAACGCTTTAGAAAAAGCGTTGGATTTGGAACACCTATCTGCTCAAAATCTGTGAAGGGAAACTCCGCTCTATCTCTCCTTTTTAAGAGGGATCCTCACCCTAAAAAAGAACACTTTGTCTAGGTCTTGCGCTACGCGCAAGACCTGCTCGAAGATCACTAGCAATAGACTTGCCTCTATTTAAGATTGCCGTGTACCTTGAGAGGCGCTCCACAGCTCTTTACAAACTTGCAGGCTGAAAAATGTCGAACCAATTGTAACTCCTCGCAGAAGAGAAGATGCAACAATAGACCTGAGGCGCATATACTTGCGCCACTCTGAATGCCTAGCATAAATAACGGTTGCCATAGCGTGGGAGGGGCCGGTGACTACTCCTGCTATCCCGCTTCCAACACCTACAGCAGCTAGTCTTTGTAAGGGAGAGATGTCCTTAGGCAAACGCTTCTAAATATTCAAAGCCCATTTATTGTAGATCCCCTCTCGCAGCCATTCATTAGCAAAAGCAACGATTCTTAGTCTTAGAGAGAGAGGGTATACCCGGTTTTTACAACCCCTAGCCATACTTTGTAACGTTCTGCAGTGGTGAGCTGCGCCAATCATCCGCGGCGGCAGCGATGGACTTTTTCCAGCGCTAGCTACACTTTCCTTCGATAGATTGGGGAAAGCTAGAGCAGAACCGATAGCGGCTGCGAAAGAAACAATAGGAGATTCCTGACCAAAATTTGCTTCGGCAAGTTTATGAAAGGCAGAGTTGTAGGCAAGTTGCTTCCCACAGTGAACACTAGGGTGCGCCGAATAATTGGACCCTTTTGGGAAAAGGCCATACTTTCTGTGCATGTCCCGAAACGACACAGGCACGCCATTTGCTAGTTGACTGACTCCAAATCGCAAAAATGCATTATGCGGCAAAGCCCCAAACAGGGCAATGGCCAGGCTCTCTTTTGTGATGGTGAACAATTGAGCAATAACCGTAGATCGATCAAAATCATTCTCTTTTTCGGGAGAAGCTCCCGAAACGAGCATATAAGGAATTGGACAAAAAACAGAACCTAAAAACATATACGCACCTATTGTTGATGGGAAGGATAAAGTATTGCTAGATCACTTCAGCAAAAAATGGCCACAGTACCTGCCTACCGATCATGAAGCAAGTACATTTTGAGAAGAGCCTCCTTGGATTCATCACATTCTTTCAACAGTATCAATACCTAAAAGATATAAGCCTTGGGCTAAGACTTTGCGAGCCGCTTCTACCAACACAAGGCGCCCCTCTTCCTGATCAGATCCTTCTACCCTACAATCGCGGAAAAATGCATGAAACTTCTCAGCTAATTTGTAGAGATAGTCGCAAAGATGGTGCGGCTCAAGATTGTCTGTGATGAGATCGATTACTTCAGCAAAACGGAGAAGGTGCAAGCCAAGCGCTAACTCGGAGGGGTGGTCTAATGAGGGCTTTGTCTGAAGCAGACTTGGGAGATCTTTACCAATTTTTCGCTCAATGCCTAACATACGAACATACGCATAGAGAAGAAAGGTGGCGGTGTTGCCTTCAAAGCGAAGCATCCTTGCGTAACTAAAGGTGTAGTCTTTTTGTCTTTGGGAAGAAAGGTCAGCGTATTTCACAGCAGAAATGCCCAATGTTTTGGCCAAGTGGCGCTTTTCTTCTTGAGATAAGTGGCCGCTTTTTTCTCCTACAAGAGCGCTCGCATACTCAATGGCTTTGTAGATCAAATCGACGAGTTTTTTTGTCTCTCCGGAACGGGTTTTGAATTTTTTTCCATCTTCTCCGAGAACAAGACCAAACGTGACATGGTCCATTTGCACCTTTTCGGGATCATAATACCCCACTTTTTCTGCCGCTTTGAAAAGAAGCTGAAAATGAAGACTCTGCCCCGAATCGGTGATGACAATGATCCGATCGGCTTTCTCTACGGCTACGCGATGCTTTAGAGCGGCCAGATCAGTTGTGTCGTAATTGAATCCTCCATCCGATTTTTGGACCATGAAAGGGAGAGGATTTCCTTCCCGATTTTTAAAGCCTTGGGGAAAAATGCACTTGGCGCCTCCAGAATATTCGATCATGCCCCGATGTTCTAGCTCTTCAACCATAGGCGCTAGATGCGGGTTATAAAAAGATTCCCCCCTCTCTTGAATCGACACATCCAAAAGGGAATAGATCTCTTCATACGCTTTGCGCGAAACCGCGCAAATATCTTTCCAAACTTCGATCGAACCAGTATCTCCTTGTTGCAGAGCGACCACAGCTAATTGGGACTCTTTACGAAAATGCTCATCCTCATCAAAAAGGGCTTTTGCTTTCTTGTACCAATGCATTAGGTCTTCTAATGAAGGGGCACTAGCCCACCTATTTTCGGTCACGTGCGCCCGAATATAGGCAATCAACATCCCAAACTGCGTCCCCCAATCTCCAATATGGTTGAGCCTAAGTACATCGTGTCCTTGGAAGGTAAAGAGCCTTGCTAAGCTCTCTCCAATAATGGTCGAGCGCAGGTGTCCCACATGGAGTTCCTTGGCAATATTTGGTGAAGAAAACTCAACAATCACCCGTTTTTTTTCTGCGCAAGAAACTAAGCACTTCGGATCGGACAAAAGCTGAGAAAGCCTATTAGATAAAAAAGATTTGTTGCAGGTGATATTGAGAAACCCGGGAGGCGTAACGGTGATCTTTTCAGCGCATTCTTCGAGAGGCAAGTGCTCACGGAGAGTATTTGCTAAAGAGATGGGAGGCTGTTTCAGTAGTTTAGCGAGTTTCAAAGCAATATTGCTTTGGTAGTGACCCAATTCAGGCCGGGCGCATGGCGCTACTTCAACAAAATCTTTAGGCGCCCCAAGATCGGGATAGATTCGAGAAAGGGTTTGGCTAATTACTTTTGCTAAAAAAGAGGTGATAGAGAGCATGATACATTCACAAAAATCAAAGGGAGTTAAAGATCATTCTGGAACTTGCAAGGGAACGGTTCTTTTGCCGATTTTATATTGCAACCTGTAATCAGCAAGAGATTTTGCAGCGGCTGCCGTAGAGGTATTCGTTTCTTTTGCGATTTGATAAATGGTCGAAAGAGTCTTGCGAATATTGGTAGCATGGTTCCTCGAGGCCTTGGCGGAATATCCCCCTTCTTCTAGCTCGAGAAGCACATGAAAAAGCCCTGCAGCGTTGATCACATAATCGGGAGCGTACAGAATCTTTCTTTGGTGCAATAGTTCTGCATCGGATTCCTGGTCGAGCACATTGTTGGCGCCTCCCGCAATGATCCTAGCTTGGATGGAGGGAATATTCTTTGCGCTAATCACCCCGCCAAGGGCGCAAGGCGCTAAAACATCACAATCTGAGCGCAAGATCTCATCGGTAGCTACCACTTTTGCCGAAAATTTTTTCGCGCAAAGAGCGGTTTTCATAGGATCAAGGTCGCTAACAAGCAGCTCCGCTCCTTCCCAAAAAAGGTATTTAGCAAGAGCAAATCCTACCGCGCCAAGTCCCTGGACAGCGACCCGAACGCCTTCTAGAGAAGGAGAACCAAACGCGCGCTCTAAAGAAGCGCGAATCCCAGAAAATACGCCCCAAGCAGTGAAGGCCGAAGGATCGCCGCTACCCCGGTTAGGCAGGCCAACTACGTACTGCGTTCCTGTGTTGATGTGCGCCAGTTCCTTTCCAGAAACTCCCACATCTTTAGCGGCAAAATAGTGGCCAGAAAACGCTTGTACAACCGTGCCAAACGCTTCTAACGTCTCTCTTCTCACAGTTTTTGGATCGGCAATGATCACACTTTTTCCTCCTCCAATGCCCACTCCTGCGACAGCAGCTTTGTAGGTCATGGCCTTAGATAACCGTTTTACATCAACGAGAGCCTCTTCTTCTGAAGCGTATGGAAAGATGCGCACTCCACCAATAGCTGGACCTAATTCCAAGCTATGGAGCGCAATGATTGCTTGTAACCCACTTTTTTCATGCGAAAAAGAAAAAATGGCTTCAAATTCGTCAGAAGGAAGCTCTTGTGTTATAAACTCTTCGGGTAACGATTGTATGCTCTTGCGTAATTGTCGGTCGATCATTGAATCCATGTGGAACCTGAAAATAGAATCATCAGAATGATTGTAAAATTGCGTACAAAAATTCTGCTCTGGATCTTAACAGTTCGATGAAAAGAGTGCAACAAAGGGAAACGCTCTTGGGGAGAGGGATCGCATCTACAGTTCCTGGCAAAAAATTTCTTCAAGGTGATTTCCATTCATACAGAAGCGGTTTTGGGTTCGTTTTACGCCTTTTTTCCTCGCAATTCCCGAAAAATGTTTCAAGCCTATCTTCCTAGGTAAAGATATATTTTCTGGAAAACGGTCTTCCGAAATCTGTGAGTTATACCCTTCGTAAAATATACGATCATACATTGCATTTCTCCAATCGTGTAGACTCTATTTTTAAAAAATAAGATATGTAAGTGGGGCAGAAAAGCAGTTCCTTGAGAAGGTATGAATCTACATGATTTTGATCAGCTAGCTAGAACAGAAGGCACTTCTCGTGAGCGGAGGCGATTTTTAGCTCCTTGCGCATATTTAAGAAGGAACAAGCTGACCTTGCATGGATTACAGTTCGCTCTATTCAATCTAAAGCAGATCCAAAAAAACAAGAGGCTTAAAAAGCTTCCGAGAAAAAGTAATCGCAGATTTTTCCGATCATATGCTTGTCTATTACAATCGTGTATACTCAAATTTTTCTATCCGATCGCCCTGACACTCTTGAGCCCCTGTGCACATAACCGTGCGCGCTCTTCACAAAATGCAGGCAGGTTTCTAGCGAGAGCGAAAAAGGGAACAAGTTGGGAATAGACGTTCCAGATAGGCAGTTTCTCTTTTTTTCAAAAAAATTTATTAGAAATTTGGCAAGACCTCCCTTTTCTCCTCTTGCTCTCCTACCTTTTCCTCAAAGAACGTTTTTTTGTGCAATCCAAGCCTACTTCTTGATTCTTATTAAGAATACAAGTAACGTAGTTCTTAATCATTCGTGTCAATGTTCATTGAATACGTTCAAATAACAGTTTCAGGAGAGTGAATGAACAAAGAAACTATTACAAAAGATCTTAGAACGCATCTTTTGATGCATTTGAAGAAGACCAAGTCGGCTGATCTAATTAGCTCTTACCTCCTCTTTGTTCAAAAAAAGTTTAAAATCAAGCCCATCCTTTTTCCTAGAGAAAAAATGATCTATGAAAGCTTGGACAAGCTGATTCAAAAGCTCGAATCGGCTAACAAGTTGTGGCATCAAACAGAGATTTCTATCCAATTTGGAAAAGAGAGCGTCAACCAAGATACAAAAAAAATCTACATTTGCCCATTTACCGGAAAGGTGTTTGGAGACAATACCCACCCGAACCCGCAAGATGCGATTTACAATTGGATCACTTCTTGCCCTGAAAACAAAGGGCGCTCTGGGGGCCTCCCCATAAAACGGTTTTTTGTTTCTGAAGACCCCGATGTGATCAAGAGTTACATCAAAGAACGCAAGTCTGCGATCAAAAAGGTGGTCTATTCTTCTGTGATTACTGGAAAACTCTTCAATAGCAAGGAAGCTGTCCTCGAAGATTTCAAAAGTCACCACATCAAAAAACTCTCTCTATTCGAAGTACAAAATCAAAATCGCTTCCAGATTGAAGAAACGCTTTTATCGTTCATTCAAGAACACTTAACCGAAGAAAAAATCACAGACTTTGTGGAGAATCTCTCCGAATTTAAAGAATTTTCTCCTTACATAAAAGCCTGGACCGGATAATCTTTGGATAGTTTTCGGGTCATCATTTTATGCCTTCCCAAATTGTTTCTTTGAGTAAGATCCCTACATTTGGACAGTTTCTTGCAAAAACGTTTTTTCACGAAGGCTGGATTGGCGCTTTTGAGGGCTCTCTTGGATCGGGGAAAACAACGCTCATCCGAGCTGCCCTTACCGCTTGTGATTACCCGTCTCATCTCATCACCAGCCCCACATTTTCCTATATGCACCGGTACGAAGCGCCAAACCCCTCTATGTTCCCCGTCTACCATTTTGATCTTTACCGCTTGAACCCAAAAGATCCTTCAGCTTTTGTGCAATTAGGATTTTTGGATCATTTAGAAGAAAAAGCGGTGTGTCTCATCGAATGGCCCGATCGCATTCAATCGCTTTTACCGAAAAAAACAACCTTTTTTCAGCTAAGCGTACTCAGCAACGACACAAGGGAAATCTCGTGGACAGAATAACGTTTTTATGCTCAAAAGAATCCTTACAAGATTTTTATAGCGCCTACCCGAAGTACCGAGATCTCCCTCAATTTCCCCTCCTTGGCCGCTCCAATGTGGGAAAATCTAGCTTAATCAACCATCTCTTTCATAGTAAAAAAATGGCAAAAACGGCAAAAAGACCAGGAAAAACCGCTCTTTTACAATTTTTTTTAACGCCTTGGGGCATTTTTATCGACCTTCCTGGTTATGGTTTTGCAAAAATTTCCAAAAAAACGCGCGCTATGTGGGACAAAAGCGCAAGAAGCGTTTTAGAAAACAATCCTCAAATCGAATTTGCTCTTTTTTTACTCGATATTCGCAGAGAGCTGAGCCCTGATGATGAGGAGATGCTTGCTTGGATGCAAAATAATGAGCTTGCTTTTCTCACCCTTTTTACCAAAATGGATAAACTCACTTTGAGCCAGAGAAAAGAAAGAATCCGCTTTCTACAAAATCAGCTACAAATTTCCTTGTTCATTCCATATTCTATTCACGAATCTTCAGGGAAAAAACAACTTCTTTATAGGTTACGACATGGGATTATTACATAAAGACACCTTCGTTTGTCTCGATTTAGAAACAACAGGACTCGATCCAAAAAAAGACCAGATCATCGAAGTAGCTCTCACTCTTTTCACCTTCGATCAAACAGTTGATTCTTTTGAAACGCTGATCGATCCTGAACGGGTCATCCCTGAGGAATCGATCAAAATTCATAAGATTCAACAAGAGATGGTTGCGGGCAAACCAAAAATTCAAGAAGTTTTGCCGAAGGTTCTCAAGATGATGAAGGACTATGTCATTGTGGGTCATGGTATCGATTTTGACATCACTGCCCTGCATGAAGCGGCAAAAAAACACCACATTCCGCTGCCCAACCCCAATCCCTCTCGGATCGACACCTTGAGGATGGCAAGGCTTTATGGAGAAAGCCCGATCAATTCTCTAGAAAAACTCCGAGAACACTTTCAAATTCAATTTGAGGGCGCTCATCGAGCGATGAGCGATGTGATTGTCAATATTGAGGTATTCAAACACCTTGCGAAACCCTACAAAACCACAGAGCAGATCCAAACCATCCTACGCAAACCGATTAAACTGCAGCGTATGCCCCTTGGGAAACATAAAGGGAGAAGGTTTTCTGAAGTGCCTTTGGAATACCTTTTATGGGCTGTAAAGAAGGATTTTGATGAAGATCTCATGTTTTCGATCCGATCCGAACTCCGGCTAAGAAAGCAAGGAGGATCGTTTGCACAATCGACCAATCCCTTTTCTTCCTTGTGATCTGGTCGGAATTTCTTGCAGTTTTTTTCGAAAAATACATTTTCCTAACATCTGCTAGATAAGACAAACGGGAGCAAATAACCTCTTACGCGCATCATTCTCACGATTTGGGGGGTTCTTAGCGAACACAACCGCTAGTTTTCTTGACTTAATGCGTTTCTCCGATTTACAGTTTTATTGATATGATGAATAAGTTGTCACTTCAGGATCTCCCGTTAAAAGGCCGCCGCGTTCTTATGCGCGTTGACTTCAACGTGCCTCTAAACCAAGACGGGTCGATTGCTGATGATGCCAGGATCGTAGCGGCTTTAACCTCGATTCAGTACATACTAAGCCAAGGGGCCTCTCTTGTTCTTATGAGTCACTTGGGGCGCCCGAAAGGAAAAAAGGATCCCCGTTTATCTTTAAAAGTGGTGGCTGACCGTCTCTCTACCCTGATCAAAAAACCGGTCCTCATGGCAGAAGATTGCATTGGCCCTGCTACCGAAAAAATGGCCGAATCGTTACAGCCTCAAGAAATTCTTTTGCTAGAAAATCTCCGATTTCATGCAGCGGAAGAGCACCCAGAAATAGACCCTTCCTTTGCCGTGAAACTGGGAAAACTCGGCAACCTCTTTGTGAACGACGCGTTTGGAACCTCCCACCGGAAACACGCCTCTACTTATGAGGTCCCTAAACTCTTTCGGGGAGAATCGGCCACAGGATTTCTTGTGGATAAAGAGATCGCTTTTTTAGGAAATGTCATCGAAACCCCCAAAAGACCCTTTTTTGCCATGATTGGAGGCGCTAAAATCTCGACGAAGCTAGGTCTTATTCAAAATTTGATTGATAAAGTCGACGGTCTCTTCATTGGAGGGGGGATGGCCTATACATTTCTTCGGGCAAGTGGTCAAAAAACGGGGGACTCTCTTGTCGAAGAAGATCAGTTAAGCAATGCCCGAGAAATCATGAAAACTGCTGCGGCTAAAGCCGTTAAACTCTGGCTTCCATCAGACATCATCATTGCCGATGCTTTTGCCGAAACGGCAAAGACCCAGATCATCAGCGGAAAAGATCCTATTCCCGATGGATGGCAAGGGATGGCCGTTGGGCCAAAAACGTGCTCCGACTGGCAAGAAGCCCTTACTAGCGCGCAAACTATTTTTTGGAATGGCCCTTTAGGCGCCTTCGAGCTCCCCCCTTTTGCAGCAACCACTTTCGAAATGGCCTCCTTTCTGGCCGCCTCCCCTGCAACGACCATTGTAGGTGGCGGCGATTCTGTCAGCGCCATCAATCAGTTGGGGCTAGCTGGCCAGTTTACCCATATTTCTACAGGAGGAGGAGCCTCCTTAGAGCTGATCGAGCTAGGGCACCTGCCTAGCATCGACATTTTAACCGACAGATAAACTTCACCTTTACCTAAAAACGGCATTTCTTCATAATTTAAGGAAATAAAGGGACCTTTTTATCAGGTCTTGCACTTATAAAATTATTTAGATGTGTACGCACCTTCAAAATCATTTCTTTCTTTCCTCCCCCCCAGACTATAGGCGCGTGTACCAATATTTTTCGCAAAAAGAAGATGGATGATGGAAAAAAGAGAAGAGGCATCATTTGGAAGAATTCGCTCTTTTTTATGGCCCATTCATGCCCACGAGCTGAAAAAATTTCTTCCAATGTTCCTGATTTTCTTTTTGATTGCATTCATCTACAATTTGTTAAGAGCCTCTAAAGATACGATGATCATCACGGCAAAGGCCTCTGGAGCCGAAGCCATTCCGTTCATCAAAGTCTGGTTCATGCTCCCCATGGCCTTCGGCATGAC
>JBCAXK010000033.1:0-16989 GCA_038534095.1 Chlamydiota bacterium | reverse complement strand
CAGAATGGGGAATTTATGATCCTTTGAGTTAATAGCGTGTTTTATTGCGCTATAAAAATATGGAGTGAAATTTACCTCTAAATCATTTGCAGAAAAATTGGGGAAAACCCCTTTACAATCATCTTTTGGCGCATAGTTCATTCCTTGAGATGTAGTCGAAAAGTCTTCTGATAAGGTTGGCGAATGATACAATGGCAACACTTCTTTGATCCGACCATGATGGATTTCATGTAGCATATGCAAAGAGTTCCAAAAGTCATTAGTTTGTGCAAAGGTAATGAGTTCTTGTGGTATATCCTCAGCCCACTCAGGATGCCTGTCCAAAAGGGGTAATTGTTTACACTGGTGTAAAGCATGTGGTACCAGCGATTTCATGGATTCTTTTTTTTCTTGCTGAAAAAAGAGTTTGACAACCTCTTCAGTCTTACATTTACAAGGTTTTTTTTGTAGCTTGCTGGCTAGTACGCAATAGGTTGCGCTGAATTCGATATATGTTTTTTTTTCTCCACCAAATTTTTGGATCTTTTGCACAATTTTTAGCAACTTTTCCCCTTTGGGGTCATCTTTAGGTAGAAGGAAAATATCTTGAGAATTTTTTGTGGTTGCGTCATCCGTTAAACAATCTCTTATTGCATCCTTTCTGATGTTCGTAAAAAAAAAGGTTGGTAATATTTTTGTTAGCATGCAAGATCTCCTAAATGGGATTTTCGGTAAGTTGACGCAGAGCTTGTCTTTTAAAAACGGTAGTTTTGCTGTTTTTCTATAAGAAAATATACTTTACGCCAATTCTTGCCCGTTTAGCAAGAGAGTTTTGGTAAATATTCGGGATATTTTTTGAAGCGTTCTCCATAAACGTGTGACAGTGCTGCGGTTCTCTTTGTTCCCCTGCATGAATTTGGAGAGGCGCTTAGTTGTTTTGCGGAAAAGTCGATACAATCATCCAGAAATTTAGCAGCTTTGGGAGGCTCTAGTCTAAACGTAGCTCATGTAAATTCATGCAGCGAAAACGTACAGCTTTGCCAAAAATGCATGGTGAATCGAGCGCATTACTTACGCTTTTTTCGCCGCATCATAACTGTTTTTGCTTCCATGCCACTGATCTGAGGACGGTTGAGCCATTCTGTATAGGCCGCTTTTATTAAAAAGGGGAGCTTTTTCGCTAACATCGTTAATTGCTCGGACGGAATGTTGGAGCCCTTTCCCTGCAACAAACTGGCGGTATGATGGATGAATTCTTTTAGTCTTCCTGAGAAGGTAACGTTGTTCATGGAGACCTTGCTCTGCAAAGAAAAAACACTAAAAAAGGTGAGCATCCAAAATCTTTCTGCCAAACAGGTTTTTTTTCGTGCTGTTAGAGCCTTCTTTTTTTGAAAGATTGCAAAAAGTTCGGTGTAAAGGGCTATTTTTTCCGCATGCAGGTCAATCACTCCAGTAGAAGAATTGATGGTATACTTGAGGGAACAGGCCCACAAGGAATTTCGAACGATCCTTTCGGTTAGGAAATCATTAGGGAGCCATGTGAAATAGCTCAATAACGGTTTGATCTTACCGGTGCGATTTACAGCGATATCAATAAAGATTTGCTCTACGCACCCTAATAATTGGTTGAGTTCATTAGCGTGTTTTTTGATCGACTCTATCGACTGCTCGTCGATAAAGAGATCTTTTCCTATAGTATTTAATTTGTCTAGATCGTTTTTGGATAATCCATCAGAAGCTTTTGTTATAAGAATAAATTTTAAGAAAAAGTATTCAACCACCCTTTTTTTTAAGTAGGTACGCGTATTGGGATTTTCTTCATATCGTTCTTGTTGATCAAGATAGCGCTCGATAAAACAAGCTGGCGGAGAGCCTTTGTCCATAGCCTTTTCGTAAGTAGCTTTTATGTTTGCTTCGAGTTTTTTGATGCTTGAGGGTTTCATTTTTCGCGAAGCAGACCTTTTTCTCATTGAGGATTCCAGTCTTTGTGCGCTGCGGTAAAAATTGTTCCTTTTGAAAGATTCCTGCACAAAATGGTTGAGATCCGAATCTATTCTAGCTGCATTGTCTGGGAAAGGGACCCCACTTTTTTGCAACATCCAATGAAGAAATTCTACAGAAGTATTGATGCGTCTAGTTACTTCCTTTGCAAAAGACGGGTCTTTTTTCACGAATTTGAAAAGGGGATTTACTGTTGGGCTGAAAATGATTTCCTCTAAAATGATGAAAAATATCGAGCCGAATAAGAGATTTTTTCCAAATTCGAGGGGAGAAGAAAAATACTTTTGTAACTCGATGATTGAGAGAGCTGTTAGCGCAACAAACGCCGTTTTTTTTAAAGGATCTTTTCCTAAGAAAGGTTCAAGCTTAGTATCGATGTAATCAATAGGATTACAAGAAGCGCTGACGAAAAACGCAGCTGTCGCTCCTATGAAAGCAAACACAGTCTGTAGTACTGTTGGTAGAATGTAAGTACTTTCTCCCGAAGATTGCGTGTAATAGCGATGACTTAGCACAAATCCATAGCAATACGTCATCCTCGAAGGACTTACGTATAGCGCTAAATAGTCACAAAGATTCATGAGTACTTCGTTACACAGGTTCGTTAAGCGATCTTGTGGGGGAGGGAAGAAGGGAGGACTACTATAGAGCGTTTCGTAAGCTTTTTGGTGATGGGTTACAGGTTTAGGCATCGCACTCTCTTATAAAGGTATAATCAAAGACTTCTTTCGATAAAAATAGAAAACAGGTTTTTCTCAGTGTTTTTAAGAGCTTTTGTATAGGCATTTTTCATAGAAAGATGGAGTTTGTATCCAGAGGTATTCAGCGGGCCTTTTTGATGAACACTTAAGGAATTTCTACAATCAGATGGTTGGTTTCTTTCACTAGCCGATTATTTATGCAAAAACTTTATACAGAGCTTGTCTTGAATCCAAGGATTAATTTTTTGTAAGAGCCTTTCCTTAGGGGACTGATTGTACTGTGAGTCAAGGGCTGCTTTTTTGTATTACGGATACCGTCCTCATTGAGAGGCCTCCACTTTGTGAAAAAAGTGGAGGCCAGTAATCCATGAAAGGAACTCTTCGCTAAAGGTACTTTTCATCTTGGTTGTTACAAGGCGCTTTTTCTTTTTTGCGGTTTGAGTCTCTGTTTTTTTTCTGAATTAGATGAAAAATTGTCCTCGATCCATTTTGCACAAACCTCTTTTATCGCAGGAGGCAATTTCCTGGAGATCTGTTTGATTTTTTTGAGATTGATTGAGCGGTTTTTTGGACGCAAAATCTTGTTAAGAGTTTGAGTAAAATCTACGAGGTTTGCGGACAATGTAATGGTTTTCTCACGCGTTTTGATTTGTTCTTGTAGAGATAGAATTCTATGAAACGTCATCATCCAAAACTTTTCCAAAAAACGAGGGTCTGAGGAATCCTCTATGGATGTGACGAGTTCTTTCGACTGAAAAATCATGAAGAGTTTTTTGTATAACGCAATTTTTTCTACATCTAGATCAATCTCTCTAGATGGATTGATCGTATAGTTTAGCGTGCAGAACAATAAACACTTTTCGATGGTTTTTGCCTTTGTAAAGCGATTGGGAAGGATCTCTAAATACTCGAGTAACGGCCCGATTTCCATTGTATGTGTTAAGGTAATCGTGATGAAGACTTCGTCGATCCACCCATTTACGTCGTCTGTAGTTTGAAATGTTTTACGAATAGATTTGTCAGACACTGCCGGAAGACAGAGCTCTTCCCCGATGATATTTACCTTCCTTACGTCTTTTTTTGAGAGTGCATTTTTTTTTATTGCAAGGATTCCTAGTAAAAATATGTACTCAAAAGTCCTTTTTCTTAGATAGGTTTCTATAGAGCGCCTTTCTTCATGTTTTTTGGCGCTGCGGAGATAGTCGTTTAAAGAGCAAGCGGGCTGACGCGTTTTATCTAAACGTCTTTCAAATAAACCAAAGACTTTTTTCTTAAAACTCTTTTTTGCCGGGTTTTGGGTGGAGCGTAGCAGTTGCTTTTCTTCAGAATCGTTTTGCTTACTTGCTTTTAAAGACTGTTTCATCAAGGTTTTTAGAGCGGCGTGGATAGTTTGTTCTTGATCTAGAAAATGGATCCAATCTTTTTTCCACATCCAGTGCCTCAGGTGCAAAAAAGTCTGTATGTATCTTTCAGCTTCATGGACTAAAGATTGACGGCTATAAATCTCTTTACAAAGGGATAGAGCGGGAGCTATCAAAAGAGGAACGATCATTGTTAAAATCCAGGTGATGAAACATTGTTGCGGCAGCTCTAAAAGCGAATAAGAATATTTTCTTAATTCGATGAGCGCAATGGCTGTTAGAGCTACAAGCGTTAGCTGCTTAACAAGATCTTTCCGTAGGTAGGGTGTTAGCGCTGTATCGACACGATCAATTGGCTTACAAGATAGACTAAATATAGAAGCGGTGATAGCCACAGTAAGGGAAAGCGCAATTTGTAAGCTGCTTGGAAAAGTGTATCCACGCTCTGGATCGAATTTTGTAAAATAACGATGGGATAGAGCAAAAGCGCCGTAATAGGCAAGCTTGGATGTAGCTGCGTACAGCGTTACATACTTTGCCAGGCAGACCATAGCTCGATTTCTGATCGTAGGTACAAGTTTTGGAGGATTGCCACTTTGCATCTCCCAAGAGTAGTAAGGATTTTCTAGGGGACTTTTTACGCAAGGGTCAACTCGTGAAGGCATGGCATTCTCTGAAAAAATTATAAAAAAGGCGCATCATCAGAGAAACCCTTATCTTACAAACAGAAGGGGCTTGCTTGTAGCTCTAAAGGGAGCTTTTTGATCACAAGAAACCTTAGCCAAAAACCTTTACGCGCTTTTTGTTTGATGAAAGATTTTTCTCCAAAAACACCGATACATTTTTACGCAGAAACTTTATCGTTATTTTCTCTTGAATCCAAGCCAAAAATGCTTTTGCAAGCTAAACAAGGAGCACTTTCCCTACTCTCAAAGCGCCGGTTTGAGGGAAACAAGTAAACAGGGTTTCCCAGTCTTGTTCTATTTCCTTGTTCTATTTCCTTTTTTATTCCGTTTCGAGTCTTTTCTTCGAAGGAGCAGCTTTCCTGAAAAGAATGGGGACAGGTTCTTGATAGCCTTTTGAGGGGTATGTTCCACCCTACTTAGGGAGCTCTTTGTGACCAAGTTTTTGTAGACTCGATTTTGCAGACCCGATGTAGACCCGATTTTGTAGATTAAGAGCGCCGTTTTTTTCAGGATGTAGAAGGCAAGGGTTTGCTCATCAAGCGCAACAAACGTGTTGAAAACGTTCAATTGCTAGAAAGTGAAAGCATCTGCTTGTAAGCTGCTTGTGTTTTTGTGAGTTTTCACCTTGCTCTTCGAATTTCCTAAGGGATTTCTGGTAGTCAAGAATAGAAACTTGTCATACAGTAACGGTGAATTTATACAAGAGTTATCGATGCAAAAAAAACATCCTTTACAAATCCTTCCCTCGATCATTGCTGCCGATTTTGGGCATCTTGCTGATGAAGTCAAACGGGTAGAAAAGGCGGGCGCTGATGGATTGCACGTTGATATCATGGACGGACACTTTGTGCCGAATTTGACGATCGGACCAAAAGCTCTTGCCGCGTTCAATCGGAGCAGCGATCTTTTCATGGACGTTCACATCATGGTCTACAACCCTTTTGATCTTGTTGAAAATCTTGTCAAATCTGGAGCAGATCGTATTGTATTTCATATTGAGGCG
The DNA here is from genome assembly GCA_038534095.1 of Chlamydiota bacterium. Classification (GTDB taxonomy): domain Bacteria; phylum Chlamydiota; class Chlamydiia; order Chlamydiales; family SM23-39; genus JBCAXK01. The sequence goes on along the minus strand of JBCAXK010000033.1, from coordinate 11,258 downwards.
ACCGAGGCTCCTCAAGATGTGATCGACTACATCAAGAAATGCGGCGTCGAGGCAGGGATTGCTTGCAATCCTGAAACGAGCACTTCGCTTGTCATGCCGTTTATTGGCAAGGTAGATGCGGTGTTAGTCATGAGCGTAGAGCCAGGCTTTGGAGGGCAAACCTTCCTGTACCGTGTGACCGAAAAAATTGAAGATTTGTCGGCAGAAATTGTCGCAAGAAAGCTGCCTACTAAGATCATTATCGATGGAGGGATCAATCTAGAAACGGGGAAAAAAGCGGTTCAAGCAGGAACCGATGTTTTGGTGGCAGGGACCCACCTTTTTCAAGCAAAAGATATGGGCGCTGCCATCTCTGCCATGAGGAGCCTTCGCACCTCATGAAAAAAGTCGTTGTGATCGGAGGAGGCACAGGAAACTTTGCCGTTCTCCGCGGGTTAAAACAGTACCCCGTTTCATTAAGCGCTGTTGTTTCTATGGCCGATGATGGGGGCAGCACGGGGATACTAAGGGATGAATTAGGAGTGCTTCCTCCAGGAGATGTCCGGCAGTGCTTAGTCGCTTTATCCCACTCCAGTAGGCTTTTGCGTTCACTCATGAATTACCGTTTTGAAAATGGACAGCTCGATGGGCACAGCTTTGGGAATCTTCTCTTGTCGGCTCTTGAAAAAGTCACAGGGAGTTTTGAAAGGGCGGTTGAAGAGGTGGGAAAAATTTTATTCATTCGGGGTAAAGTCCTTCCGGTGACCGTTCACCAGGTCCGATTAAAAATGCTATTAAAAAGTCGGGAGCTCCTAGAAGGGGAAAAAGAGATTTACCTTTCTAGGAATATCGACCAAGGCTATTCAAGTATTTACCTAGAACCGTACCCTAAGGTCAATCCTAAGGTTTTAGAAGAAATACAGGAAGCTGATCTCATTGTTCTTGGGCCAGGTGGGTGGCACACTTCGGTGATTCCGAACGTCCTTGTAGAGGGAGTAGCAGAGGCTCTTGTTGCCGCAAAAGCGAAAAAAATTTTCATTGTCAACTTGATGAATCGTAAAGGACAAACAACGGGGTATAGGGTCAGTCACTACCTAAGTGAGCTAGTCCAATTTTTATCCAAAGACGTGTTTGATTACATCTTTGTGAACAATGGAATGCCCCCACAAGACCTCATTGAACGCTACTCAGAGGAAGGAGAGCTTGTTTCTAATGATATGCAAGACTCGAGAGTGATTCTTGCAGACTTCTTAGGTCCTTTAGAAGAAAAGCAAAAAAATGACCTGATTAAAAAACGGAGTCTTATCCGGCATGATTCAAAAAAACTAGCCCAGGAGATCATAAAAATTGTGGCTGATCTTTGACCTTGATGACACCTTGATTGATACGTCGGGATCGATCACTCCAAGGCGCTTAAGAAATGCGTTTTTTTCCATGATGCCCGAAGAGCAAGCCTCTTCACCTCTTTTAAAAAAACTTTTCGAAATCAACGCATCGGCTAGTAGCGGAGGAGAAGCGCTGCGCCTATTTGCAAGCTTGTATGGTGTCTGTCAAAAAAAGTTGCAAAAAGCGCTTGTTTCTTTGTACAAGGCTCCTCTTTCTTCAAAAACTTCTATCAAACCTTTGCCTGGGGCTCTTCTTCTACTAAAGAAAGTCGCGCCCTACCGTCTTTTCCTCGTTTCTCATGGGGAAGAACCGATCCAAAGAGACAAGCTGAAAAAAGCTGGAATAGAACCGCCTCTTTTTTGTAAAATACAAATAGGAGATTTTACAAACAAAAAAAAATCTTATCAAACAATCCTAATGGAAGAACAAGCATTACAAAGCCAGACGGTTGTTGTTGGAGATCGTGTAGAGAGAGATTTAACTCCAGCAAAAGAGCTTGGTCTTTGGACTGTTCAGATGAAATGGGGGAGGGGAGCTAAAGCCATTTTCCATCCAGATGTAGATTTTCAGATAGAAAAACCTTTAGATCTTCTGCCGATTTTACGCACCATCAACAGCAAGGTATGAACATGACAACGAGCAATCAAATTACCCCAGGCACCACGATCAAAATCGATGGGCATGTGTATAGAGTCGAATCGAGTATCAAAGTCACGGTAGCTAAAGGCACTCCTTTTGTGAAAACAAAGCTGAGAAATTTGGTCAATGACGAGATCATAGAAAAGAATTTTAAAGTGGGACAAGAGGTGCAAGAGGTGTCTCTCACAGAGCACGTGCTTGAGTATCTTTATCCAGAGGGGAAGGGGTACCTTTTTCTCAACACAGAAACCCTTGATCAGGTGACGGTGCCAGACCCGATTTTGGGGAAAAAAGTGGATTACCTTAAAGAGGGCACGAAAGTCACCGGAATGTTTTACGGAGACACCATTTTTTCTGTTGAGCTCCCCCAATTTTTAGAACTCATGATCGTAAAAGCAGAAGGGGATGGGATGGATCCTTCGCCTGTTGCAAGTAATACCAAAGAAGCGACCCTAGAAACCGGAGCCATTATTCGCGTTCCTTTGTTCATAGAAACAGGTGACGTTGTCAAAGTTGATACGGAAGAGAACGAATACATCCAGCGCGTGTAGAAGGAGATAGTTGTGGACTTATCAGAAATCAAGAGTTTAGTCGAATGGGCGCATAAACACCGGTTGTCCAAGTTTTCTCTAAAAAAAGGGGACTTTGAACTGCATGTCGAATGTGGAGGAGTCGCACCTACCCCGCTCCCTTCTTCTCATGAAGGGGATGTAGATATTGCTAAAAAAATTGTAGAAAAACCGGCGGCTAAAGAGAATAACTACCTCAAGTCTCCTATGGTAGGCACATTTTACTCTTCTCCATCACCAGATCAGCCCCCGTTTGTCCGCGTAGGAGATGCTGTTGAAGAAGACACGATCGTTGGCATTGTTGAGGCGATGAAAGTGATGAATGAGGTGAAAGCTGGGAGAAAAGGGGTCGTGAAAGAGGTTCTTATGGAAAATGCGCAGCCGGTAGAATTTGGTACAAAATTGCTTCGGATTGGTTGACTATGAAAAAAGTGCTTGTTGCCAACCGGGGAGAAATCGCCTTAAGGGTCATTCGCGCTTGTCATGAAATGGGGATTGCTACGGTGGCTGTCTATTCTGAGGCTGACGCAGAATCTCTCCATGTGCACATGGCAAAAGAGGCCATTTGCATAGGGGAGTCTCCATCGAAAAAATCCTACCTAAAAATTCCTAATATCCTTTCTGCGTGTGAAGTGACAGGGGCTGATGCTCTCCATCCTGGTTACGGATTTTTGAGTGAAAATGCGAACTTCGCCTCCATTTGTGAAAGCTGCGGGGTCAAATTTATCGGCCCATCTTCGAAAAGTATCGCTCTTTTGGGAGATAAGGCTTCGGCAAAAGCGCTGGCTAAATCGGTCAAATGTCCCGTGATTCCTGGCTCAGATGGTGTGGTGGATACCGCAGAACAGGGTATAGATATTGCAAAGAAGCTTGGATTTCCTGTCTTCATCAAAGCAGTAGGAGGAGGGGGAGGCAAAGGGATCCGCGTTGCCTACGACGAGGAAGATTTTGTCAAAAAATTTCTAGCAGCTAAAGGAGAGGCGGAAGCAAGTTTCAAAATACCTGATGTATACATTGAGAAAATGATCTCCAATCCAAGGCATGTGGAAATACAAATCATTGGAGATGAATATGGGAATTACGTCCATCTTGGGGAAAGGGATTGCAGCGTACAACGAAGAAGGCAGAAGCTAATTGAAGAGGCGCCAAGTCCAATACTAACTCCCCACCTTAGAAAAAAAATGGGGCAAGCAGCGATCAATATTGTAAAGGCTGCGAAATACTATTCAGCAGGAACGGTCGAGTTTCTTCTCGACGATCAGGGCCGTTTCTACTTTATGGAGGTCAATACGCGCATTCAAGTAGAGCACACCGTTTCTGAAGAGCTTACGGGCATCGATCTTGTGAAAGAACAAATTCAGATCGCAAGGGGAGAAAAGCTCAGCGTGAAACAAAAAGACATCGCTTTTCGTGGGCATGTGATTCAGTGTCGTATCAACGCAGAAAATCCTGCCAATGCATTTGCCCCCTCTCCAGGGGCGCTTCGTTACTACATTCCTCCTGGAGGGCCTCACGTACGTATTGATAGCGCTTGTTACCCAGGGTACGAAATTCCCCGCTATTACGATTCGATGATCGCAAAGTTGATCGTAAGGGGAAAAAATCGAGAAGATGCGGTGCATGTTCTTCGGCGAGCTCTCACGGAATTTCATATAGATGGGGTAAAAACTACCCTGCCCTTCCATCTGTTCATGACCCAAAATGCGCAATTTCTTTCTGGGGATTATGCGCTCGATTTTGTCGATCAGCTTGCAAAAAATGGGTGCACATTTTCTCCTGAGGACTCTTAAGGTATGAAGGGCATTCTTTTAGCAGGAGGCTCGGGGTCAAGGCTGTATCCAACGACTCTTGCTACCTCAAAGCAGCTTTTGCCCATCTTTGACAAACCGATGATCTATTACCCTTTGTCCACTCTAATGCTAGCAGGTATTCGGGAGATTCTTCTGATCACCGCCCCACAAGACGAGGCGCGCTTTAAAGCCCTTTTGGGCGATGGCTCTTCCCTTGGCCTAGAGATTTGCTATCAAGTCCAAAAGAGCCCTTTAGGCATTGCGCACGCCATCCTTTTAGCAGAGCCATTTATTGCGCAAGAGCCTGTAGCGCTTATTTTAGGCGATAATCTGTTTTATGGGAGCCTTCTTCCTTCTGTGTTAAAAACGGCGAGCCAGCTCACAAAAGGCGCGCTTATTTTTGCCTATCAGGTGCACCATCCAGACAGGTACGGCGTTGTCCGTTTTACAGAAAACGGGGAGGTCTTAGGTATTGAAGAAAAGCCGTCCACATTTTACTCCTCTTTTGCGATTCCAGGGCTCTATTTTTACGATGAGCAGGCAGTAGAGCTCGTCAAACAGCTCTCTTTTTCCGAGCGGGGAGAATTAGAAATCACCGATCTTCATAAGAAGTATTTGGAGACAGGGACTCTTTCTTGCAGGCGTTTAGATAAAGGATTTGTTTGGCTCGATACGGGAACGCCCTCTTCTTTAATTGATGCCAGTTCTTTTGTAAAAACGATGCAAGAGAGGCAGGGAATCATGATTGGAGCTGTTGAAGAAGTTGCCTATCAAATGGGGTATATTGACGAGGATACGTTAGTAGAAAAGGCAAAAAGCTATCCGAATGCTTATGGGGAGTATCTGCGCAGCCTTCTTAAGATGAGCTCTATTTAGAGCGACTCTTGACAGCCCTTCTTTTCCGTTTCTTCGACACTTTTTTCATGGAGCGTCCATAGGCGACTTCATGTAAGTTTTCTATCGCTAAAAAGGCTTCTGGGTCCTCTCTGAGTACAATTTCTTTGAGTCCCGATAAATCTAGACGGTCGACAATCACTAACAGCAGGTCGCGGCTTTCTCCAGAAAAGCCCCCTTTTCCTTTGATGATGGTCAGGCCCAAGCCCAGCTGATGCATGATGAGTTTTTGTATTTGAGCCGGTTTTGAGGACATGATCAAGACAGATTTGATCTCCTCTAATCCAGCGATTACAATATCAATCATTTTGAACGCAACAATGTAGGTCATCATCGAACGGAGAGCGGCGTGCCAATCAAGAAATAAAAGACCATAGGCAGAAAAAATGAAGATATTGACAATAAGGACGACTTGACCAACCGTAAAGCCCCGTTTTCGGTTGATGATGATTGCTAAGATTTCGGTTCCATCGGTGCATCCCCCATTGCGGATAATCAGGCCTACCCCGAGTCCTAAAATCGCCCCTCCAAAGACAATCACCTCCAAAATATCGGCATCAAACGAGGGGAGATCCTCTAACACCGCTAAGAATCCCGCGAAGAGCAAAATAGCGATCATCATGGAAATAACAAAAGATCGTCTGATGAACTTATAGGCTAAGTAGACAAAGGGGAGATTAAATCCAATGAGAAAGAGAGGTAAGTAATGGGAGCCAAACAGGCGAGCGCAAATCAAAGAAATCCCGATTACGCCCCCATCGATTAAACGGTTTGGAAACAAAAAGACCTGAATCGATAGAGCAGCCAGAAAAGCGCCTAGCGTCATCCAAAAATAGTTCATGAAAATTTGATGAATGGATTTTGGGGCTTGCTGCTTCAATAGCTTCGCTCCTTATTAAGCGCACGTAAGTGAAATTCGCGAGAGACGGGACTCGAACCCGCAACTTCCGCCGTGACAGGGCGGTGCTCTAACCAGTTGAACTACTCCCGCAAAATGGTTGATTTGGGCGCAAAAGGATTCGAACCTATGACCGCCTGTGTGTAAAACAGGAGCTCTACCACTGAGCTATACGCCCGTCAATTTGCTACTCTTTCAAGAAAGTCACTCTTGTAAATAAATGCAGTCTAACGAAATACGATCATATAAAATCCTCTGTTTTTCTACTATCAAAATGTTGCGAGGGGGGGATTCTTTTGTAGCCCCCCTCCCTTTTTTTGGGTATGGCAAAGAAAAAATCGCGCTTGGGAAAATCGATCGGAGGTAAAAAGAAAAGGTTTGTATCCTACAAAACATTTTTACATCAAATCATAAGAGGAAGTTCTTCAGGTCGTGGCAAGGGAAGGATAGGCGCTTTTTTGAGTAGCAGGGGTGTTTTAAAGCGCTAGCTCATACAGGCAAAAAATACATTGCATCGATTGAAAATCTGGGCCTTTCTCGCTTGAATTTTCATCCAGCTACTCGTTCGAATATTTGTTCCAATATTTTTTACCACCCAAGGCGCTCTTTCCCAAAATAACCGTTGAAGGCCTCTTGCTGCTGCGCATGGTGCTCGTAATCTGTGAGGTCTTCCACATGAATCGGCGCAACGCTAATGAACCCTTGTTGGAGCGCGTGCACGTCGCTTTCGGGATCTTCCTCATAATCTTTCCAAATGCCCCCGAGCCAGTAATACGGATTTCCTTCAGGATGAATCCTACGGTCATGGTCATCTGTCCAAAACCCTTTTCCCTGTTTGGTCAAACGGATCCCTTGAATCGGAAAGGTCGATTTTTTTGGAAAGTTGACGTTCAAAAACGAACCCTTGGGAGCAGGATGCTCAAGCGCGTAGCGGAAAATCGGATAGATGTAGGGCTCAAAATCCTCATAGGAAAGAGCGTCATAATCACAAGACGAAAAGGCAATGCCTGGAATTTCGTTACGAAACATCCCTTCGATCACCCCTCCAATTGTTCCGCTGTAGAGCACTGTTTTCCCTGCGTTTGATCCGTGGTTGATTCCTGAGAGAATGAAATCGGGTTTTTTTTCAGGAAAAAGGCTAATGAGCCCCAATTTTACACAATCGGAGGGGGTGCCATTGACCGCGTAGACAGTCGAACCATCAAAGTAGGTATCGGACATGATTTGCAAAGGTTTTGTGAGGGTCGTTCCGAGACCTGATCCCGATTTTTGATGCAAAGGTGCCACCACGGTGAGCGATACTTTCCCTTTTAGGGCTTTGTAGAGGCTTCGTAGGCCTGAGGCGCGAATCCCGTCATCGTTAACAAGTAAAACATGTGGAAGGTTCTTGCTATTCACCGAATGGTTCTCCTTACGTTGTGTGTGATAGAGGAAATCCCGTAGAGGCATGCGCTACTTACGATGAATACGGGAAAAAGCGCTGGGATATTCCAGCCATACTGCGCGTCAAAATAGGGCCAAATCCCTCCAATGCACGCTCCAGAAATGATGCCGGCAAGAGCGCTCTCTCTTGTGAGGTTTTTTCGGTATAACGACCACAAAAGAACGGGCCCAAAGGTGCCGCCAATTCCTGACCAAGCATAAAATACAAGGCCGTAAATCGAACTAATTTGGAAAAATGCGATCAAAAATGCGATGAGCGAGATCAAAATCACCGAACATTTAGAAGCCCATAAAAGGGATTTTCCAGCTAAGGTTTTTGCAAAGAAATACTTGTAAAAATCTTCTGCCAAGCTGGTAGCGACTACAAGGATTTGCGCGGCCATCACATTTGTTGTAGCAGCTAGAATGGCGCAAAGAACAAGGGCGCCAAAAAAGGGGGATAGATAACGTTCGACCATTTGCAAAAGGAGCGTTTCTGGGTTTGCGAGTTCTTGAGGAAAAAGGCCAATGCCTAAAATCGCAATGCAAGAAGCTCCGCCAAGGGCGAGAATTTGCCAAGAAATCCCTAAATATTTTGATTTTGGGATGTCTTTTGCCTTCTGAATGCCCATGAATTTTGTGACGATATGGGGCTGTCCAAAATAGCCCAGTCCCCATCCAAAGGTGAGCGCCACAATAGACCAAAGGCTTGTTACGGAAAAAGAGGGAATCAAAGAAAAAGATAGGCCCCTTTTTGTGAAGGCATCGACAATGCTACTAGAAGCATCAAGTTCTACCCATAAAAGGGAGGGCAAAAGAAGAATCACCCCTAACAGAAACAGCCCCTGCACAAGATCGATCCAGGCCACCGTTGTGTAGCCCCCAATAAATACGTAAAACATGACAATCAAGATCCCGACCGTGATGCCTAAAGTATAGTGGATAGAGAATAGAGATTCGCTCAAAAGGCCTAGAGCAACGAGGCCAGCTGCAATGTAGATGCAATAAAAAAAACAGGAAGCAAACGCTGAGACGATCCGTAGTTTGCCGGAGCTGTCCTCAAACCGCTTTTCAAAATAACCGCTTAAAGTCACGCATTGGAGGCTTTCTGTCTGAGTGCGGATTTTTGGGGCAACAAATTGCCAGTTTAAAAACATACAGGTTGTTAAACCGATCGCAGACCAGATCCCTTGGATGCCTTGTTGATAGATGAGAGCTGGGTAGGCGAGAAAAAGCCAAGAGCTCATATCGCTTGCGTGGGCAGATAAAGCCGTCAGCCAAAAATTGAGAGAGCGCCCTCCCATCACATAGTCGACATTCGACTTTTGCCTTTTAGAGGTGAATATAGCAAGCAAGATGAGAGCAAAAAAGTAGGCGAAAAAAGTGATGATTTCTATGTGCATGGCATGATCCGATGATAAGAGTTCTTCATAACAACTAAGGGCTTAAGGCTTTTTTCGATCCATACTGAGATCCTGCTAAAAACAGATTCGAGCGGGCTCTTGGAAAAGAGCGTTCCATATATTCGAGAATTTGTCTTGTTTTGTTTCGCTGGGACAGTGCGCCTCTAGGGCATTTGCACGTTGTTCTTAAAAAGTTTTCCTTAGTTGCAAAGCGCAAAATTTCTTTCTCCTCCAAAAAAATGAGGGGCCTAAGGATGGTAATCCCATACTTTTTCATGGGGACTTTAGGGAGCATGGAAGCAAACTCTGCTTTGTGAAGCATGTTGAGTAGTAACGTTTCTGTAGCATCGTCTTTATGATGGCCAAATGCGATATGGGAACACTGCTCCTTTTTAGCCCGCTCGAACAAAAGACGTCTCCGCTCTCTAGAGCAGCTGTAGCAGCGTAGCGAATCTGCCTTTTGCTCCGACGTTTCTAAGAATAAAGGAACCCCAAGCTCCTCGCACATCGAGGATAGCATCTGTTTGTTGACGCTCGATCCACAAGAGAACTCGCCGCTTACATGAATCGCTACTAAAGGAACCGGTTTGACACCTCTTCCTAAAATAGCATGGAGAAGAAAAAGCAGGGTGAGGCTATCTTTTCCTCCGCTTAAGGCAATCGCTAGGCGATCTACTCCTGCTAGTAAATCAAAGGTAAAAAGCGCCTTTCTTACCTTGCTTTCTAATGTTTTTCCAAGAAGAGTCCAAGGGGGCTTGGGAATTGTGAACATCCTTAATATATTAGAGCGTTTTTCTGAAAAGTCAAGTTAGAATAGACAGTCCACATTGCATTATGCTAAACTGTAATGAAAGAGAATTTTTTGTGAAAAAAAAAATTGGTAGAAACGATCCCTGTCCTTGCGGGTCGAGAAAAAAGTTCAAAAAATGCTGTGAGAAAAGCACCTTAGGCAATAAGAAGTTTTTGGCAAGTAAAAGCCTTCCTGCTCGCAGCGCCGGTTTAACCCATCTTTTTCATAACCATGCTAGTTCGATCCGATCCCTCGGGAAAAGAGCGATCCAAGTGCTCCCATCTCAAACGTCACCTTTCCAAAAATCTGCAGAGCAGCGAGAAGAAAAAAAACCTCTCGAAGAAAATGATCAGAAAGGGACTTGAGCACAATCCCCAATTTTTGTAAGATCTACCCATGATCTCTTGCTGGAGTAGCTCAATTGGTAGAGCGCCCGACTTGTAATCGGATGGTTGAGGGTTCGATTCCTTTCTCCAGCAACTCCTTTTTTGGGGGTGTCGCATAGTGGCAATTGCAATGGACTGTAAATCCATCGACTTCGGTCTTCGCCAGTTCGAGTCTGGCCGCCCCCATTCTTCCGGACGCCTCTTAAACTCCATCATGGTCAAGAAGGGTTCGCGCACTGATAATGAGAGGCTTCCGTCTTTCAGTTCCAAGTTCTGAAATGCCAAATTCAAAAGCTCATGTTTTTCGTCTATTTCAGAACTCTCGAAGATCTCTCTAGCGCGCATGGCTAAATTCATAACCAGATTGGCCGTAATATAAAAATTTTTATCCGCTTTTTCATGACGATCCATTTGCTGCACAATCTCAGCCTGACGCGCCTTATAAGTAGATACTCGCTCCAAATACATCTTTTCTTCGATTAAACCATCGAGTTTATCATCATAGATCTGATTTAATCGCCTTTGGAGACGGTCTTGCTCCTTCCGCAGAGCTTCAAGGCTCTCGATATGAAATTTAGCTTTCGATTCATGGATTTCTTTGAGGTAAAAAGTGACCTCAGCGATTTGCTTCTCACTCAGAGCTATTTGATCGAAATAGGCTGATAGCGTGGCAAGTAAAGGTTCTTCTCGCACATAAAACCTCTTACAATTGCCCTTCGCATTCGTGCAGCTATAGTAAACATATCGCTTCTTCTTGATTTCTGGTGTTACCAGACAACCACATTGTCCACACATAATCAATCCTCGCAGAGCAAAGGTTTGACTAACAGACTTATGAGGCTTCTTGTGATATCCAGCTGCCACACTTTGGACTTTTTCATATAACTCTTGAGTAATCAATGGCTGATATCGATGCTCTGCCAACCCATACTTGCTTTGCATTATGCCATAGTAGAAAGGATTTTTTAGGATCTCATTGATTACCGACTTGGCGAAAGAATATGGAGCTTTTGCTCTCCAACCTTCCAAGAAAACCCTCGAAGAGCTTTACCATCTAAAGCGATCACTCTTTGATGATGACCATTTTTCTTTCGAAGTTTTT
>JBCAXK010000032.1:0-17287 GCA_038534095.1 Chlamydiota bacterium | reverse complement strand
ATATTCCAAGTAGAAACAGAAATTTATCACAACGGAAACGTCAAAATTGAAAAGAGATATTACATTACAAGTCTCGATTGGGACGCAAGCAAGCTCCTCAAGCTCGCTAGGGACCATTGGGCCGTGGAAAATCAGTTGCATAGAACTCTAGACATCCATTTCCAAGAAGATGCTTGTCAAGAACATCATCGAAATGCAGCAGCAAATCTATCATTACTCCGTAAATTGGCGCTCTCATTGCTTAAGCAAATTGAACCAAAAAATAAGATGATCATCAAGAAAAAGAAAGTTGCTTATTCTCCAAATTTTCGAAGAAAGTGTCTCCTAGGAGAATTTTGATGCGTCAGTTCTGCGCCCATCCCTGTTTTAACAAATGCACCTATTTTTCAAGCCCGAGGATCAGGGATCTGTTTTCAAAATCGAGCCCTAGGTGCAACCGTTCACAGAAAAGAGGTGGTCTATTGACCATTTCTTCCCCTCCTTACTGGGAAACTAGGGCTTTTACGCGCAAGAGGCGGCTTCTAGGGAAGGGAGAAGACTTGCCTATCCCTAGCTATTACCAAAAAGCTACTAACTACAAATCCTCTAGCCCCCATGTTTAGGAAAAAGCGTTACGTAGATCTAGAGACCAAATACCAAAAATTTCCCCGCACCTTCACCTGAATCGGTAGCTTTTTCTCCAAGCGTTCTAATACAGATTGGACATAAGGAACAGAGATCATGTTCCCGAATAAAAAATCCCTTTTGTCCACTCTTTTATACACATCTTCGAGGTCTTTTTCTAAACTATGGGCAAAATCATCGAGCTCTTTCATATGGAATAGTAGTTTATGTTGAAAATGGGTCAGATCGAAGAACACAGATTTGGGAGATTTGATAGACAGTGCCTTCGAAAAATTTCTTCCATGCATCGATTGCACCGACTTAAACTGCACAAGAGTGGGATCTTTTGCAAACCATTTCATCCAAGAAAAGCCCTTCCTTGTCCATAAATCTACGAGAAAGATCCGCTCTAAGGAGGGGATCTTTCGGGAGAGCTGGAAAGGTCTCAGCGTAGTTAGCACCCCTTGATACAAAATAGGGCGCTCCGCCTTCCCCTCTTCTTCTAAAAGAGACTCGATCGTAGCTAGATCTTCTTCAGAAAATAGCGTTTTTTCTAAAGCGCTTTTTTTGCAGCCAACGGTTCGGATCTCTTCTTGGGTTTTACGTACATGTTCCTTCCAATAATCGATGCGCGTTTTTTCAAGCTGATAGGATTTTCGAGACAGTTCTTGGTATTTCTTTGTGAGATATTCTTCAGAAAGACCGTCCCAATTATGGACGAATAAAATAGGCAGATCTTCATAGAGGGAATCTAGGAAAGAATGCTCAACAACCGGAATCGCCCCAAGGACAAAGCTCTCCCAGGTCCTTGTACAGTCAATTTCTAATCCTAAAGGAGAAAGTACAAATTTTGATCTCGACATCTCTTCCCAAAACACTTCAAAGGGACAAGGTCTTCGAGGGCAGTTTCTGCTGTAGCAATAGGGTTTATGCGCATATTTTTTTTCCAAAACCCTTCTTCTCCCCTCATCACGTACGCTAAAATTCAGGTAGAGAAGAATATCCCGATCCCGATTTTGCTTTGCAATATACTCCTCAAATACAGAAAACGCTTCGTTGAAGGAATTTCTCCAAAGATGATACGCCTGCCCCATAGGCAGCTGAACAAATTTTGGGTGATGAGAAAAAAACATATTCCTGCTGTACCAACGGACAAGTTTCGGATCGAAAAGAGCTTTTTGAACAGGAAGTTTTGGCTGATAAGAATCGACGTCGCAAGTGATCAGCACATAAGGACAGGGAATCTGATCATGCACTTCCTTAAAAAACCAGGGCAAATACCACACGGCGCAATAGATGCTATCTCCAATATGGATCGCATCTAAATCGAGGTAAGGCTTATGTGAATCAATCACATGATCTGCCATAGCCCGGTAACTTGTCCCTGTAATGTAGGGGTAAAGATCTACCCCAATATCCTTGTCATCCTCGTAGAGACAGTATTCCTTGTAGGGTTCCTCAGGTGCATGCACCGTGATCGCTATAAGAATGTGCAGATACAAAAAGGGGAGGAGGCAAAAAAAGCGCATAGAGTAGAAACCTTTTCTAAAAGGGATGATTCGGAAAGCATGATAATGAAATAAGACCGATAATGAAAAGAAAAAATAGAGGCCTTCATGTCCAATAGTTCAGCCATTTCCTATCGATTTCAGTCACGATTTTTCTACGCGCACCTTGAAAGCTCCTACCCCATAAAGATCGGTGAGCGCATTGACTCGATAAGAAGGAAGAGCGCACGTCAGTGATACTCCATTTAGAAAGGGATTTAAAAGAACAATTTTTTCGGAGAAGCTTCTCATGCAAACTTGCTTTTTTCTTGCTATTTGCGTAAACAGAAAGAAAGCTCTGGGAAATGATGGACAAAATCAAAAAGATCAATGCTCTCGAGATTCTCGATTCTCGAGGAAATCCCACCATCGAAGTCAAGATGACTTTGGAAAATGGCGTGATTACTAGCGCTTCTGTTCCATCGGGCGCTTCTACAGGAACAAAAGAAGCTCTCGAGCTACGCGATCAAGACAAAACCCGCTTTTTTGGAAAAGGGGTCCAAAAAGCTGTGCAAAATGTGGTAGGACCTTTGCAAGATGCCCTCATCGGAAAATCGGTTCTCGATCAAGAGCACCTAGACCAAACCATGCAAGATCTCGATGGAACAAGCGCGAAAAAACACCTGGGTGCTAATGCCATTTTAGGAGTCTCTCTCGCTGCAGCAAGAGCGGCTGCAAAAATCAAACGAGTCCCTCTTTACCGTCACCTGTCTGATGAAAAACAGTACGTTCTTCCCTGTCCTATGATGAACATCATCAATGGTGGAGCGCACGCCGATAACCCTCTTGATTTTCAAGAGTTCATGATTCGTCCTAAAAATTTCTCCTCTTTCGAAGAGGCGCTCCGCGCAGGAGCGGAAATTTTTCACACATTGAAAAGCCTCTTGAAAGACCGAGGTCTTTCTACAGGTGTGGGTGATGAGGGAGGCTTTGCGCCTCAACTCTCTTCTAATGAAGAGGCTTTAGACTTCATCATGCAAGCAATTGAAAAAGCGGGCTACAAACCAAAAGAGGAAGTCACCATTGCCCTCGACGCGGCAGCTAGTGAATTTTTTCTTGAAGGGAGTTACGTAGAACAAAAAAAACGGGCGCGGCAAGAGCCTTTCTTATCCCGTACTGCTGAAGAGATGACCGAGTATTTTTCCGATCTCATCAAACGTTACCCGATCGATTCCATTGAAGACGGCTTTTCCGAAGAGGACTGGGAGGGGTGGATCCACGCTACCAAACAACTTGGAAGCTTAAGCCAACTTGTCGGGGATGACATTTTTGTCACCAACGAGCAGATTTTCCAAAAAGGGATTGAAAAAAACGTGGGCAACGCAATTTTGATCAAGCTCAATCAAATTGGGACTTTGACAGAAACCCTTTCCACAATTGCGCTCGCAAAAAAACACCATTACCAAACGATTATCTCACACCGCTCGGGAGAAACGGCCGATACTTTCATTGCAGATCTTGCTGTCGCGACTTGTTCAGGTCAAATCAAAACAGGCTCTTTATGTAGAACAGATCGGGTAGCGAAATATAACCGCCTTCTCGAAATTGCCGCTGAGCTTGGATCTGATGGAATCTATCAAGATACAAATCCCTATTGAACCCTTTTTCATGCTCATGAAAACCTAACCTCGGGGCCTGCCAAGAAAGACTTTTACAAAACGTGCGCTGTAGATGCTTTCGGGGGTTAGAGAGCAAAGCTTCCTGCTTTTCTGTAGAAAATCTGTATGGACACACACCTATTTTTAGAACTGGACCGGAAAACCCCATTTCTTAACCAAAGATCCTATTTCTAGAGAAGTATCCAATCTCTTCACCTTGAAAAAAAACCTCCCCTTGGCTATCTGAAAGGGAAAAGGGGGAACTGATGAGAGGGGTGTGTATTGCTCTTTTTGGCGCAGCAGAAAAAGGGAAACTTGCCTATCCCTATCTTTGTAAAGAACTCCTAGATCTATTCCATATCCTGGGAAGTCCACCAGAAGACACAAGGGGTTTGCGATTAGCCATGCAAACGATTTTGCGAGGAGGGCAGGTTTGGTATTTCCGGGTGGAAGAAGAGGGATTTAGTGAAAGGCATTACGAAAGTGGTTTTCGCTATCTAGAAAAAGAGCGAGCAAAGGCGCCAATTGACGCCCTTTTTTTGCCCGGAGTGTCTGATTATCTGCTCGTCGAATCTGCAAAAAAAGTGTGCCGAAAGCGCAATTGCTTACTCGTCTTTGAAGAAGGGGATCTATTCGATTACCTTATGGGGTAAAATACTCCAAAAGCCCTTTTTGTGTTGGCTTCATCGTTTTTGCCCCTTTTTTCCAGTTTGCAGGACAAACTTCTCCATGCTGCTCATGAAAAATCAGAGCATCTAGAGTGCGAATGGCCTCTTCAACGCTTCTTCCAAGAGGTAAATCATTGATCAGCTGATGGCGGACAACTCCCTCTTTGTCAATCAAGAAAAGGGCCCGGTAAGCAATCCCCTCATCCTCTTTTAACACCCCAAAATCTTTGGCAATGGATTTATTCAAATCAGAAACTAACGGGTAGGTGATCCCAGAAATTCCCCCTTTTTCTTTGGGCAAAGAAAGCCAGGCGTGGTGTGAAGGCCAGCTATCTACAGAGCAGCCAACAACGACCGCATCTCTTTTTTCAAATTCAGCTAAATTTTCTTGAAACGCGTGTAACTCTGTAGGACAAACAAAGGTAAAATTGAGCGGATAAAAGAAAAAAATGACATACTTTCCCAAATGATCTTCTAAAGAAAATGTATCGAAAATTTTTCCTTTTGCAACGGCCTTTGCCTTAAACTGGGGGACTTTTTTCCCTATCAACATATCTATACTCCTTGTAAAACCGTTTTACGTTTTTTTCATGTTTTTGATCCAAAATTCTTCCCCTAAGATCGTCTCAGGGCCATGCCCTGGATAGACGCTTGTATTATCGGGCAAAGTAGCTAATTTTTCGAGAGAGTGGCGCATTGCCTCCCGATCCGATGTGGGAAAAGAAGTGTTGCCAATGGTTCCTTTAAAAAGGGTATCTCCAGAAAAAAGTACATTTTTCTCGGGGAAGTAGATGCATACTCCACCAGGTGAATGGCCTGGGGTGTGTAAGATCAAAGCTTTTGTACCAAAAACAGCGAATTCTTCCTGGTCTTTGAAAAAATGATCGGGCTTTACTCCAGGAAATGAGATGAGTGAGGGGAGCAGGTCAGCGCCCGGAGTTTCTACATTGGGAGCATCAAGCGGGTGCACCCAAACTTCTGCTTGGCAATGCTCTTTCCAAAGATGCAGGTCCGCAATGTGATCCCAGTGGGAATGGGTTAGAAAAATTTGCATCCTCTGAAACTTCCC
The DNA here is from genome assembly GCA_038534095.1 of Chlamydiota bacterium. Classification (GTDB taxonomy): domain Bacteria; phylum Chlamydiota; class Chlamydiia; order Chlamydiales; family SM23-39; genus JBCAXK01. The sequence continues at coordinate 11,802 of JBCAXK010000032.1, read as the reverse complement.
TTTTTCAAAAATTTTTTCAAAGCTGCCTAGTGACGGGTCGATCAAGAGAAAATTGCTCCCCTCTTCTAAAAGATAACAATTGGTTGAAACGGGACCTAAAATATACTTTTTGATCTTCAACAAAGCCTCCTTACAAAAAAGTCATTTTACCGAGAAAAGCGTTATTTCGCAAAGTTCTTGCGCAAGTTCTATCCCGATACCACTCCCAAGTCCCTTGTAGGTTGATCGATATAGCGCCATATTTTTCTTAAGTCCGCAAAAAGTTTGGAGGAAGTCAAAGGGTTGATCGAAGGGCTATGTGTCTCAGAAGACCCCTATTTTCCCATGTGCTGACTAAGGATTCTAGGAATTTGCATCATATCGATCGGCTTTTTGCTCCCAGTGATTTTGGCAAACTTGGCGTCAGGAACAATTTCTCTACGGTTGTCCGGATTTTGGAGATCTTGTTCTTTGATGTATTGCCAGATTTTTTTGGTCGCTTCTGCTCTTGAAAGCTCTTTTTCACCAAGAAGGGTAGAAAGTTCCTTAGATAAGGGCTGCTTTTTTCCAAAACCCCCCTTACCCGATTTTTTCTCGTACGCTGTTTTTGGATGATCTTTGTATTTTTCTTCCAAATCGTCAAGATCATTGACAATCACATCACAAGCGGGAAAGGTTGTGCACGAGAAAAAGGTTTTTCCAAAACGGGATTTACGCGGAACGACCTTTCCTTGACAACCAATCGCGGGGCATTTTGGGGCTGTTTTATGCTGAAAAACCGGTTCCCCCTTTTTGGGAATATTGACAATGCCTTTGCACTTAGGATAAGCGACGCAGCCTAAAAATGGGCCGTAGCGACCATGACGGACAACCATCTCTTTACCACACTCATGACACTTTTGTTCCCAGTCAAAATCGTCGGCGTACTCGCTCTTATCAAAGGTGAGCGCTTCAAGAGCTGCGGTGTAATCACAATCGGGATAGGCGCTGCACCCATAAAAGTAGCGATCCTTGGCCCAGATTTTTTCTAATTTTTTCCCACATTTCGGGCAATCAATTTCGGTGAGGACTTTTGGAACGTGAGCATCTTTTTCCGCTTTTTCGACAAGGGGAAAAAAGTCTTCCCAAAATGTGCGAATCAGCTCTTTCCAATTGCTTTCTTGAGAAGCGATGCTCTCAAGGGCATCCTCCATTTTCGCAGTAAAACCAACGTCCATAATGGAGGCGAAATGATCTTCTAACATCTGGGCAATGATCTTGCCAAGTTCTGTAGGTTTCAGCGTGTTTTTTTCTTTTGTGGTGTATTCCCGGCTATGAATTTTGTTCATGATCGAGGCGTAGGTAGAGGGCCTACCAATACCACACCTCTCAAGCTCGCGTACCAAAGACGCTTCTGTAAATCGGGGTTTTGGCTTTGTAAAGCCTTGCGCGCAAGTAGACTGCTCAAGCAAGAGTTCTTGATCTTTTTCTAACGGGGGAAGAAGCCCCTCAAGCTCTGATTCTTTAGCGGTTTCTTCTTCTGAAGAGTCTTTTTTTTCTTCATAAACAAGCAAAAAACCTTTGAATTTGATCGCCATCCCTGTCGCGCGAAAGACCATCTTCTGATCGGTTTCGATATCACAAGATACCGTATCTAAAATAGCTGGTTTCATTTGTGAGGCGATGAAACGTTTCCAAATGAGAACGTACAATTTATACTGGTCGGGATCGAGGTATTTTTTTACCGATTCGGGCACATGCTCAAGATTGGTAGGTCGGATCGCTTCGTGCGCCTCTTGCGCGCTTTTTTTGCTAGAATAAACGGCCGGCTTCAATGGGAGAAGGTTTGCTCCATACGTTTTTTCGATGAAGCTTCTAGCTGCCTTTGTTGCTTCTTTAGCAACCATCACAGAATCGGTTCTCATGTAAGTAATAAGACCTTCGGTTCCTTGACTACCTAGATCAACCCCTTCGTACAAACTTTGCGCAATCCCCATCGTTCTACTTGCGTTGTATCCAAAATGTCTTGCCGCTTCTTGCTGCAAAGTAGAGGTGATGAATGGAGGAACGGGATTGCGTTTCTTCTCCTTTTTCGTCACACTTTTTACATGAAATGTTGACTGTTTGATCTGCTCAAGAATGGATAACGCGGTCTTTTCATCCTGAATCAAACAAACATTTTTTTTGCCACTTGCTTCTTTCTCCCATTTTTTTCCATCGATCGAGTAGAGCTGCGCTTCAAACGATGGTCCATCCTCTTCAGAGGCCAGCAAAACACGCATGTTCCAGTATTCAACAGGAATGTGGGCTTCGATTTCCTTTTCCCGATCAACGACGAGCTTGAGAGCGACCGATTGCACTCTACCTGCAGAGATCCCCTTTTTCCCTCTACGCATTTTTCGCGTTAAGAGCGGAGAAATCTTATACCCTACAATTCTATCTAATAGTCTTCTTGCTTGCTGGGCATCGACCAGATGCTGGTTGATAGGACGGGGATGATTCAACGCTTCTAACACCGCGGTTTTTGTAATGGAATGGAAGGTAATTCTTTCCACTTTTGTATTTTTCGGAAGAATTTGCGCAATATGCCAAGCGATTGCTTCCCCTTCACGGTCTGGATCGGGAGCAAGGTAGACAATATCGGCTTTTTTTGCCTCTTTTTTGATCGCCTTGATCACTTCTTGCTTCTTGGGCATCGTGACGTATTCTGGCTCAAAATCTCGGTCAAAATCGATCCCTAATCCTTTTTCGGGCAGATCTCGAATATGCCCTACAGAAGATTCAAGAGCGTATTTAGCTCCTAAAAATTTTTTTAATGTTTTTTTCTTGGCGGGAGATTCAACAATTACAAGAAACTTAGTCATAAAACGGATGTAATCTTTTTTTTAAAGTGGTTCATACTAACGAAAGCTTGCTTTAGGTGTAAATGGAGAATTTGCAGGCATTTTTTTCAAAAAGCATTTATTCTCAGTATCTTCTTTTATCGAGACTCATACAAAATAAGAGCCTCATTTTCTATTTTGTAGGTTTTTATGCATTAAAACGCGAGACAATACTACCGAATTTTTTTGTCTTATTGAAGATATTTTCTAATGAGACTATCGAGTAAGGGGTTATTTTACCTAGAACTCTTAAAGATTTTTTCTTAAAAACCTGGTGGTTCATCGAAGAATGGGTCCTTGCCGCGGTACCATTGTATAAAATCGACGTTTTTGGAGACAAGGCCCTAGCCTCCCCTAAAGCTCTGCCCTAAACCCTAGCCCTTCTCTCGAATGACCGAGGATTTTCTGTTCATCAGAAAGGCTCCTACTAATCGGATGAAAGCACGTGCAATGTTTCAAGAAAACATGAAGTAGGATAGAGAAGTTAGGCAAAATAGCACTAGCGCCCCCTAATATTCTACACCGACTCTGCCTTTTGCCCACCATCTTGAAGGATCATTTAAGCTAAGAGACCCTGAAAACCTGGAAATCGGCCCCTTGCGCAGGAGAGACTTTTTGAGAAAAATCTTCAAATTGCTACCATAGGAAGGAGCCTAATCCCTAACATTGAATCAACATTGAAATAGACGTAACAAAAATGGCGCTCTCCGACAAAACCCTCACGCAGTACAATCAAGAAGGGATTTTCCCTCTGCCAAACGAAGGGGAAGAGGCTTTTTACAAAAGGGTGATGGATCTAGAAAAAGGGGCAAAAGCCTTTTTTCAACAAGCCAAGGAGCCTCCCCCTTTTCCCCTCATCGAGCAGGTTCCTTACCACGATTGGGACTTTTCTAAAGCAAATATACGCCGGCTGTTTGATGTCGTGCCCTCTTGGATCGCTGCGTATTACAGTAAAAAATCGCTTGCTCCATGGCAGCTTGGGATGACTTGGATCTTTGAAGAAAAAAGCCTCTCCCTATTTTACACTCTTATTCAAGTAAGAACCCGGGGGAAAAAAGAAGAAGTTCTTGCTCATGAAGCCGTTCACGCGATCCGCGCCCCGCTTGGTAGTCATAAATATGAAGAGCTCTTTGCGTACATGACGTCAGAGAGTCCCGTTCGTCAAATTTTTGGAGCGATTTTTGAAGAGCCGTATGAAAGTAGGGCGTTTGTAGCGTTTCTCATGCTATTTTTTGCTAGTACTCTTCTTTTTCCCTCTGCCGCTTTTTTACAAGCAAAAGTCTTTGGAATATTGCTAGGAACCGCTCTTTTTGGAGGATTAGCAAGACTGTTTTTCCGAAAAAAGGCGTTGAATCAAGCCTACAAAGCGTTAAAAAATCTCCCTTTATCCTCAAAAAACGCGCTCGCTATACTCTTTCGACTTAGGGATGAAGAAATCGATTTCTTGAAAACCTGCTCCAGAGAGGAAATCCGAGAATTTGTGTTTACAAAAAAAAGAAAGGATTTACGCTGGAAGCAAATTTTTGTATCCTATTTGAAAGAGGTAAACTGGTCATGACAAAACGGATTTCCTGCACAAAAGAAGACTTAGCAAGGGTTGAAAAGCATCCAGAACAGGCCCGTTTTTTTTGTCAGGAACTCGAGGCGGGTCATATCCTATTTTTCCCCGAAATGCCCTTTGCATTTCCCAAAGAAGATCAAGCCTTTTTGATCGGTCAAAAACAAACCGAAAATGCAGGCCGTAAGAACATTGCCTACAAACCACATAAAGATTCGATTACAAATCTTGTGACCACAAATCCCGATGATCGGGATGTTTTTTTAACCATTATGCGCCGATACAGCTACGGCGTAGAGGAATTTTTAGGAAAATTTTTATCCCCTTATCAAGCGAGTTGGAAGCTCGATTATGCAAGCTTCCGCCCAATGCAAGAAAAGGGGAGAAACCTTCGGAAAAGAGCCCGCAACGACCTGCTCCATATTGACGCTTTCCCCTCAAGATCGGTCTACGGAGCGAGGATACTCCGTTTTTTCACCAATATTCATCCAGAAAAACCGCGCAAATGGATCACAGCTGATACCTTCTCACAGCTATTAGAAAAGTTCTCAAACGAAGAGATTTTCAAGGCGCTGAAAAAGCGCCCTTCCACGAAGGCGCTATTTTCCCGCACAATGACGAAGTGCGCTTCTTTTTTAGGGCTTCCCCTTAGTCCGCGCTCCACCTACGATGATTTTATGCTCCAGCTCCACCACTTTTTGAAAGAAAAAGATGATTACCAGAAAAACTGTCCTAAATCGTATTGGGAGTTCCCTCCCCAATCTTGTTGGCTTGCTTTCACCGATCAGTTAACCCACGCCGTTTTAGAGGGGCAATTTGCGCTCGAACAGACCCTCTTGGTCTCAAGAGACGGGCTCCTTAAGCCAAAAAATGCTCCTATTTCTCTCTTAGAACACTTTTCGAAAAAAACCTTGGTCAGTAGATCTGCTCGCCTTTTTCAATAGCTTTTTCCCGCCTTCGTTGGATCTGTTTAGGGATACCAAGCCTAGCGCGGTACTTTGCAACCGTCCTTCGGGAAAGGTAACACCCTTTTTTCGCCAATCGTTCAGAAATTTCCTCATCCGATAGAGGCTTTTCTTTGGGTTCCTGAGTGACGATCTGCCCGATCAAATGCGCTACTTTCTTTTGAGACACCCCTTTTGTCTCACGAGAAAAAAAATAGCTCATCGGAAATACCTCCCCATCAAAAGAGACATATTTGCGCCCGATCACCCGACGGAAAGTAGCAGGGTGGATCTGCAAAGACGCAGCGGCCTCTTTCACTTCAAGAGAAGCTAACGGTAAATCATGGAAAAAAAATCCTTTTTGCCGAGCTAAAATGTAGCCCATCACTTCTGTAAGGAGCGTAGAGCGCTTGTGTAAATAGCTTTCCAAATAGGCTGCCTCTTTTGACCACGCCCGAGATAGCCTGTCGATTTTTTCTGGAAGAGAAACCCAGAGCGAGGGGATGTGGGGATCAACCTGAATCGACTGCTTATGCACAAGAATATCTGGAACAATCACCACGCGGCGCGTAGGATCAAAAAAGCTACGCGGCCTTGTGTAAAGACCTTGCACATTCTTTTTGATCTCCTTTTCTAAAAAAATAGACGAGCAGTGCAATTTACGAGATAAAAGAGCAAATCTTTGGTGCAAAAAGTCTTGAAAATGGTGCGAAAGCACGTAGTAGCTAAGCGTGCCTGTTTTTCTTCTATGCCTAAGCTGCGTTAAAAGGCACTCTTGTAAGGAGATCGATCCTGTGCCAACAGGATCTAACAGCAGCAATTTTTGACGCACTTTTTTTACTTGAGGCGTAAGGCTCCCCGCTGGCTTATAGTACCCCCTCTCATCCAAATCATAGAGGATCTCCAAAGCAAGCGCTCTTTCTTCCAAAGAGAACTCTTCCTCGATTTGAGCAGCAAGATGCTCATAAAACGAGGGGACATGCCAAGCCATTTTGTCAATAAACCTGGCACTTTTTCCCCTCTTCCAATACAAAAACGGGTTCTCCAAAACCGCCCTATCCAAAACACCCAGTAGCTCTTCGGAAGAACTCTCAAGCACTTGATGCATTTGCCCCATCGTCTGGTTAAAACAAAAAGAGCCCTTCGTTTGTAGCCATAGATCTTGATGAAACCCCATACTCAAACGCCTTTTCCCCCTTACGTTTTTTCTATCGCGTCCTCCGTTTTTTCTCCATAGCTTTTAAAACTTCTTCGGAAATAAGGCTCTATTCATATAAGATGAAGAAAAATTTCTCATAAAAAATGCCCAAAAAAAAGTTAGCCGTATTTTGCCACCTAGGATTAGGCGATGGCGTTGTCTCTACGATTCTTTCAAATAACTTCCATCAAAATCACTGGGAAACTGTTACCTACCACGACACCATGCTCCATTTGCAATCGTGGTTTCCTCACCTGCCGATCGCTTGCTATCCACAAATCGCTTCTATTCCACAAATTCTTGAAGAGAATGATCTTATTTTGGTGTTTCAAAATGATACGCACGAATTTGTCCTTGAGCTGATCAAAGAAGGGAAAAAGCAGGCCCCAGAAAAACTGCGTGTTTTTTACCCTTATCCCAGCAAAAATATTTTTCACAGTCCCTACTACAACGACTCGAGAATCAATCCTACCATTTCTTTTGTCGACAACCTCTACTTGTTTTGTAAGGAGCTCATCGGACTTGATAAAACGACGAAGAATAATGGGATGATTGCTCCTAGAGACGCAATCTTTAAAAAGCATGAAAAACGGGTTGTGATGCACATTGCAAGCTCTCGAGCAGGAAAAAATTGGCCCATCAAAAAATTCCTCGCTTTAGGAAGAAGGATGTTAGCCGACGGGTTTACAGTTGCGCTTTTAGCTGGCATTGAAAAACTGCAAAAGCCCTTTTTTCCTTTCGAAAAGGAGGGATTCCTTGTTCCCAAACTTTTTTCCCTGCACGAAGTGGCCAAGTACATCTACGAATCGGGCTACCATATCGGCAACGACTCGGGATTAGGTCATCTCGCTTCTGCGATGGGAATCGATACAGTGACCATTGCAAGAAGAAAAACCGTAGGGCTTTTCTGGCGTCCTGGATGGGGAAACAATGAGTACGTCACCCCCCTGTCCATCATTCCAAATATTTCAGGGCTCCGTATTCGAGATACCTACTGGAAAAACCTCATTTCCCACAAAAAGGTGTATCGCCATTTTCTAAAGCTCGTAAAAACGGTCACCTAAAAGACTGGAGCTTGGCATATTTTGCAACTAAAGAGCGTTCCGATTCGCTTTGGACAAAATAGACATCGTAGGTAGGGCCGTAAGAGGTGTAATAGGTCTTTTGAATGATCCCCTTTCCAAACTCTCCGTGCAACACCCAATCCCCCTCTGCAAACAGGAAGCCGTCCCCCTCACTCGAAAAGGAGCGCTTTTTTTCAGTAGGACTGTAATTTTCTAGCAAAGCGGCAGGAATTTCTGTTAAAAAACGGGAGGGCTGCATCCTTTTTTTAGAACCCCAAACCTGCTTTTCTAAAGCGGCTGATAGAAAAAGAACTTTACGGGCCCTTGTGATGCCTACGTAGCAAAGCCGCCTCTCCTCTTCGAGATCACCCTCTCCGTACTTCGCATTCGCGTGAGGCAAAACGTCTTCTTCTAAACCAACGATGAAGACCAAAGGAAACTCTAGTCCTTTCGCGTTATGCAGCGTCATCAATTTCACCGCATGGGGATCTGTCCCCTTACTCGATGGGCTTAAAGAGAGCTCTTCTAAAAAATCGTGCAGGGAGGGATGGGGGCGTTCTTCGTGCCACTCCATCGCTTTGGCGGTGAGCGCCTCGATATTTGCTTTGCGATCTTCGTACGTATCTGGATCTTCTCGTAAATATTCCTCATAAGAGCAGGCTTTTAACACCTCTGCGATCAAAAGAGCGATGCTTGGCTGCTTTTTCCAAGAAGCTCGTAGCCTCCTAAGGCCCTCAAGGTACTGGCTTAGACCCTCTTTTTGTTTCTTAGATAGGCGGAAAGAATCGCGGCTCTCCATCTCTTCGAGGTAGGTCAAAATCGGAACGTTCGCTTCCCCGCTTGCTTTGAGAAGTTTTTCTAACGTCGAGGGACCAATCCCCCGTTTGGGCGTAGAGATCGTTCTTGTGAAGGCGAGCACATCAGAAGGGGAGACCAAAAGACGCAAAAAAGCGACCACATCCTTAATCTCTTTTCTTTGATAGAAGGAGAGTCCCCCGATAATTTGATAGGGAATCCTCCGCGCTAAAAGCCCATCTTCTAATACGCGGGACTGCGCGTTTGTCCGGTAAAAGATCGCCGCGTCTTCAAAAGGGATGTGCCGCTCTTTACAAACTCTTTCCAAAGTATCGACCACAAAACGGGTTTCTTCTTGGTCTGTTTGCCCCACGAAAATGCCCACTTTTTCCCCTTCACCACGGCCGCTCCAAAGTTTTTTCTCATAACGGCTTTCGTTATTCACAATCAGGGCGTTGGCCGCTTTTAAAATCCGGTTTGTGCTCCGGTAATTTTCCTCTAACGTGATGATCGTTGCTCCCGCGAAATCCTTTTGAAAGTTCAAAATGTTTTGTACAAGAGCGCCCCTCCAAGAATAGATCGATTGATCGGGATCGCCTACCGCAAAAATATTTTGATGTTTTTCGGTCAGAATTTTTGCGAACTTGTACTGGGCGTAATTTGTATCTTGGTATTCATCGATCAGCAAAAAGAGCCAGCGATTTTGGTATAAAGAGGCAATCGTTGCATCTTGCTCAAAAAGTAGCAGGGGCAAAAACAGAAGATCATCAAAATCGAGCGCGTTGGCTTGTCGTAGACGGCTTTGGTAGGTAGCATACAGCCTCGGGAAAAATTCGGAACATTTGCTACCAAAAGAAGAGGTTTCCATCTTTTCTGGAGTAATAAGCTGATTTTTTGCCCGAGAAATGTCGGCTCTATTTTGTCGAAGAAGCGCTTTATCCCCCTTAAGGCCAATCTCCTCAAAAGCGCTTTTTAGGAGCTTTTGACTATCATCTTCATCGTAAATCGTAAAACTCTTCTTGTATCCTAAAGCGTCGATCGACTCGCGAAGAATTCTTGCTCCTAGGCTATGAAACGTGGTCGTGAGCACCCGCGCTGGGTGCGTTTTTTGAATGCGGGAAGACATCTCTTGCGCCGCTTTGTTCGTGAACGTCAAGGCTAAAATTTCTGCAGGCAGAACCCCTAAATCCATGAGGTGCGCGATCCTTCTGGTCACAACCTTGGTTTTTCCAGAACCGGCTCCTGCAAGAACAAGTAGAGGACCCTCTACATGCTCTACCGCTTTTTTTTGATTATCATTTAAATCCATGAGAAAATAGTATGAGGATCATAAAATTAATGCAAGTTAGGACGCTTCCTCATTATGACCAATCTCATCGAATTCTTGAAGCATTGGAGCGCTCTTTTTCTCTCTTTTCCTTGCATGCTCTTTGGTGAAGTCGAACTCGGCTTAGATAGGTTTCTTCAAGAAAAGAGAAACGGCCCTCCCCAAAATATTGCTCTTGTCATCAATCATACTAGCTTCAATCGGAATATGGAGTTTGCGCTCGATCTATTTCTCGCATCTCCAGACTACGCGGTCAAAGCCATTTTCACTCCCGAACATGGTCTTTTAGGAAGCGCTCATGCGAGTGAGAAGATCCAAGACAGCAAAAAGGAGGGCATTCCGGTCTATAGCCTTTTTGGACAAACCCGCAGGCCGACCAAAAAGATGCTCGAAAACGTGGATCTTATTGTGTACGACATCCAATCGATTGGCTCCCGCTCATATACCTATGAGACGACGCTTTTTTACATCATGGAAGAGGCCGCTAAACTAGATATCCCCGTTGTTGTCCTCGATAGGCCCAATCCGATGGGAGGAACCACGGTTGATGGATTGATGTTGGATTCTTCCCTCCGCTCCTTCATTGGTTACATCAATATTCCTTACTGCCATGGGATGACGATTGGAGAGCTGGCCCATTTTTTCAACAAAGAATATGGTATCTGCGCGTCGCTCCGCGTGATTCCTATGAAAGGATGGAGAAGAACCATGGACTTTTCCGAAACAGGCCTTCCTTGGATCCCCACTTCTCCCAACATTCCAGAAAGCGATACGCCTTTCTATTACAGCGCAACGGGAATTGTTGGGGAACTCAACTTTGTCTCTATCGGCGCTGCCTATACTCTTCCCTTCAAAGTGATCGCTGCCCCCTGGATGGACGGCGCTCGATTTGCTCAGAAATGCAATGAACAAAAACTGCCTGGAGTCTACTTTTTGCCCTGCTCTTTTCGTCCTTTTTTTGGTTTATTCAAAGGGAAAAATGTAGAGGGCGTTCTTGTACGGATCAGAAATAAAAAAACGTATAAACCTCTCCAAGTACAATACCTACTTCTTGGGATGCTCAAAAGTCTTTATCCAAAAAAGTTTCTCAAAGCTCTCAGAAAGCACCGGCATTCCACCTTCATCAAAGCTCTAGGATCCCAAAAAGCCTACGATATCCTAGAAAACGAGGAGTACCCTTTTTGGAAGCTAATGACCCTGATGCAAGAAGAGATCAAAGATTTTCAGAAAAAAAGAACCCAGTACTTGCTCAACGAATACATGCATTGAGTCTAAGATAGGATCTCAAATACGTTGAAGAAATGCCTTGTCTTAAATGGTCAAAAGTTGAGAAGATAAGCTCTTTCGTAAGGATTTTTCAGAAATCTTTACTTTGCGACATGGTATTTTTTTCTTTAAAATACTTTTTCAAGCTCCTGTTTGATCACCTTCAGGCAGAGGGCTCTGACGCAAGGTGAAAAGGGCAAAGCGCATCTGCAAGCCCGCCTCTAGGAATCTGTAACGCTCTTCTTGGTCATTTTCCATCTAAGAAAAATCAAGATAAAAATTTTTTAACAATTTTTTACAAACAAGGTAATCCATATGGCCGATTCTATACCCCGATCTAGTCCAACACAAACAGGGAGCTCTACCTGTTATCAGAAAACCTCCCATCTATTTTCTCAGGCAGCAAAGTCTACTCCAGTACAAATGATTGCCTTATCTTGCTTATCGATGATCCCTATGTATTTTATGAGTGAAAAAACTCCCTTCCTCAATGTATGTATGACCAGTGGAGTTGGTATCCTTGTTGGCGGAGTAGTAAATACATTCCACCACTATATCCAAGGAAACGCTCTAAAAAAGAATCAGTAGGAAAACAGCTCTTCTTTGCTCTGCCTTAGGATGTTTGGTCCCAGAGTGTAGTGGTATGGATTAATCTTAAATTTTTCAGGCTGTTTTGTCCAGAATTGAACTATTGACTCATATGGAGTTAATCCTTTAAGGGTTTTCAATCCCTTAGCAAAGTTGTAAGCATTGATAAAATTGTAGAGATGTTGTTTAAGCTGATCATGAGAGTCATAATGGTAACGTTTG
>JBCAXK010000031.1:0-19942 GCA_038534095.1 Chlamydiota bacterium | reverse complement strand
CGCAGTATTCCAACAAGGAAAAATTTTATCTCTCGTTCATGTTCGCTCGGCAGACAAAAACGCTTTTGTTTTAGAAGGTGCTTTTGCAAAGAATAGGGAAATAGGGGAGAGGAGAGGAGCAGGCAAGTCAGTAGAAGGAAAATGCGAAACATACCAATTAGTGTAAAAGCTTGTCACTCTTTTCGCAAGGGCTTGCAAGAAGAGGCTTGTGGGTGTTCGATTTGCAAGGTGATGTGATCAATGGAAAACTGTTGTTTTAGTAGCGCTGTAGCGCGCTCTATGAGATGAAAGGGATCTTCCTCTGTGACTAAATGGGCACTTAAACACGACTTCTTTGAAGAGATACACCAAACGTGGAGATCATGGACCCCCTCTACAGAAGGGAGATCGTTGAGAGTGCTTAGGATCTTTTTGGTGCAAAGGTTTTTCGGAGCGCCTTCCATCAAAATATGGATCGCAGAGGCAATGGTGTGGTAAGTCGATCGTATGATCACAAAGGCAATGAAAAAGCTGAGAATCGGATCAATCCGGTACCAGCCTGTCGTTCTAATGATGAGACCGTTTGCAAGAACGCCGATCGATCCGAGCAGGTCACTCACTACATGAAGGTAAGCGGCTTTTGTTGTTAGGCTAAACGAATCTCCATGTAGTAGTTTTAACATGAGTCCATTGGCAATGAGCGCAATAAGAGATGTGATGACGACAATAGAGCCTTGGACACTTTCTGGAGAAAAAAATCGCAAAACAGACTCGTAGATTAGGTAGCCCATGAGTCCCCATAAAAATAGGCCGCTTAGCAAGGCCCCTAAGGCTTCAGCTCTTGCGTAGCCGTAGGTCTTTGTATGAGAAGCTGGTTTTTCTGCGTAGCGAAGAACCAGAAGACCCAACACTAAAGCGCCCACATCGCTAAACAGATGCAAAGCGTCCGATAGCAAAGCGAGACTATTGGATAAAAACCCTCCAGTAAGCTCTACTAGAGTAAATAACGTCGCAATGAGTATACTAGTTAAGAGCCGGTTTTTCTCTGAAAAAAGGGAACTATGATTATGGTCGCAAGACATAGTTGCAGGATAAGAAAAAAGGGAGTTTAATGAAAATAAACCTTTTTTTGCCGATTGTATAAAAAGTTCCAACCAGTGTTTTGGCTAGTTCTTTCTGTCTTTCTATTTTTGTTCGGTTGCTCTGCTTCCGCCCGTTTTTCTTCTGAAAAAGAGAAACGTCTCAGAGCCATCGATGAAGAAATCGAATGGCTAGAAGAAAAGCAAAGAGGCTATGAGGCAAAAGCGCTTCGCCATGAAATGCTCGCAGACCGGCTACAATTTCGCTCAGGGCAGTATGTGATCGCAAAGCAGCACTGGGAAATAGCTGAAAAATACCGGGGCCTTTCTCGAGAAGTAGCAGAAAAAATTGCCCGGTTAAAAAAAGAAAAACAAGAGCTGCTGCAAAAAACTGCTGCTAAAAAAATGACGCAAAACCATGCTTTCCCAACAAGACTTACCTCCATCTTCTAAACTGTATCACAACTCTCTTGCTCTATTTTGTGATCTTTACCAGCTGACCATGGCCTGCGGCTACTGGAAAAAGAGGATCGATCAAACAAAGGCGGTTTTTTATTTCACCTATAGGAAATGGCCCTTTCAAGGAGGCTTTGGCATCTTCGCAGGCTTAGGGTCTTTTCTCGAGTTTTTTCAAGAATTTCGCTTTCTGGAGGAGGATCTTGCCTATCTGGCCAGCTTAGAAAGCCCTGGTAAGACACCCCTATTTCCGCGCGGCTTTTTAGAGTATTTAGCAAACTTGCGCCTCACATTGAGCATCGATGGGATGGAAGAGGGGAGCCTTGTTTTCCCCTACGAACCCCTGTTGCGAGTAGAAGGGCCCCTCTTGCAGGCGCAAATTTTAGAAACAGCTTTGCTCAATATTTTCAATTTTCAAACCTTAATTGCGAGTAAAGCCGCTCGGGTGAAATGGGCTGCTTCTTCCGATGAAGTTGTCGAGTTTGGTATGCGCAGAGCCCAAGGGATTGATGGAGCCATTTCCGCATCAAGAGCGGCCATGATTGGAGGGTGCGATGCAACGTCCAATGTGCTTGCTGGGAAACTCTTTTCTATTCCGGTTAGAGGCACTATGTCCCACAGCTGGGTGATGGCTTTTAGAGAAGAATCCGAGGCCTTTGCGAGTTTTGTGGAAATTTCCCCCAAAAGCGCTGTATTTCTTGTAGATACCTACGATACGATTCGGGGGGTAGAAAATGCGATTCACATTGCAAAACAGCGCAAAAAAGAAGGTTTTTCTCTTTTTGCTGTACGCCTAGACTCGGGCGACCTTCTTTCTTTGAGTAGATCGATTCGTACGATCTTAGATCGGGCCGGATTTTCTGATACAAAAATCATGGCAAGCAACGAACTTGATGAGTTCATGATTGAAGATCTCAAGAGAAAAGGGGCAAAAATCTCGATCTGGGGAGTGGGGACAAGTCTTGTTACAGGGAAAGATCAGCCCGCTTTTGATGGGGTATACAAATTGTCAGCATGTCAAAATGAGGCAGGGGAGTGGGTCGATAAAATGAAACTATCTGATGATCCTATGAAAAGAACCTTGCCAGGTATTTTGCAGGTAGCTCGTTATTTTGATGGTCAGACTTACCAGTGTGATGAAATTTACGACAAAAGAGTTTTGCACGCTGAAGACTCTTGGATCCATCACCCAACGCAAGGAACGAGAAAACGCCTTTCATCTACCTGGGAAAAAATCGACCTATTTGTTCCTCTTGTGGATCGTGGGGTGGTTGTCTACCCCTCTTGTTCGATTTCTACGATCAAAAAACGGGTAGCAAAAGAGCTCTCGCGGCTTCCTGAGCGTACGAAAGCGCTGAAACAACCAGACCCCTATTTTGTAGGAATCAGCTCCCCCCTTTTTGAAAAAAGAAATCGCTTGGTAGAGGAGGTGTTGCTATGAAAGCTCTTTTGATCATTGATATGCAAAATGATTTTATGCCCTGGGGGGCTTTGCCCGTTTTTGGCGCCGATCGACTGTTTGCGCCGATCATTGCTCTTAGCAAAACATTTTCTCATATATATGCTACCCAAGATTGGCATCCAAAAGATCACATCAGTTTTGCCTCAAATCATGGCAAGCGTCCTCAAGAAGAAATTCGAGCCCCTTATGGCACCCAAATTCTTTGGCCAGACCATTGCGTTCAAGAAACGTTAGGAGCAGAGCTTGTGAAGCCGATTGGAGATCTTCCGATCAAAAAAATCTTTCGGAAAGGGGTCAAATCTTCGGTAGATAGTTATAGCGCTTTTTTTGATGCCTCTGGGAAAGTCGCTACCTCTTTGGAAAAGGAGCTGCAAAAAGAGAAAGTCCAGGAGCTATATGTTGTCGGAGTGGCCGGTGATTATTGCGTAAAATATTCTTTGATCGATGCAGCCTCTCTCCCCTTTTTAGAGAGCGTATTTTTTGTAGTCGATGCTTCAGAGTTCACCACAAAAGATCCGCATGTTCAAGAACGCATTTTGCGCGAATTACAAAAAAAAAATGTACACCCCATTTTTTCTTCACATATTGTATAATAATGTTCCAAATACATTGATACAATATTATGCGTGTAAGTAGCCCTGTAATTAGAAGAAATGCAACCATTCCGGTTTCACGTATTGAGCCTTATGGGCTCTCTAATCGAGTGAAACGAATTTTTTTATACGCTATATCTTTTTTGGCGGTATCTTCTGCTGTTGCGTTTTTTTGGCTCTCACGTGTAATAACGGTCGGTTATGTCTACTCTTTTTTCTTAGGGTGGGGCTTAGCCCTTGGGGGAGCGGTTTTACTCTACCGGGCAGGAAAAATCATTGATTATAACAATCCATCAGAGGTTGAGCAGGTAAGAGAGTCTTTGAAAAAGATGACCCTTGCAGCTGCTATTCGTCAGCAAAGGGATCGCTTGATCAAAAATCGCCTGTATACCCCTCAAGACCTTCAAGCAAAATTTCAGCAACAAGTCGCCTGTTCAGATGTATATGCAGATATTAAATCTCTATTGCAAATCTGCGATTATTTACAAGCGTGGATTCAAAAATATGACAAATGGGGAATCTATGATATCAAGGATGTGTGCGCTTGCGTAAGAGAATGGAATTTGATAGACCATCTCCGAAAAAAGAAAGAAAAACACGCACTATTTGCTTTTGTGGACAATGAAGAAAAGTACCCGGTCCGTAGTTTGCGCAAGTGGCAGCTACTATCGGGGGAAGAGCTCGAATGTATTTTGAGAACAAGAGCCATACATGCGCGCTTTGAAAAAGAGTACAAAAATACGCGGACTCATGTAGATAAACAAAGCATCCCTAAGAGAGGTTTCCCTGAAACAGATCAAGCCTTAGAGAAGGAATATAGGCGGAATTTAGAAGCGTTGAAAGATGCGTTTTCCCGTGAATTTATAGAAATTGCCAGCAAAACAGCGTCTGTTTAAAGCTAGTGATGAGCGCAATCATTGCGCTTTCTAGATATTTGTCAGATTGCACGACCTAATCCGCTTAGCGATGAGCTCCACGAGCTCTGCCCGCTTTGTGGGAACAAAAGTCTGTTGCAACGTCAGCTTTTCAATCAGAACATTTGAGAGAGCTCTCTTAATTTTTGACTATCTTGCGCTCGCATTCTCGTTATTTCATCAAGAAAAGCGGCCCATGTAATTGCTTTGCTTAAGCCCCTTCTCAGTCTAAAAAAACAACGCTACGCGCCTGCTCTTTCTTACCCTGAACACGGTTTTCTGCAGATAGGGCTTGGTAATATCAGGGAGATACAAGAGTTTTTCCGCAAAAAAAACGTCTCTCGTGCTAGGATAGAGTGTGATTTCTGGATTTTTCAATATGCATATAGGTTCTCTTACAAATTCTTCCATCATTTATGAGCTAGAAAGCATCCAATTTTCTTGGTTTCATCTTTGCACTCTGATCATTTTTATCTTGGCGATTTTACATACATTCATGGCGGGGAAAATTTCTAAAATCGCACAGAACTTTGAGGAAAATACTCTTGCCAAAAAGGGGCAACCCCTCGCCGCATCGACAGAAGAGGTCTACTCGTTTTGGGGCGAAGTGCTCTATTTTTTTGGGGAAGTCGAGATCATTTTTGGACTTTGGGTCATTCCTCTTTTTCTTTGTATCGCAGGGTTTTACAATTGGAATACAGCAATGACCTACATCAACACCCGAGACTATACAGAACCTCTTTTTGTTGTTGTGATTATGGCCCTTGCTTCCACGAAGCCGATTGTCCATTTTGCAGAAGGATTGATGCGCAGAGCTGCAGGGGTATTTGGAGGAACGATTGAAGCGTGGTGGTTTGTTATCTTATCTCTAGGGCCTTTAACGGGATCTTTTATTACAGAAGCGGGCGCAATGACCCTTTGTGCGATGTTGCTTTCAAGGCAGTTTTTTCCTTACGCTCCATCGAAGCGGCTATCTTACGCAACAATCGGACTGTTGTTTGTCAATGTTTCGGTTGGGGGCGTTTTGACCAATTTTGCAGCTCCGCCTGTTCTGATCATCGCGAGAACCTGGGACTGGAGCTCGTTATTCATGTTCTACAATTTTGGGATCAAAGCGATTCTTGGGGTCTTTTTCTCTACTTCCATCTACTGGCTTTTTTTTCGAAAAGAATTCAAAAAGATGGAGACCTTGTCGGGCGCTTATCACCACATTCAAGAAGAAAGGTTGGAGCAAAGCAATCCGATTCCTATCTGGATTATCTGTGTCCATATACTGTTCATCATCTGGACCGTGGTCAACTCACACCATCCTGTAATTTTTATTGCAGGGCTCCTCTTTTTTCTAGGATTTACTCGGGCGACTAAGCCCTACCAATACAACACGAGCATCAAATCTCCTATTCTAGTCGGTTTTTTCCTAGCAGGGCTCATCATTCATGGTGGAGTGCAAGGTTGGTGGGTAATTCCTTTAATTAGTGGTTTTAGTGAAAAAGGTGTGATGCTTTTTGGGGTGTTTCTCACAGCCTTTAATGATAACGCAGCAGTGGCCTATCTCACTTCGTTGATTCCTGATTCGAGCGCCCTTTTTCGTTATTCTGTGATTTCAGGGGTGGTGACTGGAGGGGGCCTTACTGTTCTTGCGAACGCTCCGAACCCAGCAGGCTACGTGATTTTACAAAAATACTTCAAAGAAGGGATTGCTCCCATTCCTCTTCTTTTAGCCGCTCTTTTCCCAACGTTTGTGTTCTTTGTCCTCTTTTTTCTCCGATTTTTTCTCCCCTTTTCCTATTAAGCTATGGATTTTCGCACCGTATCAGGAACTCTTTTTATTATAGGTACAACCGTTGGTGGAGGAATGTTGGGAATTCCTCTTGTCACGGCAAACGCCGGTTTTTGGCCAGCGGTTGTTGTTAGCGGCTTTGTCGCTCTATTCATGTGTCTTACGGGATTGCTATTTTTAGAGGTGGTGCTTGCCATGCCCAAAGAAGCGAATCTTGTGACCATTGCGAGGGGGGTTCTTGGAAAAAAATGTGCGATCTTTGTCGGGGTGACCTTTGTTTTTCTCTACTACTGTTTGTTGAGCGCGTACTGTTCGATTGGAGCGCCGCTTATTGCGCAAATTGTCCACCTGCTCACGGGAGCCAAGCTCAGCTCTTGGGTAGCTGGAGCGATTTTTGTCCTCCTTTTTGGTGGCGTTGTTACCTTAGGGATTCGGTGGGTGAATTATTTCAATTATTTTGCCCTTGCGCTTATGGGAGTTTCTTACCTAGCGCTTCTGAGTCTAGGGTGGTACGATGTAGATAGTATCCGTTTGGAAGAGCAAAACTTCACCTTAGCGATTTGGGCTTTTCCTGTTTTGTTTAGCGCGTTTGGTTACCACAACATCATTCCTTCTCTTGGAGCCTACTTCTCATATGATAAAAAGATTCTTCGTAGGTCGATTGTTTTTGGTTCTTGTAGCGTTTTTTTGATCTATGTTTTCTGGCAAGCCCTGATTCTCGGAGCGATTCCGAAAGAGCTGTTATTAGATAGTTTTACGAGCGGAGATTCTTCTAAGGGGCTCCAATACTTACAAAAGGGGGGCATTTGGATTTCCTACTTTGCCTCCTGCTTTGGCTTTTTTGCGATCGTTACCTCATTTTTTGGTGTTGCTTTTTCGATGATCGATTTTTTAGGAGATGCTCTTAGGCAAAAAAGAGAGGGAAAGAGTCGGTGTTTCCTTGCTTTTGTCACCTTGTTCCCTCCGTTTCTTATCGCAAGTATTGATCCTACAATTTTTCTTCGGGCTTTAGAGTTAGCAGGAGGTGTCGGGGAAGCGATTTTAAACGGCGCCCTGCCTGTCCTTCTCATCTGGAGTCTTTTAGGTCAAAAAGGGAAAAGGGGACAGGTACAATATAGAAATAAGCCCCTCTTAACCGGGCTACTTCTCATTTCTTTTGGGGTGATTCTACTTGAAGGGTATATGCTGCTGAGCGGCTAAAGATGCGCCGCTCAAAAATCTTTGATTATTTTTTGGAGCAGCAACGTCCTTTGATGTTATTATGACCAAGAATTAGATAGACTGCGGATATGCCTACTAATGCGTAGATGATTTTATCAATGAACGTTTTTCCAAAAATAAAATCGACGAGGTTGAAATGAAAAATTCCGATCAGACCCCAGTTCAAAGCGCCAATTAAGACGAGTAAATAACAAAGTACATCCAAGTTCTTCATACAGTATCCTTTCATGAAATTAGAGTGTATATCTCTAAGAAGTATAGGAACTGAGGTATATTTGCAAATAAAAACTTTTCCTACGGAAAATGGCTTGTAGGCAAAAAACCGACTTTTCCCTTTTGAGGATCGATTTAAGAGACGTGGAATTTTTAGCTTGGAGATCTAGCTAATGAAAGGGAGAGGTCTATTTGCATGAGCATGTAAGAATCATGAAAAAAGAGCATTTCACCCCTTATCCCAAGGGGAAGCATTGCTCTTAGAAGCGCAAAAGGAGAGGATCTGGGCTCTATCCTTGCCATTTAGCGTTCTCTAAATAGCAACTTAGATAATAAAAACCTCAATTAGCAAAAAGCTAAAAGAGGCCTATTTTTCTTTTAAAACTGCTTACTTAAGATTGGAGAGCAAGCTCGTAAATTGGGTTGTTACTTTTTAAGATTTCGATGAGAAATTCCATTTGTAAATCCCGATCAAAAAAACTTGTAAGGTGGGCAAAGTTTTTGAGATTGGCGTTGTTCGCGATCCTAAAGCGAAAACCTTTCTGCTCAACATAGACACCGATTTCTTCCTGCGTTTTTTTGTGTCGAATTTTCAAAATCATCGCAGAAGGGGTGAGCGTAAGCGCGGTTTTGCAATCGATAAATAGGGGATCAATCGTTGCTGTTTGCTCTGTTTCGTAAAAAACCTCTTCAGGTAGAGCGTCAATTACATCAGGAAAAAAATAACAACTTTTTAAATCGGTTTTAATGGAATCGAAACAAACTTCAGCAGACATGAATTCTCCTTTTAAAATTACTAAACAATATAGATCTTCCTAAGGAAGAAAGCAATGGATTTTTCGATGTAGGGCAGATCGGTTTTTACGTCCTATTTGTGATGCTATGATTTGCTAAAAAAGAACATGGACAACTTTGGTAAAATCGTGGTAATTTATATTTTTATTTAAATTTTTATGAAATTTTTGTTTGATTTGTGTTATGCTTTTAATAAGGATTATTCAAACCCTAGGTTTTTTTTGAAAAAACAAACTTTATTCTCTCTAAAAAATACTTGGTTTTTTTACCGTTTAGGCGCAAAAAAAGTACCTGCATTACAAGGGATTTCTCTAGATGTTCCTGCTGAGGCGTTAGTGACTGTTTCAGGACCCTCCGGTTCAGGAAAATCGACACTTTTGCATCTATTGGGGTTGATTGAGCCGGCGCAGGAGGGGGAGCTCTCTTTTTTGGGAGAAGATGTAAAACGTTTTTCGAAAAAAAAACAGAATCTGATCCGAAAAAACGAGCTGGGATTCGTCTTTCAGCGCTTTCATTTGATTCCTGTACTCAATGTGGAAGAAAATGTGGCCTATTTTCTTATCCGTATGGGACTGAGCAGGGAAGAGGTGAAAAAAAGAACCAAAGAGGCTCTCGTATGGGTAGGCTTATATGAACATCGAAACAAGCGCCCTTTCCAGCTTTCGGGAGGGCAAAGGCAGAGAGTAGCCATTGCAAGAGCGATAGCCAAAAAGCCTGCTGTTGTTCTGGCTGACGAACCTACAGCCAATTTGGATCAAAAAACGGGAAAGCAGATCATGCAAATTTTGCGGAGAATGGTTGATGAAAAACACCTCTCTGTTGTCATCTCCACCCATGATCCGATGGTGCTTTCCTTTGCCGATCATAAGATTGAGATGTGTGACGGTCAGCTGATCAATAAGGAATCCTAAGATGCAGTTAATCTTTTTTGCTTTTCGTAATTTATTTCGCAATTTTCGCAGGACATTGACCATTGTCCTAACAATTGCTGTCGGCTCTGGCGCTCTTTTTTGTTTTGATGGATTCATCAAAGGCATCCAAAGAGACTTTAAGGAGAGTACAATCCACTCCCAGTCGGGTAACGGAGAGTTTCATACGTTAGGATACCGACAAGAGGCCTACACGGAGCCTTGGAAGCATTGGATTGAGGATTACCCAGATCTTGCCGAATTTTTGTATGCCCAAGAAGGGGTAGACTTTGTCTTTCCTAGGGTGAGTATTAGTGGGATGTTGACCCATGAAAAACAATCGATCACAGGAGTGGGGCAAGGTATTCACGCAGAAGAAGAGGCCGACTTTTTTGAAAGCCTAGATATTGTGGAAGGAGAGCCTTTAGTAGATCAAGAAAATGGCATTTTACTCGGTAAAGGATTGGCCAAAGCGATTGGGGCACATCCGGGAAGTCGAGTCCGCTTTTACACAAAATCTTTATCAGGAAAAATGCGTCAAAGAGACTTAGATGTGATCGGGCTTTTCGAAACGGGGAACGCAGAGTTTGATAATCATATGTTTCGGATGCAAATTGGGACAGCGCAGAGTTTGCTTGGCACGCATCTGATTGAGAGCGTATCTGTCGGCTTAAAAGATCACGCTTACTGGTCACAGCTATCAGAAAATATTGAGGAACTGTTTCCCCACCTAGAAGGAGCTTCGTTTGCGGAGCTGAATAAAATTTGGTACCAACACTCGATGGACTGGCTCAGTGCGCAATACTTCGTTGTGGAAATCATCATCCTATCCATTGTTCTTCTGGGGATTTTCAATACGATTTCTTCTTCGATTTTAGAGCGCAAGCAGGAAATTGGGAACCTAAGAGCCAATGGTGAATCGGTGCCAAGTGTTCTCCGTTTGATCGCTTATGAAGGGCTGTTTTTAGGGCTGTTTGGCGGCCTGCTTGGGATCTTGACCGCCTATCTCTTTGCAAAAGGAATTCTTTATCAAGGGATTTTGATGCCTCCTGGACCAGGACAAACAAAGCAGTTCCTCATCACCTTTTTATTTCAGGAAAAAATGGCCGTTCAAGCTCTTGTACTCAGCATGGCATCGGCTCTTGTGGGCTCGGTCTTTGCTGGAATCAAGGTCTGCAAAATGAGTATTGCAGAGCAACTCCGCGCTCTGTAGAAACGATCCGCACAAATTTATTTTCTTAAATTAACTCCTTTTATAAGGTGCAATTTAAGAGATCATGAACATGCATGCCTTTTTGATTGTTTTTTTATTAATCGTTTCTTCCCTTTTTTCTTTAACAACACGTGAAGAGAGAAGAGCCCGTTTCGCAGCAAGGAGCCGGCAAAAAGTTGTTGAAACGCTTCCTTCCGCATTGGATCAGTTGAATGGGCTATTTTTCTTTGGGAACTTTGGAGGAGGGACTTTGCAGTCCTCCGACTCTAGCTACACGTACGATCGTCAAGGGCCTTTTGAAGCAGATATCCACTTTGATGGAAGAGGGCCTTTGGACATTGTGTTGCAAGGGGGAATAGGATGGTTATTTTATGGTTATGCCTCCCTAGATGCTTCTTACCAGTATGGTAAGCTGCCCTTTTCTGCTTACATCTACCCAACAAACGGCTCCGCAGGGACCACCCAGCAGGGTTACGGAAATGCCGAAGCGCAACTAGCGACTTTGGGAGCGAAACTTCTTTTACCCAAAATTTTTGGACGCAAAGAGGCGAAAGTCATTCCATTCATCGGCGGCGGCGGCGGGTATGTGCACAAGAAACTAAACCCGATTTCTTTATACGATCATGGCTTTGAGGGTCGTCAAGATACGACACAAAAACATACCGAAGGGGGGATCGCCTATAAAATCCTTGTAGGTACGTATGTTTTTCTACAAGAGCATCTTTTAATGAATGTGGAGTGTCAGTACCTAAATATGGGTAGAGTGAAAGCTGGACAAACGTTTCAAGCAGATGAGCGGGGCGCGCCTGTAGGGGAGTTTTCATTCAATAATCCGCTGACCCTGAAGCTGCGCTCTCTTACCTTCAGCTTTGGATTTACTATCGTTATTTAGGAGAATATGTGAAGAAACAAAACCGCGTGATCATTTTATCGTTGATGAACAGCCTATTTTTTATCTGGGGTTTTGTGACGGTATTGAATGATATTTTAGTTCCCTATTTCAAATCGTTATTTACGTTAACCTACGTAGCTGTCATGCTTGTGCAATTTTGTTTCTTTGCAGCTTACGGCCTAGGTTCTATTCCTGCAGGCGCAATTGTCGAATACTTGGGGTACCGGAAAGGGATTGTGTTAGCTCTCTTTATTGCAACTGTGGGGAGCTTTTTGTTTTTGCCTGCCGCAGACCTGCCCTCATTTCCCCTCTTTTTATTAGCAATTTTTGTGGTGGCGTTGGGGATCGTTTTGCTGCAAGTAGCCGCCAATCCGTATGTTGCTCTTTTAGGAAACCCTGGGGATTCTTCAAGTCGTTTGAATTTAGCCCAAGGGTTCAATTCTCTTGGAACAACAGTTGGTCCTTTGATTGGTAGTCAGTTGATTTTATCGAGCGATTTAGAAGTGTTTGGGATTAACGTCATTTATGGTTGTATGGGGCTGCTTCTATTTTTGCTCGCATGTGTGATTCTTTTTTTCCGATTTCCCGAAGTGAAGGTGGATGATTACGAGGAATTTCAAGAGCACCTGGCAAGAAAAGCGGTGAGTCTAAAAGATACTCCCATACCTGCAACAAGTGCAGCGCATCAAGATAGCATCTGGCAATATCCCCATCTTTTGTATGGTGCTTTAGCCATTTTTTGCTATGTGGGAGCAGAAGTCTCAATCGGCAGTTTTTTGGTCAATTTCCTATCGAGCCCAGAGGTTTTAGGGGTCGATGATTTTTATGCAGGGCATCTAGTCTCGTTTTACTGGGGAGGTGCGATGTTGGGGCGTTTTGCAGGATTTGTTCTATTGCTCAAGTACGCTCCTCGCAAGTTGTTAGCTACATGCGTGATCTGCTCTTCGATTCTTTTAATTTTGGGGATTATGTCTTCGGGCATGGTCGCAGCGTACAGCGTACTGTTGATTGGGCTCTTCAATTCGATCATGTTCCCCACCATTTTCACTCTGGGTATAAGAGGTCTTGAAGGTTTTACTGCGAAGGGATCTGGCATTTTATGCACAGCGATCACTGGAGGGGCGATTATTCCGTTGATTCAAGGCGCTTTTGCCGATCATATTGGTATTCAAAAAGCTTTTTTTGTGCCCCTGCTTTGCTACCTGTATGTGCTCTATTATGCCCGGATTGGCGCGGTGGCTAGATGCCGCATATGATTTGCCTGAGGATTATTCCTTGGGATAATGGCTTGATCGCTGAATCACCTGTTTGAGCAAACCCTTCAAGAGAAAATAGTGGGGCACGTAAAGAGCGTACCAATATAGCCTCCCTAAAATCCCTAAAGGGCGGAAGATCGCCGATTGTTGTAAGTAAAAGGTTTTGCCTTTCTTGTGAATGGCAAATTCTAGCCAAGCTTCTCCAGGGAGCTTCATTTCTGCGTAGAGAAGAAGCCTCCGCTCTTTTTCATCGATCAAAAGAACGCGCCAAAAATCGAGAGCATCTCCAATGCGTAGCTTTTTTCTCGACGCGCGCCCTCTACGAATGCCGACCCCTCCGATAAGCTCATCAATCATTCCCCGAATTGTCCAAGCCCAGTTCATATAATACCATCCCCGCTTCCCTCCGATATCCATGAAGCATGCGTAGACCTGCTCTGGATTCTTAGTAAACGAGCGGGTAAATCTCATCTGAACGCACCCCTCCTTAGGTGGGTGCACATGCTCTAAAAAGCCTGGACGCATTCTTCCTGAAGAAAGAGCGTCTGTCCAGCTAGAGAGCACGCCCACTTGTTCGATTTTATCAAAAGCTTTTTCTAATGCTTCCCGGTAGGATAAACACTTTTTCGGCAAAATCTTTTTGATGTGGTTATTTTGACAAACCACATCGTTTTTTAGCCCCTCTACTAAAGCCGATGCTAAGTAGTAATTGGTAGAGGTGATGAGATAGAGCCAATACGATGAGAGGCGAGGCGTTAATACAGGTAGTTGTATGATCCATCGCTTTAACCCCCGAAGCCGCGCCATTTCTAAAAGAAGCTTTCTATAGGATAAAATATCGGGACCGCCAATATCAAAGGTTTGATTGAAGCAAGCCGGTTTATCGACAACTCCCTCTAAGTAGTAGAGTACATCACGAATAGCAATCGGTTGACAGACACTTTTGATCCATTTTGGGGCAATCATGATAGGGAGCTTTTCCACAAGATCCCGCATGATTTCAAAAGAAGCGCTCCCAGAGCCTATGATGATGGCGGCTCGAAGCGTTGTTAAAGAAGCTTTCGCTTTTTGTAAGACATGCTCCATCTCCTCCCGCGATGCTAAATGCTTAGACCCCTCAATCGTGTCTTGTATACCGCTTAAATAGATGATCTGCTTGCAAGAGGTTTGGTCTATGCGCTGAACGAAATTTTCTGCAGCTATCCGATCGAGCCGACAAAAATCGTCTTTTGGGGTTGTCATTGAATGGATGAAGTAATACGCAACATCAATGTTTTTTGGAATGGCTCGAAGCGTCTTTTTTTGTAAAAGATCGGCTTTTATGACATGGATCTTACTCAAAGTGGCTTTGGGTAAGTGGAGCCTTCGCGGCTCACGGACAAGAGCGGTTACATCGTACCCTTTTTTTACAAGAAGAGCGGCAAGCCTGCAACCAATATAACCATTTGCCCCTGTTAAGAGAATCCTCATATATTCACCATAACGAAGACAAGGGTTTTTTTGAGAGTTATTTTTTCTAAAGAAGCCGCTTTGAAAGCGTAGATCGTCTTTACAACCAAAGGAGGCTTTGAACTGATGTATGAGCTAGTTCACCGCCTCCTATGGATACCTGTTCGCGACGTTTTCACAACAAGTAAGCTCTATTTTCCTCAAAAACTCCAAGAAAATGAAAAGCTTTTTGGTTTCTTAATGCTCGCCTCTTCATAATCTTCTGCGTCAAAGAAATAGGCTAAGCTAAACAGCGCAAAATCGTACCAAGCGTGGACAGCAACGGCTTCTTTTAACGAGGAATTTTTGTGCGTTAAGAAGCCAAAATAGCCTCCTAAAGCGGTAATGAAGGGGATGGAGACGGTAAAATAACGCAATCGCAAGTCTTCGTCCAAAGCTGCTGCGTTGGGCATATGTGCTAAACCAAACAGTAGAGAAGATAGGGCAATCCCTGTAGCAGGTCCTGTTTTTTCAATAAGAGTCGATTGTAAGACCCCACGAAAAAGCGCCTCTTCGCCCATTCCTATCGGAAAAGCCAAAAAAGGAAAAATGGGATCATCGAGAGATAGAGTTGGGCGCATCTGAGCCTCTTCATAATACGCCATGTAACTCACCAATGTCGCCAAACTAAAAGCGCCGATGACTCCTCCCCACACTTCAGGTTTCGAGAGAGTTGCGTAAGAAAAAGAGGCGTAAGTCAGATCATCTAGATTGTCTGTAGGCATTTTATAAGCGTATGTATCGTGACCATTGAACGCTCTAGCGTCTCTGTAAGCTGCGTACATGCTAAGAAAATGTGTGTTTTGGTTCATAACTAGCCCTTCTACTTGTAAGTCGGGCTCGTCTGTAGAAAAATCCCAAGGGTATAAAGCATAAAAACCACTCAAGAAAGCGGCTCCGAAATATCCCACTGCGCTAGAAAGTTCGTCAAGGTAAACGTGCCCAAGTCCTGGGATAAGAGTGGATAGGCCAGTTGCAATCAAAGCGCTCTTGTAAGGGACTTTGATCACCGGCTCGGGAAGCTCGATCTGGCTTGTTGGATTGATCATTGTCCCCGCTTCTTGAGGAAGAGCAAGGGGGTTAGTTGTTCCGATCGCAACAAGAGAGTCTTCTTTAGAAAGCTCTGTGTTGGATGCGATCAGATTTTCCTCAGAAGTGCGTTTGTCTTCTAAAGGCTGCGTAGCATCAGACACATTCCCTAAATGATGGTCGTTTGCTACTCTTTTAGAAAGAGCGTGGTCACCACGCACATGGTCACCACTCAATGGAGCGTTTTCGCTAAATAGCGAGAAAGATAAAATAGTCATGCAACATAAATAATTTTTCATAGCTTTCTCCAAAGTATTGCTAATGCAATTAAAAATGCTAAACGAATAGTATTTTACCAGCAATTTAAAAAAAGAGCCTTGCGTAGATTGATTTGTGTATGTTTAAATTTCCCTCAAAATACTATGGTGTTTATTATGAAAGTCTTCAGAAAACTTTTAGCAAAAAATCTTAGATTCCACGTTTCTTCTCAGCATTCTTTCCCCTTACCCGCCTGTAAGAAGTTGAGATTTTCATTCCTTTCCTCAGGTGCTACCCGTTCTATCAAGCTATGGGTGATGATGGCGACAACCTTGCTTCAGGGCTTTTGTTGTAACCAAGCAAGCGCTGCTTTGGTCACAGATACAAACACTTCTGAGAAAGAAGAGACCTTGCAAGCGCAAGATTGCGCCGGTATCGCCGAGGCTCGTTTCCACTTGAATCAATACAAGGAGCTTTTTTTTCTTACAGAAGCCAGCGAAAAAGAAACGCAAGAAGGAGGAACAAGTTCTGATGATGCGTATTCTCTACAAATTTTTGGGAAAAAATGTAAAGAACTAGATCGAACATTTGCGGCTCTTTCCTTTTTCGAATGCATTTTTCAAGGCTCGAAAGAAGGTTACACCAAATTTGTTGCCCGACAGCCCGCATCGAAGCGGCTATCTTACGACAGCTTTTTGGCCCTACATCATCAGCTACGCCGTTTTATAAATTCTGGATTTGGGGAGATTAGCCCACAAGAGCTCAAAGAAGCTTTTTGTGTCTCTATTGTTCTCGGAGATCTTGGGAAAAGTGGGACTGCAAGAAAAAAGCTCGCAGAATATATGGACCATCAGCCTGAAGACCATGATGAGTTTTTAGCCGCCATGCTCACGGCTCTTAAAACCCGACCAACCCTTCTCCCTTCTTACGCAAGACTTTCGTCAAAAGCGCAGCTAGTCCTACAAAAGCACGTGCCGGTGCATTTAGGGCACGTTAGTCATATGGAAGGAACGCCCTGGCAGATGCTGCGCGCATTAAAAGAAAGTGCGGTTCTTACAAAAAATCCTGAGGCATTCACCTACGCGGTGTTAGGTCATTGGTTCGATGTGATGGCCGCTGCTGGACATGTCTCTCCGACAAGCTCGTTAACGTTCACTGAGCCCTGTTACCAGCGTATGAATGATGTATTTGCTTCGCTCAAAAGATTCTCTGAGGGCAATATAACAGAACAAGAAGTGGCCTTGACGTATCTTGAGAAAACGGCTAAACGCTTAGCTTTCGATGTGACAACTGCTGACGGAAAAATGCTGACTCGAATAGCCTGCATGCTTCGGTTTTATGACCCGCTAGAGGGAGAGATGTTGTATCAAGCTTTCTCTAGACTTTCTCCAGAGAAACAAGAGCAATTAGAACAAGCTTTTTCTTTAGACAATCCTATCCATTACAAAACTCCTACCTATGTGCCTGCTGTTTTGATCAATGCTTATAAGAATCGCGCACTTGGGTCTTCTCCTCAAGAAAGGCTGAATCAGGTGTTTGCGCAAGTATTGCCTTTGATTGCGATGATTGAGAAAGATTATGAGAACCGCCTTTTGGAGAAAAGCGTTGACGCAGTCGATCCGCTTTGTTTCAATCAAGTAGCTGGCTACATGACAACGTATGATCCAGAAATCGCTCATTTATCTAGTGCGCGCTGGTTATTTGATGCAGGGATGAACGTACATATTCAAAATCAGTAAAGTCTGAAGAGATTTTGTGTTTTGTATCTACTTTGTAGTAGCGCCTTGTTGGAGCATTTTTGCAAGCTCTTTGAGAAAAAATCATGGAGCTTGTAGATTGCTCTGGAAATCTCTAGAAATCTATTGAACAATTCCTTGTACCGATAAATAGTAGCTCTCTGCGATTTGGTAGGCTTTTTTGAAAAGCGCGTTTTCTTTAGCAGGATCGATTCCTGCATCTACCGAAGATAAGCGCATTTTTTTGAAAGGGATACTTTTTTTAGCATCACGGATTCTTTTTTTGATGTCGGGGCGAATCTTTTTGAACTTTAGGTAATTGCTACGGATCTTGATGGCCTTAACAAAAGCAGCGAGGAAAGAATAGACCCAATAGATAGGAATGAAGGCTCCAAAAGTCGCAAGGGTGGTAAAAAAACGGAGGTAAGAAATGGTCATCCCTCCTGTAATGCCCCTGAAAAATGTAGTGAGCGAAGATCTTGTTTTTTGTAGCTCTTTTTGATACGCCTTTTCAAGGTATTGGATACAAACATGCAAGTGATTGAAGTGGCTCCGTTTTTTTAGAGAATAGATCAGATTAGATAAAGAAACGCGCCTGCTTTTTTCTAAGCTGTCTTGTGCTTGTTTACTGTGACAGCACCCTCTACGATGTGTGATGAAATTTCCCAAAAATCGGGGTAGGATCTTGACAAGGTAGTTGGATTTGGATCTGTCGGAAGAGCTAAAAAAGTAGAGCTGATCTAGTGACAAAACAGCCCCTGTATTTTGTATCAAGGTGATGAGGCTTTTTGCGACGAGCTCTTGGTCCAAAGCGCTCATCCTCCTCAAATTCTCTACCGATTTGTCGGTGACATCAGCAATCGTGGATCTTCCATAAGTCATTTTATTTGGGCTTACCATACAGTACTTGGACGTGATGTTTGCCTCAGATTTTGCGCCCGGAAGTTCAAGAAGTTGATAAGGATCTAAAGCGACCGGCAATTTATGTTTCCCGATCACATCGCGCATCTTTTCGATCAAGGGTAGTTGAGAAAATGGAGCCAGTTCCGTTTGTTGAAAGACCGTTTCCGCGGTATCTTTGCTTAAATACACTCTAGGATTTTCGGGAGAGTGGAAGGCACTTTCCCGCGTTTTCAATGAGGATAGGGGTTTTAGAGGATAAAAAGTGTAATGGAGCCGAGGATGCGCAAAAGAGTATACCCCGCCTTTTTCTTTGATAGCCTGGTACTCCTTTGTTTGCTTAGGGGTTAAAGAATTCGCGCTCCCCGTCAAAAGGGGTTGCAGGTTGTGCTTACTGATGAACTGATTGAGAATAGATTGTACATTTTCTTTAGGAACAAGTCTTTGTGTGATGAAACGGTGAGAAAAAGTGACAGGAGAGCAGTAGGTGTTTTTTTGGTAATAGCTGCCAAAAATGCTAGAAAAGGTTGGATGAACAGGAGGAAAAGAAAACATGAAAAAAATTTTACATTGTTATAAATGAAAGATGCAAGGGGAAAGTGGGTTAGGTAAAAAGGCGTTTCTTGCCGCGCATCGCTGCTGTTTTTCTTAAAAGAACTTCAAGGAGCTAGGCGTCTTATCTTACTGAACAACAAGCAGGTTATCTGTGATCAGAGGATCTTCTTGAGGAGGGCTTGTAGCAAAATTGCGCCGAAGAGATGAAAGCAGGCATCGTTTTGCAATCAGGAACAAAAACGAGCCGTTTTTACTCTTTCATTTTTTTCGGAGAGGCGCCTGCTGCTGCTAAAATTCCCCCGTCAATTGTGAGCTCAATCCCGGTGACGTACTTTGCTTCATCAGAAGCGAGGTATACAGCTGCAAAGGCAACATCTTCAGGAGTTCCCATCTTCTTCATAGGGATGTGGCTAGTAAGCTCTTGGAGGTTCTTTTCTCGCTCTTTTCCTGTTCCTAACATAGAGTCCCATAGAGGTGTTAAAATGGTAGCGGGGTGAAGAGAATTCGCCCGGATCTTGTACCCCTGTTTTTGGGCGTACAGGGCGACCGATTTTGTGTGATTGCGCACCGCAGCTTTACTCGCTGCGTAGGCAGATGCTTCAGGAATTCCAACCAGTCCAGATCGAGACGATATGTTGATGATGGAACCAGAGCGCCTTTGTTTCATTGCGCTAATGGCATGTTTGCAGCCTAGAAACACTCCATCAGAATTGATGGCATGGATTTTGCGCCATTCTTCTAGAGAAAGGTGCTCGGGATCTTGCGGTCCAAAGCCTTTCTCTAAACCAGTAATTCCTGCGTTATTCACAAGGATATCGAGCCGACCAAAGCTCTTTAACGTATACTCGATCACCCTCTTCCAATCGCTTTCGATAGAAACATCTAGATATTGGAAACAGTGAGGGGTTCCTAATTCACTTGCTGCTAGCGTGCCTAAGGATTCATCGATGTCTGTTAGAATGCAAGTAGCGCCCTCTTTAGCAAACATCTTGGCGATCGCAAGACCGATTCCTTTACCAGCGCCTGTGATGAGCGCGATTCGATTCTGTAAACGCATAGATTTTTTATTTTCATTATCGGGATAGGCCAATTTCTGTAAAGGGGAGAAAAGCCTGTTTGCAGAACTGACGCATCAAAGTTTTCATTGATTTTGTTATCCTCCTTGGGAAACCCCAAGGAGGATAAATGAATTTCAGTCAATTAGAGCCAGCAATA
>JBCAXK010000030.1:0-20541 GCA_038534095.1 Chlamydiota bacterium | reverse complement strand
CTGGCTCTCGATAAAATAGAAACCCATGTTCAAATGGAGTAGTCATCCAAATGGTCTTCTTTACTTAGTTTGTGGTGAGTTGGGCAAGAAGCTTCGGTAAAGGCTGCCCGGATAGCGTAACCATTTATAAAGCAAATTGTTACATTTTCTCGGTTGGGTCTCCCGTTTCTGGTCCCTTAGAAAACAGAATGGCTTTTCCTTCAAGAGGGTCTAAATGTAACGTGAAATCTTGATCGCGGAAGCTCTTTTTTTCCGCTTTTCGGGTGATCAGGTTGATGGCGGAGGTTTGCTCAATGGCGTCAATTGTGATCGTTTCTTGCGCGGCTTTCTCGCTAAAATTGCAAGCTGTGATTTGTAACGCGTTAGTAACCGGTAATTCGTGCAGTAAAACAAGTAGGCTGGGATTTTTTGTGGGCAGGACTCCTAAGGATTTTGCTTTCGCTAGTTGCGCTGTTTTTCGAGCAAGCAAGATTTCTTGGAGCTTTGTAGCAAATGAAAAGGGGTCTTTGAGTTGTAAATGTAGGGGAGAATAGAGCGTTTCTGCTTGAGGAATCCCTCCAGAAGAGATTTTTTTATCGGAGCAGTGGAGCAGGTCGATCGCTCCTCGAAGACGCCATCTCTCGTCATGATCTTTTTCGCTGAGAGAAATGTATTCTTTTTTGCGTAGAGGCAAAGCCCCTACGAGATCCCAACCGGAGATCGCAAAAATGCCTGGTTGCATCGCATTAAAAAAAGCGATGAGCAGGTGAGCTTTTTTTACCCGCTCCTTTTCTTCAAGGGACATGGCGTAGATATTGCCTACTTGAAGAGCGGCGGCGCAAATGCCAATCATCGTGGAACAGATTCCCTCCCCAGATACGCTATTGTAGAAAGGGCGAGCTCCGCAAAGTTGTAAGTCCTCTTCTTGGATCTTTTTTCTTAATTTTGCTCCAGAAAGGGATTCTCCATGGTAGAGGAATGTTGTATGTTCACTTTCCCGTAAATATTTCAGTTCATAATTGAGCTCGTCGTGATTTTGCATAGCATGAATCAATCTGCTAGAATCGACCTGGTGTTTCTGTATAAGCTGGTAACAAATTTTGAGAAGGTCGCAGTTGCTATGGATCAGCGCATTTACGTAGGCAGGCCTTGTAAAAAAATCGTAGGATAAATCAGCGCCTCTTCTATGAAAGGCACTTAGGGACCTTGGGCCGACGTTTAGCTCTTGAAACGAGTACCCTCCAAATTTTCTGATCATCATCGAGATCGTGTTTGTTGCGTCCATCGCAAGGGGATGCGCTTCAGACCAGGCTTTTTTCGTTCCTTTGACCGTTTCTACTCCTAAAAATGCATTGGCATCAAGACGTAAAATCCGATTTTTCAATCCAAATAGAGCAAATAGAGCGTCGCCAGCTACGATCCTTTGCGCTCCAAAGGAGGGGTCCAACCAGTTGTATGAGGGTTGAGAAGACTTGAAATAATGGAGATAGACCCACCTTCGGGAAATGCCATCTACTCCACGGATTTTTTTGGTGACGTCCCAATTACTCACTTTGCAATCGGGATGAAAAAAGATGGTTGTTTCCAGTTCTCCAACAATATAGCCTTTGTTTTTTAGTAATCGGACCTCTTTGGCGTTCAAATTTTTGCTCAGACCTTTTTCTACTGGGGGTAAATATTTCCAGTCACGGGGATGGATTTCGACCATATGATAAATGCCTGGATACTCTTTATAGGCAGCAAGAGCGAGCCTAAAATCGGCCCCAAGTCCGCTGTGAGCGGGGATAAGATCTCCGATAATGATCCCCTGATGCTCTCTTCCCATTTCTACCATCCGGAGGTATTCAGTATAAGAGCCATACTCAGGAGAAAGGTGGTAGGAAATGCGATCAAACCCCCCATCTTGAGAAGGATTCCTTGTTTGTTGATCTAATCCGCCAGCAATTTGCATAGGGCCTAGGTGCATCCCTTGAAGGCCTAACATTTGTAAAATTTTCCAAAAGTCCCGTTTCCCTAAATACTGCAAGACAGACTCTTCCTCATCGGTGATGATCGATGCTGGATACGAAGTAAACCAATTTTGGGCTTCATCGATGGCTGAGGAACTTTGAGGTAGAGCGTAAGGGCGCTTCCACTGCTCTTTTTCTCCAGAAAACTCTTCCGAAAGGATTTTTGCTTGGCGCAACATAGATTGTGATTCTAACCATTCGATACTTGTATCTGCCAAGACAATCCCCCTTATGATAAAGGCAAAAAAAAGCGATAACCGTAGGCCCATAAGATCAAGCCCCCCTTGCCCTGTTGATAGAGGGAGTTTCCCTATATGTCAAGGGGTTGCCACCACCCCTCCTAAACGAAGAATGGTTCTTGTCATAGTGACCGTAGCCTGTAGAGCCTGTTTGACCACCTTTTCGGGCACAAAAATGTGGGCCTTTTCCGCTTGTTGAGAAAGATCTTTAGCGATGAGATCTGATGTAGAGCGTTTTGTGGGAGCATATCCGCAACAATCCCAAGCGGCTTGAGGATGTTGGAGAATGGTTTGTGCTACGTTTCTCCAAATCGCTTTTCCTGGAAATGTTCTTCTTGAGTAACTAAGACAAGCTGCGCTTAACAGCAGAGGCAATGCAGGCCTCTTTGAGGAGTTAGAAAAAAAACGGAACCAGATTTGTAAAAGGGGTTCCCATTTGGAGAAGAGAGTCTCTTTTAATGAGAGGATTGTTAAAAGGGGAAAGGTGCTTTCTTGAGCGCTTGGGAAAATAGCCACTCTCTTCTCTTGCAAGATCAGTTCTTCTAAAAAACCAGACGAAGCTCCTAAAATTTTTCTGGGCGCTTGGAGAAGAGAAAGGAGTGCCTCTTTTGCCTCGGAAGGGAGCGGATTTTTTGATGAAAGGAGATGGATTTTCCCTACGCCAGCATGTTGTTGGAAAAAAGTGGTGGCTGTCACGTTTGTGGCGATCTCTGGGCTAAAGATGATCAAAGAAGAAGCATGGGGAACAGAGCGCAGGAGAGCAAGGAGGGTTTCTATCGTTAAGGTGCCCTTTTCAAAAAAACAGAAAAAAGGGCGTTTCAATATTGTAGCGCTCTCTTGTAGCCTCCCAAGGATGTTAGTCTTATGAGACAAAAAATTAGGGATTTGTAGAAGAAACGGAAAAAATTTCCCCCGTTTTTGCTCAATATGGAAAGGTGCCTCTTGTTGGTTTTGTAGCACAATGGAAGAGGCGGGAGAAAGCTCCTCTAATGCTTTTCGTAAAGGGGGCGGAAAATGGGAGCTTGCAGGAATCAAGCGCTCTAACATTACCTTAGGCGTCTTTCCTAAAAGGGGCATAGGAGTTTTTTCCACAAGGGATTTCTCCAAATCGCGCAAAGACTCGTCTAATTGGCGGGCCGCATCTAAGGGACAGAGTCCCGCCTGGCAAAAGCTTAAGGTTTCTTGTAATAGACGATCGAGTAAAAACGTCGCCTCAATCGCCGTTAAAGGGCATTCCTGTTCGATTTGCTCCACAAGCTTTTTGGCAAAACGGACACCGAGACGCTTGTGAGGAGAGGTGTTTTGTAGGAGCTTCTCATCAAATGTGGTAGCAAATATTGCAGAGGGGCGTTTAGGAGAAGAGCGTCCCCAATAAGCAAAAAAAGAGGCTACTAGTTTGATCCCTTGTAAAATTTCCCATTGTAGCGCGTAACTAGATTGTATCCCCATAGGCTGCACGCTACGCAAAAGGGCGTTTTTTTTCAATACCCCGCTTTTGCGGATTGAGGGAGATTTCTTCAAAAACGGACCCGTTTTCCGTCTCTAAAATAAAAGAGACCGTTTTTGCGACTTCCGTAGGATCGAGAAAATACCCCTCTTCTTGTTTTGGCGCAAAGTCTAAAGGGGCATAAAAACTTGTAGCGCAAAGGCCTGGTTCAATAAGGCTTACCTTGATCGAAGAGGAGGCGCACTCTTTTCTAAGAGAGCGGGTAAAGGCTTTGAGGGCAGCCTTAGAAGCCCCGTAAAATGTATTCTTTTTTGCCGCTTCGCTAGAGGCGACAGATCCAATGAAAATGAGATCAGAGCGCTGTTGTCTCTTCATCTTAGGTAGTAGCCATTTGGTCAAAAAAGCGGCGCTAAAAAAATTGAGCGCGAAGAGCTCTTTAGCCTCCTTGATAGCGACTTCTTCCACATGCTGAAATAGTCCTTTACCGGCGCAGAAGATTGCCGCATCGATTGTCTGTTTTTCTAAAAACGCTTTGCAAGAAAAGAGCGCGTTTTGGTTGGTTAGATCGCAAGAGTAGTGGGTAACATTTTGTATCGGTGAGCTAAGAGGTGAGCGGCTTAGACCAATGATGTGATAATTTGAGGATAAGAGCTTGGCGCAAGCAAGCCCAATACCTCGGCTAACCCCAGTAATTAGTAACGTTTTCATACAATCTTCTGTTTTTTTTTGCGTACTTGAGGGTCCGATCAAGCAGAAAAAGCCTATTTTTTTTGAAGGAGTAGACACACTATCTTGCAATACCATGAAAAATACGTCTACCTTGCTTGTGTCTCCTAAATCTAAAAATTTTGGATTGCCCTTACGAAAAGATGCATAGAGGGATCATCCTACATCTCTTTTTCAATCAGAGCAATCCTGGTCTCGAGTCGTTTAAGAGGCTTCGGTTTTTACCTTGTGAGATTTTCAAAAAAACA
The DNA here is from genome assembly GCA_038534095.1 of Chlamydiota bacterium. Taxonomy (GTDB): domain Bacteria; phylum Chlamydiota; class Chlamydiia; order Chlamydiales; family SM23-39; genus JBCAXK01. Next base: position 15,893 of record JBCAXK010000030.1, on the reverse strand, counting down.
GGATTAGTAAAAAAATACGAAAAAAAAATTACTACAAAAAGAGGGTTTCTGTATGATCAACGCAAAAAATTTTTAAGGAGTAAATTTTATGAGTTGTCTTTCAAGTCTTTTACCAGTTTTCGCAGGAATACCAGGTGTTTCTATTCTTTCACATCCCATTATCGCTGGGATAGAAAAAAGACGCCCAGGAAATGATTTATTCAATGCAATTTCAGAAGTCGCTACTCAAATCGGTAATGATGGTTTTAAAGCTATTAGCACCTTTATTGAGGTAACAAATCAGTCAGGACCAAGCGATGTGTTAGATAGCATCGTTGAAATTAGGCAAGATAAGGATAAATTCAGTCCTATAAAAAGTATATGGGACAAATTGCAGAGAGGCTACGAAACTGTTTCTAACGGAATGAAGTATTCTGTTGTAAGAGAAACTTTCACGCATATTTTTGGTTTTATCGGATCTGCTACTGCTTTTGCTATGTGCACCATATCAGCAGTTCCTGCCATTGCTGGGTTCGCTCCTCTGTTTCTAGTACATTGTGGTTATGTTATTCGAGAGCTCTATCTCTGTGGAGAAAAATCAGCCTATAACCGGGGAAATTTCAATTGGTCCGTCAATCCTTTGAATTATTTGACCTCTGTTTGTACCGCTATTTTTAAAGGGATAAACGCGAATATTGCTGAAGCAAAGAAAGCTGAAGAATCAAGCAAACCTAAAGAATTAGATTAGTCGTTTTTCCTAAGTAACATTTCTTCTGAAGAAATATCCAACAACATAAAGAGTGATTCTTAAAATTTTTCATTTCAAGAATTACAATGGATAAATATTTAAAGAACGCCATTCATAAATGGAAAGTAAAGCTAAATCATTACGACTATCTTTAGAAAGTTTTCTGCTATAGTCACCATTTTTAGGTAAGAATAGATTTTTCAGATTCACGAAGAGAAGAGGCAGGTTCAATAGACCTGCCCTTTTAGTTTACCCGTTTTTTTTGATTGACGAGCCCACTTTCTTGATTCCCGTCCATCCGAAACAGCTGTTTTTTTGAAAGATATTTTCCCAGTTCTTTTTCGGAAAAGTCGAGTAGCTCGGAGGCATTTTCATAAACGAGTTCGTTTCCTTTGCCTTGCACATGCGCCAGTATTTTTTTGTTAGCTACATTTTTCTCCATCTGTTTACGAAAACTCACCGGCAAACGGAAGGCGCCTAGCGTTGCTGAATGAACAAGCTTGGCATTGATTTTTGCAAAGACTTGCGCAAAAAATGCGCGCGTAGTTTCTTGAAAGTTGTCTTGAAAAATGACGGGATCAAAACGAAGACCGATTTTCCAACCCCGTTTTTGCATGGTTTGCGCAGCGTCTAGACGCTTTTCTAAAGAGGGGGTTTTCTTTTCCAAAGAGGAGACAATGTTTTGGGGATTCAAGCTCCAAGCAATGACCACGTTTTTGATGGGAGAAAGGTGCATGAAGGGACGCACATAAAGACTTTTTGTTCTAATCTCCAAAAGGTTTTCTGGGCAGCTCGCAAAAAAAGGAAGAAATTCTTGAAGAAAGTGTGTTTTGGGTTCTAGGGCAAGGCTATCTCCATCGTAGCCAGAAAAAAAATGCGCAGGGCTTTTCCTCTCTATTTCTGCTTGTACCTCTTCAAAATTGATGAAAAATACATAATAAGCCGAGCTGTACATCCCTTGTAAAAAACAGTAGGTGCAATCGTATGGGCAGTTGAGCACATGGGAAAAATAGTAGTTGTTTTCTCCTCCAATGGCAAAATCCTTGGGAATAGAATGGACAAGCGCTCCATGTTTTTTTGCGACGATCCATGCGGGAGACTTTTTCTGTTCCCGGAAGCTTTGGTTTCTTCGGTTAAAAATCTCTTGATAATTGTCACAAGAGATGATCCGAGGACTCCGAAATCTTTGTAAAAACTGCAAGGTTCTCCGGTGACTCGCAATTTCTTTTTCTACATAAATGGTTTCATGCATAGGTTGGGGCGCTCGCTTGTATTGCTTGTTGCACCTTTTTCAGGAATGCATGAGAAGAAGTTGTCTTGAAAAAAGGAGCTGTGTCGATGCCAAGCTCTTTTGCATAAAGGAGCGATTTTTTTGCTTGGATTTTTTCTGTAGCAGTAAAATGAATATGGGGAGGAAGAGAGCTATTTTCTTGCAAAAAATCGCTTCGGTGATTTTGCCCCATCTCCTCTAAACAAATGATGAGATGAGGCGCCGCTTTTTCCATAAGAGCAGAACTTTTTTTGAAGGGATCATTGGGGCCATCAGACACGACTTTCCATACGCTGATATTTTCAAGAGAAGTAAAACGGAGCGCTGTTTGAAAAAATGCGTAACCCTCCATATCATAAAGTGCCTCTTGAGAGAAGGTTATTTCGGGCGTTTCCACGCTGACCAAAGTGCTTGCGGCAATGTGGCCCCACTCTTTGCGCAGATGGGGATAAAACGGAGGGGCGTTTTTTTGTTCTAACTTACCGGCTAAGTAGAGGGTTCCCAGCCTCGCTTGACCATGCCCGGCATATCCGATATTGCTGAGGTGGCTAAATGCAGGAAATCTTCCTACTAGGTACGATAGGCTAGAAATCATATGCTCCTTTCCCATCCCAGAAATCACAAGGGCGATTTTTCCATTTTGGTAGAGGGGAAAAGGCTTTTGCGCACGTTTTTTCAAAGAAAAGTGGCGTATGAGAGGGAGAGCTTCCAATAAAAAAGCGCTGACAAGTAAGATCATAGACTCTAGTTTATCTCGCTTCTTTGCATAAATCCATGGAAAAAATGTAGATAGTTTAGGATAATGCTTTAACATTGGTGGCATAGCCAAGTGGTAAGGCCGGGGCCTGCAAAGCCTCTATCCTCAGTTCGAATCTGAGTGCCACCTTATCTTTATGTAGGCGCCTTCTCATTAAGAGTTTGAAGAGTCCTACTCTTTTTTCCCTGCATCTGCTGGAATACAAGGGTTTTTCTCTTTCGAAGAAAGTTTTTTACGTAGGCACTCTATCTTTGTTTTGCCTACTTGATAGGCTCTTAAGAGTGGGGTCAATCAACAGCCGTTGAATTTTTGAAAACCTCGTAAAAAACTTTTTAGGAATCTTTTGTTCAAGTAGGTAGGCGAAAAACAAGAACGTCACTAGAGCAACATTTTTTGGCAAAAAACATTTGTAGAGCGTAAGCAGAGGAGTCGTTTTTTCTGGAAAGGAAGTTTTAACGAGAAAACTGTTTACCTGTTTGTGGGGCGTTTTTCCACGCTTTTGAAGGTGGCTACTGCGCACCTTCCGGCTAGTCTCATTGCCTCTGCATTGGAGATGGGCTTAACTAGAGCATCATTGATGAAAAACCACTGAGAGCCTTTTTTTACGCAAGAAACATAGTGGCAAGAGCTTAAAGCTCCTGTTGTTGTTTGCGGATCACCATCAATATTGCCATGTATCACAAAGGCTTGTAGCTCATATGTAGCCTTACGGGGAGAAGTCTCTCCTTGCCCATCGCTCACCTTTGAAGAGATCTGGATCGTTCCATCACCTGATGAGAAAAAGATTGGATTAGGGACATACTTTTTCACAAATACTGGCGGCGCTTTTTTCTTTTTTGATCCTATATTTGTAACGGTATTTGTAGTGTCTGCGTATTCTCTGTTCATTCGAAAGTGGAGCGTCCTTGGCAGAGTTGTAAAAGAGAGCTGCTCATGGATCAAGGTTTCTATGGACAAAGGAGCTTTAGGCTGTTGATGCCTTTCTTTGATCAAATTGATGGGCACGATCGTAAAGTCACTAGGAGTATTTGGTACTCGATCTTCGATGAGGTAGGTCCGAGTAGTTTTTAGGTGATGAATATCGATGCCACTTCTCTCAAAAAGGGAGTAGAGCCCCTCTAACATTTCTGCTGTCGAGAACTGCGTTCTGAGTATCCGATCTTCCCCTGTTTCTGATACGCCGTTTCGATCATAAATTTCCACAAGATCTGCAAACAAAACTTGTAGCTCTTTTCCAATGTAGATCGATTCACCTGCGTGTTTTTTGTGTTTAGCGATGATTTGTCCTAAAGCAAGAAGTCTCTGATAGTCTCGTAATTTTTTACTCGCAAACAGTAAGATCTTTCTCACATTTTTGTTTTTCATAGAAATGCGCTGTTTCTTTTGTAATGTCTGTAGCATAAGCCTTCTTTTGACGAATGTCTCAGCATCGATTGTTCCTAAAGGAGTCTTGAGCGTGCTTGCGACAAACGTTAACACTCTATGAAATTGCCCAGTCTGTTCCTTGCTAAGAAGAACAGTTTTTTCTAGCTTCAGTAAGGTGGTCAAATCCTTGTCAAGAGCGTCTTGGGTATGTTTACGTAAAAATGTTTCTACCGGCTTTGTTTTTTCCGGGAAGGATTCTACTTCTTGCAAAAGATAAGGATCGGTAAAAAAGCCTGTTTGTAGAGCCGCCAGAGCCCAGCAGGTTCGCTCATCAGGATGCCTGATGAATGAAGTCACGCCAGACGTTTTGACAGTTTTTGAGCAGGCGTTTTGCGTAAGAGAATGGAACAGGTCTGTTTTGTAGAGGGAATGGGTTTTCCCAAGTGCATTGGATAGAGGAGCATGTCCAAAATTTTCTTCTTGGATAGAGGTGAAAATCTTTTGGATTTTATCCGCGCTGGAAAAGTCATTGCGGGAATAGACCCTTCTTCCCTTCGCAATTTCACGCGGATTTTTTGTTAGGTCATGCCTAAAATAATGTCCCATCTCCTCGAGCAATTTTGGTGAAAGGCGGTAACACTCTCCTTCTCTGTTGATCGCAAAAATCCGCACCTTCTGTTTATTAGATAGGGTGACTATGGTAAAAAAGTCGCCTTTATTGGCTGGTTTGTGCGCAGTAGAGTTTGGCTTGATTGAAATAGATGACATACTATAATCCCTTTGTTAAATTATACTAAAAATTTAAGAAAAAGTCAATAAAAAACTTTAGAGAGTAGTATGTGGAATAATCCGCAAGTAATTCAATTTCAAGTCGATAGTAGAGAGGTCAAGCCGGGAGACCTCTTTTGCGCCCTAGAAGGAGAAAGAACCGACGGGCACCATTACGTGCAAGAAGCGCTGCAGAAAGGAGCCTCTTTTTGTTTAGTGAAAAAACGGTATCAAACCCCTTTCGAGGATCGGAGGGTGATTTATGTCGATGATCCCCTAACGACCCTACAAGAGTGGGCAAAAAATCGGCTAACATCGGAGAAAACGACCGTGATTGGGATCACTGGGTCGCTTGGGAAAACAACGACCAAAGAGTTTTTAAAAACGCTTTTAGAAAAACGGTTTTCTCTTTGGGCGAGTCCTAAAAATTACAACTCACAAATTGGACTTCCTTTGAGCGTTTTGAACGCCCCTCAAGGGAAAACGCATATGATTTTAGAGATGGGAATGACCAAAAAGGGGCATATTCAAAAGCTGGTAGAGATTGCCCCTCCTAAAGTGGCGCTGATCAACAACATTTCCTACGTTCATATCGAAAATTTTTCTAATCTAGAAGGAATATGGGAAGCAAAACAAGAAATTTTTTCCCATCCCAACACCAAAGTGCGTCTGATCCACCACTCCTTAAGAAAATACTGCCAAGATCCTAGCGTTCTCACCTTTGGGGAGGAGCCTCTTTCCTGCAAGCTCCCATTTACAGAAAAGCCCTTTATTTGGAATTTTATGGCCGCAAGAGCCGTGGCAAAAACTCTTGGTTTAGATGAAGAGGAGATTGCGAAAAGAGCGGCCTGCCTGAAGGCGCCTAGCAAGCGTTTTGAAAAATGCGAAGTGGGAGGGGTTCTTTGGATCAACGATGCTTACAACGCATCGATTGATTCTATCCGCTTTGCCTTAGAGAGTTTGCCCAAGGTTTCTGGTAAAAAATGGGCTGTTTTAGGGCCGATGGTAGAGCTCGGTACTTATAGCCAAAAATTGCATGAGGAGGTGGGACGCTTAGCAGCAAAATACGCCGATGCTACCTATTCTTTTGGAGAGGAGGGGAGGTGGATTGTCGCCTCTTGCCGCAAAGCGGGAGGGTTTGCTAGACATTTCCCTTCTAAAAGAACACTATTTTTACAAAGCATGCGCTCTGCGAAGAGGGGAGACGTCGTTCTTGTAAAAGCATCCAGAAAGTATGCCTTAGATGAGATTTTTTCCTTTTTTTCGTAAGAGATTTTTTTTATCCTGTTGAGAATAGGGTTCTATGCTACTTCTTTTTTTGCAGTATCTACAACAGGCGGGCATTGCGCTTCCGATGGTCTTTTTTTACGTGTCGACAAGAATGATGCTGGCTGCCATGACCTCGGTTGTCATCACCATTTTTTGTGGTCCTTTTTTCATTAGAAAGCTCTACGCGTTAAAGGTGGGTCAGCCTATCCGCTACGCTTCGGAGTGCCCTTTATTAGCGCAACTTCACAAAAAAAAAAAAGACACCCCTACCATGGGAGGCATTATTCTCCTATTTTCTTTGTGGATATCTCTCGTTTTGTGGATGGATTTCACGAGCGCGTTTACTTGGATTTTGCTGTTTACAAGTGGAGCCTTTGGCCTGCTTGGCGCTGTAGATGACTACATCAAGCTGAGACAAAAACAGGCTTGGGGACTTTCTGGCAAAAAGAAACTATTGATCCAAAGTTTTGTGACGTTTTTGGTATCGAGCTATCTTTTGCTTCCGAGCGTAACGCAGATTGTGGAAAGGGCTACCGGCATCAAGCCTCCATCTGCGAAAGAGTTCTCGGTAGAAAAAGGGGAAAAAGGCTCTTTTCTTACGACCAAAGAGTACATCAATCAGATCTATTTGCCTTTCAAAAAAACCCCCTTGCTAGTCCTACAATGGCCACTTTTGCTATTTCTACTCGCTTTTTTTGTGACGGTGGGCTCTTCCAATGCGGTGAATTTAACCGACGGGCTCGATGGTCTTGCTGCGGGGTGTTTGGTGATGGTCGCCTCAGTGTTTGCTCTGATCGCCTTTTTATCAAATCATGTAGAAATCGCGAGATACCTCCATATTTTATACATCGACCAGGCAGGGGAGATTGCGGTGTTTCTCTCTTCGGTTGCCGGGGCTTGTACTGGATTTTTGTGGTACAACGGTCATCCAGCGCAGGTGTTTATGGGGGATACGGGCTCCTTATCGCTAGGGGGCATCATTGGAATTGCTTCTATCCTCTTAAAAAGGGAATTTTTATTAGCGATTGTAGGCGGCGTTTTTGTACTAGAAGCGCTTTCTGTCATCTTGCAAGTGCTAAGCTACCGTTTGCGTGGAGGGAAACGGATATTTCTCTGTTCCCCTTTGCACCACCATTTTGAATACAAAGGCTGGCCCGAAACGAAGGTGGTCCTTCGGTTTTGGATCATCGCTCTTTTTCTTGCGATTTTGGGAATCGCCTCGTTAAAATTTCAGTGAGTTATGCGAAATTTGATTGTTGGTTTAGGAAAAAGTGGGCTCGCTGCAGCAGCTTTGTTGCTCAAAAAGCAGCAAGAGGTAGTCGGCTACGACGAGCAAAAAAAGGGGGCGCCTTTTCCTACGATGTCCACGATCTCTTTCGAGGGAATCGACCGGATTGTCCTTTCTCCAGGTGTCGATCCTAGGCGCCCGTTTTTGGATAGCGCGCGCGCGCTTGGAATTCCGATCATAGGAGAAACCGAACTTGGGTTACAAGAGGTAGGGGGAACGGTGATTGGGATCACAGGGACGAATGGGAAAACCACGACCTCATTGCTCCTAGCCCATTTTTTACGTCAAAACGGAAAAACAGCAGAGCTTCTAGGCAATATTGGCAAACCTCTTTGTCAGTATCTTGTACACAAAGGGGAGCAAAAAGGTTCTGATCGAGTGATCATTTTGGAGCTAAGCTCTTTTCAATTAGAAACAGCAGAAACAAAGGCGCTTTTTTGCGCAGCGATCACCAACGTTTCTCCCAACCATTTAGATAGGTACGATTCTTATGCAGAGTATCAAAACGCCAAATGGAGAATTCGCTCTCTTCTTCTTCATGAAGAACATTTTGTGGTAGGATCTTCTTTATCAGAATTGTTCCCAAGAGCTATTGATGGGGGATCTTCTTCGGCTTCTATAGCTCGCGCCATTGCGAAACTCTTGGGCTGCGAGGCCACCTCTTTAGAGGGGTTTCAAACGCCGGAGCACAGGCTCGAATACCTCTCTACGTGGCGAGGCATTTCCTTTTATAATGATAGCAAATCGACCTCACCTGCCTCTACGATCTACGCAGTCCAAAAGATCCAAAAGCCCATCTTGTTAATCTGTGGAGGTAGCGAAAAAAATTTGGATTATACGTTGTGGAAAACCGCTTTTAAAGGTATGGTAAAAACGGTAATCACGATGGGGCCTTGTGGAAAAAAGATGGCCAGGGCTGTAAAAAGAGACTATCTCACTTACGAAAAGTCTTCCCTAAAAGAGGCCTTTTTTTTCGCACTAAGTTTAGCAAAATCAGGGGAAGCGATTTTGCTCTCACCTGGCAGCGCAAGCTTTGATGCCTTCAAAAACTTTGAAGAGAGAGGGACCCATTTCAAAGAACTGGTGCGGCATTTGTAGAGGAGTATTATGACCAAAAAACAGACCATCATGATTGCGGTTTTCATCAACGCCATTTTGCTGATCGTTCTTTTCATGACAGCGATTATTCCAGAAGATGGGGTCGACCCAGATTTTTACGTTACAAAGCAGAATGAGAACTTATTAGAAATTGCTCATCATCCCGTTTTAGAAAAGCAGGAAGAAGCAAGAAAAAAAGCGCGGGAAGCTCTTTTTGAGCATCGCCCTTCTGCAACAGAAGAAGAGCCAATCAAGGTAGCTCAAGCATCGCATAGACGGGTGATTCATCCCCTTCCCTCAAGAAAAAAAGAGGAGCCAAAACGGGCATCCTATCAAGAGATTGTGATTCAGAGGGGAGATACTTTAGAAAAACTCGCACAAAAATATGGGGTCTCTCTTGCCACTATTGTAGAGTTCAATCACTTACAATCTCAGGTTCTTTTGGAGAATCAGTGTCTGAAAATTCCGACCGACAAGGGGCCTGCCATCGCTAAGGCAAAAGTCGATACAAAAGATGCCCAATCTTCTTCACAAGATCACCTTGGGACCTATTATACCGTCAAGGTGGGGGATAACCCTTGGACCATTGCAATGAAACATCGGCTGAAACTGAAGGATCTACTAGAACTCAACCGGCTTGATGAAAAAACAGCCCGGAAGCTCAAGCCTGGTGACCGACTACGGATCGAGTAATTCTTTGGATCAATATCGAGCGGAAATAGCCGGATGAAAACCACGGCGTACGTGATTTTTTTTAGCGCCTTTTTTCTCATTTTTCTCGGGTTTGTCATGGTGTTCAATACAAGCTCTGCAGAATTTCTCGATAAAACCATGCGCGCAACAGGGAGCCTATTTTTACGAAAGCAGCTCATCTACTCCTCGATAGGGCTTGTCTTAGGGGTAGGGATCTTTTCTTTAGGACATCAAAGGATTTTTCGGTTAGCCCCCCTTTTGTACGTAGGTTCAGTGCTCTCTTTGATAGCTACCTTCTTCCCTGTAATTGGCCACGAGTATAATGGAGCAAAAAGATGGATTGGTCTTTTTGGTTTCACGCAACAACCCTCTGAGTTTGCAAAATATATTTTGCCCATCTACTTTGCTTACAAAATCTCTAAGCTTCCTGAGTACTCTCTTAGGGCGATCATGCCCATTTTTCTTTCTTTAGCATTGCCGATTTTTTTGATCTTATTAGAGCCCGATAACGGGACCACCTTCATCATTCTACTGACGCTTATTGTCTCTTGTTTCTTGGTGAAAGTGCCCCTTTTGTACTGGGCGCTTCCCCTGTCGATCATTGCTCTTTTGGGATCGGTAGCGATCTACCATATGCCTCATGTGCCTGGTCGTATTCAAGTCTATTTGCATCCCGAGCTCGATTTGCAAGGGAGGGGGCATCAGCCCCACCAAGCAAAAATCGCAGCAGGCTCTGGAGGTTTTTTCGGGAAGGGATTAGGAGAGTCCCTTCAGAAATTCAATTATCTTCCCGAAGCAAAAAGTGATTACATTGCTGCCATTTTTGCGGAGGAGTTTGGATTTTTAGGAGTCTTGTGCTTGATTTGTCTCTATCTTTTGCTCACATTATCTGGATTCTCGATCGCTTTTTCTTGTACGATGTTTCCAGGGTTTTTTATCGCGAGTATCACGACGTTTTTGATAGCCTTCCAAGCTTTTTTGAATTTGGGCATTGTCTCCCATCTTTTGCCAAGTAAGGGGACAACGTTGCCGTTTTTATCTCAAGGGGGCACTGCGATGATTGTGAATATGTGCGCTGTTGCTTTGCTCATAGAAATTGCTATGAGCCACCAACAAGAGCGGAAGAAGGCTTCTTTTCGGGCGTAAAGCTCGCAAGAGGTTTACGTAAGAAGTGAAACGTTGAGGAGGCGTTTTGTTAGAGAATTGCAAGCAGGAAAAAGTCGTCGGAGAAAAAGATCCGTTACCCTTGAAAAGTAGCCGTTACGTTCGCAAGAAAATCGCGCTTGCTACTGGAGGAACGAGAGGGCATATTGGTCCCGCAGAAATCTTAGCAAGGGAGTGGAGCTTGCAGGGACACAATCTCCTCTTTTTAGGTAAAGGGCTAAAAACGGCCTTTTCTTCAGAAAATCACGCGTTTTTTTCTGCTAAGTACCCTTTTTGTGAGATTGACTCTTCGAATGCGATAAGAAAAATCCCTACAACCATGATGGGGATTTATCAAGCATTTACTGCCCTTAAAGGGGTCTCTTGTCTTGTCGGTTTTGGAAGTTACCACACTTTTTCTACCCTGATTGCAGCGCGCCTTCGCTCACTGCCATACCTCCTTTATGAGCCCAACATCCTCCCTGGCAAGGTCAACCGGTTGTTTGCGAGGAAGGCGAGCTGGATCTGCTCCCCGTTTCCTTTGAACTACCCAAACGGAGTTCTTGTGGATCCGCTAATCTCCCTTCGCAAAAAGCGCTCTTGTAGAAAAAAAGGTCGCTCTACCCTTCTCATTTATGGGGGATCACAAGGATCTTCCTTTCTAAATCAGTTCTTTCTTGAGCATGGGAAGAAAATCCAAAAGAGATTCGGATGCTCTTTCATTCATATTGCAGGTATTCACGCGTCTTTGGAAGATATCAAATATCGGTACAAGCAAGAGGGGGTAAAAGCGGAGGTGCATGACTATGTCACCGATATGCAATCCCTTTATGATCAAGTGGACGTAGCTGTCGGCAGGGCTGGATCAGGAACCCTATTTGAGCTTCTTTTTCAAGAGATACCTGCGCTATTTGTTCCCTACCCTTATGGAGAAAAACACCAAGTAGCCAATGCGCAATTTGCAGAGGCTCTCGGCGTTGCAAAAGTTTGTGAGCAGTTTGGGCTTACTTATGAGCATTTTGCAAAGCAGCTAAGCGATCTTTTAGAGGGGGTCTCTTTTGCAAAGGCGCGCGCCTTTTACAAACTGCCACGAAAAAGAACGCAAGATCTACTTTTGGAGATGTGAATCTATGTACCATTTTTTAGGGATCGGGGGCGTTGGCATGAGCGCTCTTGCGACCATTTTACTAGAGCAGGGAGAAAAGGTGAGCGGGCATGACCGTTTGGGAAGTGATCTTGTCGAAAAGTTAAAAAGGGAAGGTGCGTCGATCTCTCCTAACTGCCCTGACGGCTCCATCCTTGTCTACTCAAGCGCTATCGAAAAAACGCATCCTTTACGGGAAAAAGCCCTGACTCGCGCCCAAAAAGAGATGCACCGCTCACAGCTTCTTAAGCTGCTTATGCAAAAAAAACAGCAAATCGTGATTGCAGGAGCGCACGGGAAAACAACGATTTCTTCTTTGATTGCCTTTCTGCTTTGGCATGCAAAAAAAGATCCCTCATTTGCTATTGGAGGGTTTCTCAAGAATTTGGGCACAAATGGTCGCTTTGGTAGGGGAGAGCATTTTGTAGCAGAAGGAGATGAATCGGACGGTTCATTTCTTGCATCAAACCCCGATCTTGCGATAGTTAGTTCTACCGATGAAGATCATCTCGAGTTTTGGGGAAGCTCCGAGAGGTTAGAAGAAGCGTACCGGCAATTTTGTAACAAGAGCAAAAAGGTGATTTGGTGCGCCGATGATCCAACACTTCTTTCTTGGAATCCGAAAGGGATTTCTTACGGCTTTTCTGAAAAAGCCGACGCACGCTGCCTCTCCTACGCGGTCAAGAAAGAGGGGGTGGTATTCACTCTATCTTGGAAAGGAGCTGTGTACCAGGACCTTGTTTTTCCGATGATCGGAAAGCATTCTGCTGCCAATGCTACAGCTGCGTTTGTTGCAGGCAAGGAGCTAGGTCTAGAAGAGGGGATGATCCGGGAAGCTTTTGCAGCATTTGCTGGGATCAGTAGACGTCAAGAGCGCATTGCCACCTGTCAAAAAATCGATTTTTTCGATGATTATGCCCATCACCCCACCGAAATCCGGGCGACATTAGCCAGTTTCCGAGAAAGGTATCCATTAAGAAGGTTGATCGCTGTTTTTGAGCCCCACCGCAAAGAACGGATCGAATCGTGCAAAGAAGCCTTACAAACGTCTTTTGAGGCGGCAGATCTGTTGATTGTCACCGACCTCTACGATCCTAAAAGGGGCTCTTGTACAAAGCAGAGCGGTTTCTTTGATACCCCAGCCTTCGCTGCTAGCTTACCTCACAAGGATGCGCAGTACGTCTCCTTGCCCAAGGTTGTCTCCCATTTACAAAACATTGCGCGCCCTTTTGATCTGGTGGTGTTTTTGGGAGCAGGGGCCCTTAGCCGGGAAAAAGAACGGGTTCAACAATTATCCCCACAAGCTTTTTCTCCCTGGAAGGTTGGCTTGATTTTTGGAGGCCCTTCCCCCGAGCATGAAGTTTCGTTAGAATCATCCCGCTTTGTCCTTGGCGCTCTTCAAGAAAGTCATTACAATCTTGTAGAATTTGGGATGGATAAGGAAGGGGGATGGCATGTAGGTGAAAAGAGCTACCCCCTTTTGAAAAAGGGGATTTTTGCTGCAAGGGAGAAAGAATCTTTTACAAACGCTCTTTGCGCTCTTAAACGGATGGAGATAGCCCTTCCCATCACCCATGGAAGATCTGTTGAAGATGGGCGCTTACAAGGATTTTTAGAAACGCTGGGCCTCTGCCTTGCTAGCGCGCCTACCCTCGGCTCAGCTCTTGCGATGAACAAAGCGTTTGCAAAAGACCTGGCGCAAAAGCAGGGGATCGCTACTGGTCGTTATCTGAGTATTTACGCTTGGGAATGGGAACAAGACCCTGAAAAGGTTTTGCGTCTCATTGAAAACACCCTCACTTTTCCCATTTGGGTGAAGGCTTGCTCGAGCGGATCCAGCTTAGAGATGGAACAGGTGCTGAGCTTAAAAGGGCTGCCTGCTTCTTTAGCGAAGATCGCTTCGAAAGACGAGCAGATCATTGTTGAAGAGCATATTGTTGGTAGAGAAATCGAGGTAGGGGTTTTCGGATTTGGGCCTTATGTCGAAACGACTCAACCGGGAGAGATTTTTTCCCAGGGGCACTTTCATACCTATGAGGGGAAATATGGAAGAGCGCTCACCCCATCGACTCCCTCAGCGGACCTTGCGCCTACGCGCGCGGCTTACATCGAAAAAAGCGCGAAAAAAATCTTTCAACTTTTAGGTCTTTCCTGTTTTGCTCGGATAGACTTTTTTCTGACGCAAGAAGGAGAGATCTATTTCAATGAGGTCAATACCATTCCTGGGTTGACAAAAACCTCCCTATTTCCCGATCTTTGTTCCTTTGCGAACTTGTCTCCTCAAGAGGTCACTGACCGTATCATCATGTGCGCTTTATATGTCCAAAGAAGAAAAAACGCTCTCTCTTAAAATTGCTACGCTCTTCATCGTGGGGAGCGTTTTTTGCACCTTGGGTTTAGGACTTTTTTTCCAGAAGAAAGTCTTTGACCTTCGCAAAAAAAGGGCTCTCAGTTCTAAGTACTCCATTACGAAGATTTTACAGACAGGCTCCCAAAAAAATGCGCTCTCTTCTAACTATCTGGCTGAGCGGTTAGGGCTATCAAAAAATTGCCCCCAAAACCTGCAGCAGTATTCGGTGACAAAGTCTTTAGAAGCGCTCAAAAAAAGCCCCTTGATTCGTGAAGCGCATCTTTCCAAAAAATGGCCAAATGCCCTCTATATCGATTATGAAGTGAGGGAGCCTGTTGTGAAAATTGTGGACTTTCACAACACGGTAATGGACGAAGAGCGCTACCTCTTTCCTTGGCAGCCCTATTTCCCAGCAAAAAACCTCACCGAAGTGTACTTAGGCTTAGAGGGATTCTCTTCTGAGAAAACGGGGGAGAGATGGGCCTGTTTTGAAAAACCATTAGGGGCCAAAGAGGCTTTTTTGGCGCTAGATATTTTTCACCTTTTACAGGAAAAAGGGGGCTCTTTTTTCGTGAAAAGGATCGACGTAAGTCGCGCGTTTGCCAAAAGCTTTGGCAAACAAGAGATTGTCCTACTGATTGAGGAGAGCCTCTCTTTAGGGAAAAGACGGTATTTTTTCCCAAAAATCCTCCGGTTTAGTCGGAAAAATTTTGCGAAACAGCTCGGTAATTTCCTAGTCTTACGGGAAAAAATGTTGCAAGACTACAAAACCCAGCTCCAAGGGCAAAAATCCTCTTCTCTATCCAAAGTATTTGAAGAGCAGGTCTTAGATTTTCGGATTGATGAGCTCGCCTTTATTCAAGAACCTAAAAGGAGTCAAAGATGATCCTGATTTTTTGGACAGCGGCAACAGAGGAGGAAGCCGAGCGCCTTGTCAAGGAGCTGCTCGCTCTCCGTTATGTTGCGTGCGCGAGCATTTTTCCTCAGGTGCGCTCTTTCTATCTTTGGGAAGGATCGCTGCAAAAAAGTAGAGAGAGCAAAGTGCTTCTCAAAACCAAAGAAGAGTATTTCACAAAAGTGGCCGATTTTTTGCAAAAAAATAGCCACTACGATGTCCCTGAAGTCGTTGCCCTGCAACCAGAAAGAGTATCACCCGCTTACCAGAAGTGGCTCAAAGAGTCCTTATAAACGCATAGCGGCGATTTACACCTCGGGAGGAGTATCCAGAAGATCTTGACAGTTTTGTAGCTGATCGAGAGCTTCGTGAATAGAGCCCCTTTCAGAGAGGAAAAACTTGATTTCTTCGATCTCTTCTTGGAGTTTGCTAATTGCAGAGGAGGCGCTTGCATGTTTCAAAGAGAGGAAAATAGGCGCCGCGTAATCCCGAAATTCTTGAAAATCCCTTGCCGTTTGCTTGTGGGGAGGGGCAACGCAAATGAGATGCTCTAGTTCGACCAAAGATGCGATGACCTCTGCTTTTGGGTTGTTTTTCTTCGCTTCATGAACAAGAGCGGAGAGTTTTCCTGGGATTTCCTGCAATTTTGTCGATCCGTCATAAATGGACTCTTGCATGGTTTTTAAGGAACTTGTTACCAAGTTCCTCTCATTTTGCGTCAAAATGTTTTTCTCTTCCATATGCATCAAAATAGAGAGGTCTAAAAAGGTTCGCTCAAACTCTTTAGGATTGGAAACGGCGTATCCAATCATCGTATAGATCATTTCCGCATGGTGCTGGAGCCCATCTCTTTGCGTGAAATAGGGGTCTTCATAAGGCCGTGAAGCGTAGGAAGAGGGGTCGATAGGATTGCTCATGCTCACTGAATACTTTGTTTTATTTTATTTTAATAAAAAATTTAATTAAGTTCTTTGTTTTTATTGAAAAACTATAAAAATAATATATTGAAAAATCAATTAATATTAATAATAGATAATGTTATTGTGAAAATAATTTTTACACAATTCTATAGTGAAGAATGTGCTTGAGCTCGGATGGGCTCCAGCACCATGCGGAAATGATCTAT
>JBCAXK010000029.1:9333-21443 GCA_038534095.1 Chlamydiota bacterium | reverse complement strand
AGCTTCCCTACACTGATTCCCATGACGCTTTTAGAGAACCAAAAGGTTTTAACTGTTTCCGTACAAGAGATTCACATTCGTGTGAAAGTCTTGTCCACAAGCAATATTTGGAAAAAATCTCCTGTTTTTGTAAGGGATTTTGTACGAACTCTAACTCAAGATCCGACGTAGCCTGCGTTACCTTAAGCGGCACATAGTCCTCAAGTAACACTTTTTGTAGCCTAAGGTTTTCCCCACTTTCACGAAAATACTCCCTTGTAAGATAGAGATACTCTCTCCCTGTTAACTTGCCAAAGCAAGAAGAAGAATGTTCCCCCTCGCAAGCAGGCTCCCCTTCTTGTTCATGAGCAAGAAATTGATCAATCCCTTGCACAATCGCGTGAGCGATTCTGATCTTTTCGTTAGCATCTGCTTTTTCATAGACTCGAAAAACGGAGCCAACTTGTTGAGAAGAAATCGGAGCGATCTTTGTGCGCGTTGTAGATAAGTACGCGAAGAAGAGTCCAATGATCACAATCGGGAAAGTAACGACAGACAAGATCACAAGACAAAGGATTTGAAGACTTGCGGAAAGGTTTTTTTTTCTACAAAAGCGCTTGGTAGTAGCGTAAGCGCTTCTAGGAATGCGTAGACAGAAATCAGAAGCAATCTCAAAACCATCTTTCCATCCAAAAGGACGCTCCCTCCAAATGGAGAGATGATACGAACAATCTCCCATACAACTACCCTTCATGTTTTGCTTCCAAGATTTCCTCCACAGGGATCAGCGTGTTTCGTTCTTGATCTGTGAGACCAAAGTACTCAGCAATCTGATCGGCTCTAGCCTCTTTCCGCTCCGGAGTAAGCGCATCGCCGTACATAGCGCACTCTTCTTGGAAATCTTGCTCGATACAAGCTAACGCCTGTTTTTTTGTCGCAACATAGGGCTCAAAAGTGTAAAAACACCGTTTAGCTCTTTTCTGAGACAAGTTCACAATTTCTTTTTGTAAGAAGCAGATCTCTTGGATCCTCCTTGCCTGATTGTCTATCTGTTGTATTTCTTCAATGCGGTGAGGAATCGATTTTTTTGTGAGTGTTGAAAAGGGTTCTATCTTAGGATCTTTGACCTTATGAATTTTGCCGATCGAGTAGAGCTCTTTTCGAAGAGTTTTTTGCACTTCGGGAGATATCTGGCAAAGATCTCCCCTAGCAAGAAAAGAAGGGATTCTTTGCCTCAAAAGAAGAGGGGTGTAGCAAAGCAACTGAGATTCCTCTTGAAACCGCTTGATCCAAAAAGCAACCCCGTTTTTTGGACTCTCTTTATCTCTACCCCTCTTTCTCTCTTGCTGCTGATCAATGAAACGGTCTATGCCTCGATTGAGCCACCATGTTTGCGTTGCGAGGGCTCGATTATCCTTCAGAACAAAAAACTGGTGATGTAAGCGAATCGCCTCTGTACAATCCTTTTGGCTAGAAAAAAAGATCTCCTCTTTCCGGGATTTCGAAAGAAGAGCAAATACCGCTCCCAGTAAAATCAGAGGGAAAAGTACTAAGCTGACGATCGCCAAAAGCGCCTTTCCCCAAGAGCTCTTTACATGACACACCTTCGCCCCTAAGATGAAAGCACGGTTCCCAATTAACCGAATGGGAGCAAAGAGCACGTCCGATAACTGCTCTAAAAAATCGGTAGGGGGAAATGGGTAAGGTCTTTGATAGTAAATATCCATAAAAATATTGAAAAAAGATTTTATAGATTGTTTACATTTTCGTCACAAGAAACTCTTTTTTTCTACAATATTTTTAGGAAGATTCCGATGGTAGGCGCCTTTCACCTTATGGGATTGCATAGTTCGTGCTCTTCGGAGAACTGCGATGCCATTTTCGACATGTTCTTTCATATGCTTGTTAAAAATCTCGTTCGAGCTTTGCTTGGTTTTGATTCCCTCTTTCATGAGGGGAAGATCTGACACAAGAAGAAGCGCCCCTAACGTAAATTTCCGCGCGTAGCTCGCAGAAAACAGGGTCGCGCACTCCATTTCAATCCCTTGCGCTTTTGTCTCCTTCAACTTTTGGATGAAGGGGGGATTGAATTCCCAAAAACGCATGTTCGTTGTGTAAGTAATCCCAATGTGGTAAGGGACGCCATTGTCTTCAAGAACGTCAGTAACGGCTTTTTGCATCAAAAAGTTGGCTAAAGCGGGCACTTCGGGAGAAAAATAGAAATCAGAAGTCCCCTCTCCTCGTATGCTCGCTACTGGGACAAGGTATTCGCCAGGGCGGTATCTTCTCCTAAGCCCTCCGCACATCCCAAGTAATACCGCAGCTCTTACCGGAAGAAAGGAACAAATATCGACAACAAGAGCCGCTGCAGGAGAACCGATTTTAAAATCGAGGATGGAGACGTTCTCTTCTTCGCAGTGGGCCACTTTGAACATCGACCCTTCAAACACCTTCACCTGACGGCTTTGCGCAAAATACTCCACATAGCGGGGGAAATTTGTCAAAATGAGATTGGATTGAAAGTCATTGGGGGAAGATCCTGAATAGCGCTCTAACGTTTCTAAAGCAATCATCGCTTCCATATTTTTATCGGGAGTAGTTTGTTCCATACGCAGTACCTCTTGTTTTCGTTATACACAGGAATTGAAATAATTGAAAATAATCAGCATACTAGACTTTATTTATCGAGGAAAGACTATGACTCAGCTCTCTACAAACGACATTCGACCTGGCATGAAAATAGAACTAGAAAATGAGCCCTACGTGGTTGTGCAAAATGAGTTTGTCAAACCGGGTAAAGGGCAGGCGTTCAATCGGATCAAGAGCAAAAACCTCCTCACACAGCGCGTCCTTGAAAAGACGTTCAAATCGGGAGAAAAAATCGTATTGGCCGACATTGAAGAGACCCGGATGCGCCTTTTGTACAAAGAGCAAGATGGGGGCGTCTTCATGAATGATGAAACCTTTGATCAGACGCATATCCCCGATAGCGTGATCAAAAATCATGCGCAGTGGATGAAAGAGGACACCTCTTACGATGTCATCTTTTATAAAGGGAATGTGATCGATATCCAGCCGCCTACGTTCATGGAGCTCCAAGTGGTCGAAACGGCTCCTGGGGTTCGGGGAGATACCGCTTCTGGGCGGGTTCTAAAACCAGCCATTTTGGAAACGGGAGCAAAAATCCAAATTCCGATCTTCATCGATGAAGGAGAACACATCAAGGTCGATACTCGTACCCAAGAATATGTGTCGCGTGTCTGATTCGGCTCTTTCTTTACTGCAAGCAAGAGCGGAGCTGTTAAAAAGCGTCCGCGCCTTTTTTGCAAGAAGGTCTGTACTAGAAGTAGACCTCCCCTATCTTATTCCAAAAGCGCAGATTGACGCGTATATCGATCCGATCGAAACGCCCTTTGGTTTTTTGCACACTTCTCCTGAATTCACCATGAAAAAAGTGCTGAGTAAAGCTCCTATCGACCTCTACCAGATTGCCCACGTGTTTCGAGCTCATGAAGAGGGCAGATACCACAAAACCGAATTTTCGATGGTCGAGTGGTACCGGATGGGATTTTCCTACGAAGAGATCATTGAGGAGACCTTAAAGCTCTTAGAAGAGCTCTTAGGACCAAAAGAGACCGTTTACGCAACACATCAAGAGCTTTGGAAACATGTCCCCAAGGAAGATTCTAGAGACAAGGAGATTCTCTTCGACACATTTATCGTCCCCAAGCTCAAAGAGTATCCGATAACCGTAGTCACCCATTACCCCCCTGAAAGCGCTTCTTTAGCCAACATAAAAAACGGACTAGCTGAGCGGTTTGAAATTTACGTCAGAGGTCTTGAGCTAGCCAATGGCTTTGTCGAATGTACCTGCAAAGAGTCTTTGCGAAGACGTTTTGAAGAGCAAAATGCTCTAAGAGAGCGGTCTGGGAAAAAAGCGTTTGCGATCGATGAAGCATTTTTAGACGCATCTGAAAACCTTCCCCCTTGCGCTGGAGTGTCTCTTGGACTTGATCGAGCGTTTCTTCTCCAAAGAAAAAAAACGCATATCGAAGAGGTCTCTCCTCTACACTTCCCTACCTAAAGCCTTGTACAATCGGGTAGATCCTCCCTTTGCTAAAGGCTTTTCGGCTGACACGGAGAGCCAAAGGCGCTTGCCTTCTTTTGTATTCGGCTTGATGGATCTTCTCGATCAAAGAGCGGGTTAGCGCAAGATCCACCCCTCTTTTTTTCGCAAGCACTTCAGGAGGCTCTCCCCTCTCCAAATAGCCTTCTACAATTTGATCGATCACTTCATAAGGAGGAAGAGTATCCCGATCTTTTTGCCCCTCTTTCAGTTCTGCAGACGCTTCTTTTGTAAGAATTCTTTCTGGAATTATGCCTCCCTCATGGCGATGAATCCAGCGAGCTAATGCATATACCTCCGTTTTTTTGAGGTCTCCTAGGACAGAAAGTCCTCCACAAAGATCCCCATACAAAGTAGCGTACCCAAGAGCCATTTCGCTCTTATTGCCTGTAGAGAGCACAATATGCCCAAACTGATTCGAATAGGCCATTAAAAGCATCCCCCGAATTCTTGATTGTAGATTCTCTTTGGTCACCCCAAAGGGGCGCTTATGAAACGCGCTTTCTAACACCTCAAGGTAACGCTCAAATAAGGGCTCAATCGATACAGTTTCTAAAGCAACCTCTAGATTCTTAGCTAAAAAGCTAGCATCTTCACCACTCTCTTTACTCGTAAAGCGGGAGGGCATAAAAAGCCCTTGTACCTGATTTTTCCCAAGCGCTTTTTGAGCAAGGTACAAAACAAGCGCAGAGTCGATTCCCCCTGAGACACCTACAACGGCTTTTGTGAACCCTTGCTTCGCAAAATAATCCGCGATTCCTAAGCATAAAGCCTCGATGAGCATCTCTGTAGGATCCTCTTTTGGGAGCGCCTTTTTCGAAAGCGCCGCATCATCAAAGAGCAAATGTTCTTCAACAAATGGCTTTGCCTCTAAAAGGGTTTCTCCCTTTGCAGAAATCACGCAAGAGCGCCCATCAAAGATTAGAGAATCATTCGCGCCTACCTGATTACAAAAAAGGAGGGGGCATCCCAAGGTGGAGATAACAGGTGAAAAGACCTCTTTTCTCACGAAATGCTTTGCAAAGTAGTAGGGAGAAGCGGCGATATTGATCACAAGATCTAACGAAGCGGATTGCAACGTCTTAACAGGATCCTCCAAGTAGGCCTCCTCCAAATAGGAGCCATGTTGCCACACATCCTCACAAATCAGTACTCCGATCTTTTTCCCTTTGTAGGAAAAGGTCCAGGGGCTTTTCCCAGGAGCGAAGTAGCGCCTTTCATCAAAAACATCGTAGGTAGGCAAAAGCATTTTATCGTGATACCCCATAACCTTCCCATCCAAAAGAAAGGCTGCGCTATTGAGTAGCGCCTTGCCGAGCCTGTTGCCACTCTTTCTGACAAGGCCCACAAGAACCCCAATGCCTCGGGAGGCTTGCTCGACTTTGTGACACGCCTCTTCTACCCCAGAAAGGAACGAAGGATCGAGAAGTAGATCTTCAGGAGGGTACCCAGTTAGGGCCATTTCTGGAAAAATGACAAGATCACAATCAGAGTTCTTGGCCACTTCAATGCTACGGAGAATCTTTTCCGTATTGTAGGCAAGATCTCCAATAATGGGATTGATTTGAGCTAATAAATACCGCACATCTTCCAGTATATAAGGAAGAGAGAATTTCTGGGAATTTTCGATAAACCACTCCACTCAAGGCTACATAAACCGGGAAAGCGGAGCCTACACTAGGGAGCTCCCCCTAACCTTTGCTATCAATCAGTTTTTGATTTTTCTCAGAAAAGCGTAAGGTTTTCTTTTTTCAGAAGGGGCGCTTTATCAAGGATTGTTAGTGATACCACCTGAGAACAATGGCACATCACTTTGAAAAAGCATGGTTGCTATGCTGTAGAAAATGCTCGAGAAATTGTAGAAGCCATTTTATGGACACTCCGCACTGGAACCCTCGGAGAGATATTCCATGGAGAGATATTCCATCGACATTTTTTTCTTGGAAAACAGCGTATAATCCCTTGAACCGGTGGTCGAAAAAATGGTGGGAGGAGTTTTTTTGATATACGAAGAGAAATGGATCCGAAATGGGTATTCATCTACGGAAGTTACGTCCACTTCTCTTGATAAAAAAAGCCCACTCCTTGTGATCTAGAGTCTTATCTGTTAAGATTCGTCACAATTTCATGAGGAAAAATAGGAATCTATCCTAGAAAGCACGCCTCTACTTTAAATCCACAACAAGCGTGAGCAAAACATCTATGGACGAGAGAGAACATTGGGGATCAAAAATTGGCTTCATTATGGCAACAGCTGGGTCTGCCGTCGGGCTTGGAAGCCTTTGGAGATTTCCCTACGTAATTGGAACAAATGGAGGGGGCGCTTTTGTGCTCCTCTACCTTTTTTTCACCCTTCTGATTGGTATTCCTCTCTTTGTGGCCGAAGTCATCGTGGGAAGGGCGTCACAAAAAAGCGCCGTTGAGGGCTACTCGCTACTCTCCCGGACTTCTGACTGGCGGATTTTAGGATGGCTCAATATGATCACGACGTTCATCGTTTTGTCTTACTACAGCGTTGTGTCTGGTTGGGCCTGCAATTACACCCTGATGTCCCTTGCCAATTTTAGTCAGGGGAAAACTCCCGAAGAAATTCGAGCCATTTGGGACCTTGTCTATACCTCAGGCGGCACTAGCCTACTTTGGCAAGGCTTTTTTCTAGCCATGAGCGGAGGGGTCGTTTATGGAGGAATCCGGAAAGGGATCGAATATTGGAGCCAGATCTTTATGCCGCTCCTTTTTGGTTTTCTCCTACTTCTCTTTTTTTTTGCAACAACCCTCCCTGGGTTTTCCGAAGCGATGCATTTCACTCTTGCGCCCAAATTCTCTGAAATGGGATCAGCAAGCGTTTTAGATGCATTAGGGATGGCTTTTTGGACCCTTAGCGTAGGGATGGGAATCATTTTAACGTATGGAAGTTATATGAATAAGGAGGAGGATATCCCACAAACAGGGATGCTCATCGCTTTGATTTCTTGCCTCGTCTCGTTGGTCGCTGCTTTGATGATTTTTTCGGTCGTCTTTTCTTTCGGATTTCAGCCCTCTTCTGGCCCAGGCTTGATTTTTGAAACGCTTCCTGTCCTGTTTTCTCAGCTACCTGGTACCCTGATCTTCTCTACCCTATTTTTTCTGCTCTTTCTTTTTGCAGCGCTCACTTCTGCCATCTCTCTTTTAGAAGTGCTCGTTGCCAATTTGATCGATGTGTTTGCTCTAGAGAGAAAAACGGCGGTGCTCTGCAGCTTGGTTGCCGTCTTTATCTTTGGCATCCCCTCCGCCCTCTCTGGATCAAGCCAGCTCTTTCCCGAGTGGGAGGCGATCTACGGAAAAACGTTCTTTGCCACCATGGACTACCTAGCTAGCAGCTGGCTCATGCCGATTGGGGGACTTTCTTGCGCGATTTTCGTCGGTTGGATCATGGATCAAAAAGTCGCTAAAAGAGAGTTTCTCTTTGGTACTCAGCTAACAAGACTTCCAATGCTTTGGTTTTTTTGCGTCCGCTGGCTTGTTCCTCTTGCGATACTTGTGATCATTTTGCAAGAAGCCGAAGTCTTCGATGTAAGCTATTTCATCCGGTAGGAATTTTACAGGAAAAGGGGCTAAAGCCCCCCTTCTTAGGGGGCGCCCTAGTCTTGTCATTATTCAAGAATTCACGTAGAATTTCCCTTTAGTAGGATGCGAAAAACAGAAGGTTTATGTCCATGAAAGGTAAATTAAAAGTTCACAGTGAAAATATTCTTCCGATCATCAAAAAGTGGCTTTATTCCGATAAAGATATTTTTTTACGGGAGCTCGTTGCCAACGCTTCTGACGCGATGGTCAAACGCGCTTTATTAGAAAAACAAGAAGGGAAACCTCCTCTTTCTCCTAGAATGGACATCACCATCGACCGGGAGAAAAAAACGCTCACCATCGCTGATACAGGCATTGGGATGGACGCAGAAGAGGTGGAAAAATACATCGCGCAAGTCGCCTTTTCTGGAGCCAAAGAGTTTGCGGAAAAGTATGCAAAAGATGACGAAAACGCGCAGGTGATTGGTCATTTTGGCCTAGGATTTTTCTCCGCGTTCATGGTAGCTAGCCGAGTCGAACTACTCACCCTTTCGTACAAAGAGGGCTCTTCAGCCGCCCTATGGACATCTGACGGCTCCTCAGACTATGAGTTAACCTCTGCAGAAAAAGAGGCGGTGGGGACCACCATCACCCTCCATTTGGCTGAAGATTCTTTAGAGTACTTGGAAGAAAAAAAGGTGTTAGAGCTCCTCAAAAAACACTGCTCTTATCTTTCCTACCCTATTTACGTACAAGGGACCAAGATCAATCACCAGGAGCCCACTTTCTTGAAAAGGCCTCAGGATTGTTCCGATGAAGACTACCAAACCTTTTATCGACATTTGTATCCCCAAGACCCCTCTCCCCTCTTTTGGATTCATATCCATATCGACTTCCCTTTCCACGTGCAAGGGATTTTGTATTTCCCCAAAATTCATAAGGGCTTTGATTTTCAATCCAATCAAGTGCAGCTCTACTGCAACCGCGTGTTTGTGGCCGATAGTTGCAAAGACCTTTTGCCCGACTACTTGATGATTCTAAAGGGGGCGATAGATAGTCCCGACATTCCTCTCAACGTATCTCGCTCCTATCTACAGATGGACAAGACCGTCCGCAGTTTAGGTCAGCATATTGCGAAAAAGATCACCCAAAAACTCCGCCAAATGCACACTGAGAAAAAAGAGGAATTTCTTGCCGTTTGGCCTGAAATTGAAATGGTCATCAAGCTCGGCATCTTGCAAGACAGCTCCCTGTACGACAAAGTCAAAGATTTCCTTGTCTGGAAAACGCTCAAGGGCGCTTGGATCTCGATCGAAGACTTAAAAGCCCGCGGGAAAACCACCGTTCACTACACTACAAAAGATACGCAAGATTTGGGGATTTCGTCGCTTTATCAAGAAAAAGATATTGATGTCCTCCTTGTCAATCCGATCATTGACAACCCCCTCTTACAACGGTTAGAGGAGAAACTGGAAATCAAATTTCAAAGAATCGATGCCCATTTGGATGATTCGTTCCTCGATCAAAGCCGGGAAAAGACCCTCCTTGATGAGTCTGGACGCTCAGGATCCGCTCTCATTGCCGAATTTATCCAAGAAAGCTTAGACCAAAAAGAGTTGACCGTTGAAGCGAAAAGTTTGGCCAGTGAAAAAATCCCTGCTCTTCTTGTCATTGACGAGCAAAATCGGCGACTCAAAGAGTTCATGGCGACCCACGCTCGGGGGCAAAATGGGATGGACATCCCACAAAAAAAGACGTTCATTGTCAACACGAATCACCCTGTTGTCAACAAGGCGTTTGCTCTCAAAAAAACGCAACCCGATTTAGCTAAAGCCCTTGTCACCCATATTTATGATCTGACCCGTTTGTCACAAAAAGAGCTATCAGCAAGTGACCTTAGCCATCTGGTCTCGAGAAGTCAGAATATGGTGGAAGAGCTCGTTAATCTTTTGCCCTAGTTTTTTCGGAGAAAAAGGTTTCCAGGAACTTTCTTAAAATGGTTTGTTCTAGCCTTCCCTTTAAATGGACAGGTCCTGGAAACCGCAAAATGAGATGCACCCGATTTCTTTCGGGCATTTGCAATATGATCCTTGGTTCGACCGAGGGAAGTACAATACTTTTTTGCTTCGCTGTTTCCATCATCCGCTTTCTTGCAAGCTCAAGATAGGGAGTGCATTCTTCACGAGCAATAGCAAGAAGCACTTCATACGCTTTTTGCCAGTTATCTTCGATTCCCAAAGGAATCTTGATATTATGAAAATAAAAATGGTCGATGAACGACTCGTTCACAACCATGTGCTCAATGATCATGCTATTGGGGAAAACAACCGTTCTTCCCGTATGGTGATGATTTTTGGTGTCGTGTCCCACTTCTAAAATCGTGGTAGAAAAGATGTTCATATCGATCACATCCCCCCGCAGCTTCCCAATTTCAATCCGGTCGCCCAAATTGTAGATATTCCCCCGAAAACGGAGAATCGATCCATTCACGCAGCTGCACATTTCTTTTACAGAATAGACCAAGGCAAATGCGATGGCAAATAGGGATACGGCAAAATTGTGGAGCTGCTCTCCCCATATGTAGAGAATGCCTAAAAGGACAAGTCCAAAAAAAATCGAACGGACATATCCAATAGACCGAAGCCGCAGTTCGGATGTCCAAGCGCGATTTGCTGTTCGGATAGCTCTTGTAATGATGAGACGAAGCACGATCAAAATCGAAATGAAAATGAGCGTTGTGAATGCATTATTGAGGAAAAAGCTTTCTGAGAACAAATCATCCCTGCCGTTATTCGCTTTTACTATACAAAAGGGGTGATTTCCTTCCAATCTACCTATCTATTTTTTCTGATTTTCTCAAAAAAATTGACGTGCGCTTGATACGCAACTCTTTTAAATTTAATCACATGTAAATAAAACCATAAATAAAAACATTGAAATATAATAAAAATTAAATTATAATGGAGAAACTGTATATTAATTAATTGCACATATTATGACTATTACACAATTACCAGTACATGGCTTAGACCTCCTCAAAGGGAGCGCGGTTTCCTCCACTTTTTTAGAGAAAATCTCTATGGGAACCGTTCTAGATAGATATGTCCAGGGATATCTCCTTGGAGAGAAGGTAGAAAATATCCAGAAGGAAGGATACTTTCTTGTAAGCAGTTATTTGGAGATGCGTGATAGCATCTGTACTCCTGTCATTATTGAGCAGCTTCCAAATGGAAGCACGCAACTTCGTTACATTAGCTTAAGCGAGCTAGCAAAAGAATATCCCCAAAAGTGCAAAACATTGACACAAGAAGCTTCCTCTAAGGGAGTCCCTTTAAAACACCTACTTGCGCAAGATGACTCGCACGTCAAAACCCTAGAAAATGCTCTTCAGCACAAAAATACGCTCATCAACAACCATTTAGAGATCATTGGCGAGAATCAAAAGCAGTTATTCCGCGCAGAAAGGGAGCTCAAAAAGCTTCGAGAAGAAAGAGACTCTTCTCAAAAGACAATCAGCGCACTTGAAGAAGCCATCACTCAAGAAACAGGGCGCGCAGACCAAATGAGCGGCCGTCTAAGTACTTTGCAAAAAGAGCACAATGCTCTCGAAAGCGAGTTACAAGAAGCGCAAGAAAAAGAGGCACAAAGCTCCGAGGCGCTACAAGCAAGTCAAAAAGCATTTGCAGAAATCGAGCGTCATATTGGCTTATTAGAAAAATCCTTAGGCAATGAAAAGAGCGCAAACGCGCGCCTCAAAAACGCCTTGGAAGAGTCAAAACGCCGCTCTGTTACCCTAACAAAAGAGATAAAAACTCTTGGGCGCGAGCTTGCTAAAAAAGAAAAAAGTTTACGGGTCTTAGAACGGCAGTTATCCAAAAAAACCGGAGAAACTTCTTCTCAAAGCAAAGAGCTCCGCGCTTTAAAACAAGAAATAGCAACAGCAAAAAGAGAAACCCAAAGCCTCCAAAGAGCCCTCAAGCGACTCACCCAAGAAAAATCAGACGCCGAGAAAACAAGCCAAGAGCTGCGTAAAGAGTTGCAAGCCCTCCGCTCTTCTGGAACAACCTCTTCTCAACAAATCACCCGATTAAAACAGTCTTTAGAAAACAACCTCAAAGACCGAAAAGCGCTTCTTAGAGAGCTCCGCTCAAAAGACGAAACCCTAAAAAGCCAACAAGCCACCATCGATGATTTACAAGCTTCATTGCTATCGGTCGGAAAACGAGAAAAAGCGTTACGAAAAGAATGTGCCCAGGCAAGTCAGGCGCTCGAAAAAAGAATCGCTACCCTCCTTTCTGAAAAGTCAAAACTGGAGAAAAAACTTGAAAAAGAGACAGTTCTTCAAAATTCTGTGGCGCAATTAGAAAAAGCGCTAAAAACCGCTCAGAGAGAAGCAGAGTACCGCGCTAAAATGGTCGCAGAGCTAGAAAATCGGCTAGAGGCTGCGCAGAAAGATAAC
>JBCAXK010000029.1:0-9235 GCA_038534095.1 Chlamydiota bacterium | reverse complement strand
TGAAACTGCGCTACTACAAGGCGCTGCTCTCAAAAAATTGGCAGGTGATCTAGAAACGGCTCGCCAAGAGAAAACTCTCGCAGAAGAGGCAACCGTTAAAGCAGAAATGAGCAAACAGCAAGTAGAAACAGAAAATGCTTCTCTTCGCAAGGAGTTAGATCGGGTCAATGCAAAGATAGAAGAGTTCCGTAAGGCAAAAGAAAACCATCTTAAAAATCTCAATGCTGCCCAAAGTGCTGGGGCAAATTTAGCACAAAAACTAGAGGCTACGACAAAACAACAGCAAGACTCTTTAGCCACAAAAACAGCGCTGTCAGCTAAATTAGAAACGACCAAGCGGGAAAACGGGCGATTAAACGAGGAAATTACAAAACTTGAGCGCTCGCTTAAAGAGAAAGACGAAGAAGTTACACGTCTCAAAAAAGAACGGGATAATCGCGCTGAAGAATTAGAAACCCGATCTGCCAATCAAAAAGTAGAAAGAGAAAAAATTCGCCTACTAGAACAGAGTCAAGTAGCGATTCGTGATGAAATTGCAAAAGAACAAGCGGGAAGAACGATTGCAGAAAAGGCGTTAGAAGTTGCTTTAGAAAAAAACAAAGCGCTCGAAGAGCGTATAGAACGCTTAGAAAAAACTCTTCTCGATCAGCAAATGCATTTACAAAAGAAATTGCGCCCATTAGATCCTAAAACATCTCCTTCCCATGAAAAGGCTCAGAAACTAGCCGATGAGGTTCTCTTCAAAGAAGGCGAAGAAGGGCTCCCTACGCAAAGGCAGGAGCTATCTGAAGACCTAGAAACTTTTCACAAAGAACATATAGCAAAAGCTATACAACAGGCAACAAACTCCTACATACAAAAGCTACAAGATCTAGACAAGCTTTATAAGAATTTACAAATTCATCATAAGGAGTTACAAACTCATAACACAACAGATCAAGAGAAAATCGCCAAGCTTTCTCTTGAGGTGGAGAGCTTGCGACCCTTAAAAAGGCGTATTGAAGAATATGAGAAAACAGAGCGAAATGCATCGCTAAAAATTCTTCATCTCGAGCGACAATTGCGGGAGAAGACACCTACTGCTTCAGAAGAAATGCCCTCTTTGCAAACACATCTAAGCGGGGCAACAGTTAAGCAATTAAGACAACAGAATGGTCGGTTAAGCAATCAGATAACAAAGATGCAAACAGAACTTCGCTTGAATAATGAAGATCTGGATAAAGCAATAAAAGATGCCCTGAAAGCACGTGCTACTATGAGAAAAACTGTTGATGCACTACATAGAAAACAAAATGAACTACATGGAAAACAAGCGGAGCTAACTATCCGAGAAGAAGAAGTTGCTTCTGTAAAAATAGCGCATAACCAAGCGGTAAAAGCTCTCAAAGATTTGCATAAAGAAAAAGCCACAGAGATCGCACTTTTAAGAAAAAACTATGAGCAAGCAGAAGCTCGCCTAAAAGCCTTCAAAGAAAGCGCACAGGAAATGTTTGAAAAAGTCGTGCACGAGCGGCTAGAACAAGTGGTCAAAATGCGTCCCGATCTCGAAGATCTCATGATCAACGCTGGATTTTTACCCAAAAGGGCTAGTGCGTCGTAAGCAAACATTGCGCATGTAGTCGCTCTCGCTAAAATATTGGAAAAAACGCATCTGACAGAGCGAAGGGTCAGATAGCGGATGACTGCACGGTCAAGTCTTGTTTAGGACAGCTAAAACCCTTTGTGCAAAAGTCTTTATTCTTATCGTTCTTTTCCTTAAAAGGGGATGTTTATTCCAAGTCCACCAAAAAATCCATCCTAGTTCTAGAGCGTTGCTAGGAGCGCAATTCCTATAAGCATTTCTTGGGAAAGCCCCTTGGATGATCAAGAAGAATGTTCTATTCTTGTGCAAGCTTTCAAGTAACCTATGGTAAGCTGAAATCCTTCTGGCCGATTTTTCTAGAAACAGCGCCTTTCTTGTAGTACTTTTCATCGGATTTTGCAAAGTACTAAACTAAAAACGTCAAGTATCCATCGAAGAAACGCTCTTCTAACCTACATGGTCCCTACTACATCTTTTCTTAGGCGAAATTTACTTACAGAAAACGGCAAAGTAGCTAGCGCAACTCAAAAGAAGGGGTTCTCAATACTTTGTCTATTTTGCAACCACAATGCTTACATTTCCACTGCTTGTACTTAAGAAGTTATTCACTCTTTTCAAGAGGTTCTACGCTCGTAACAGCGACGCTTAAGAATTCAATTTTCGATCCATCAATCATTTTGATGACCACCGTTTTTTCTTTTAAGGTATCGACCGTACCTAAAATTCCCATCGCCGTGACCTTGTCCCCTGGTTTCATTTTGGAGCGCATTTCTTCAAGTAGCCGGCGACGTTTTCTTTCAGGGCGGTACAAAATGAGATAGAAGAAGACAAACATTGCCAGCATCAAAAAGATCATCTGCAAAAAACCTGAGGGGGAATTTGCTCCCACGCTACTTTCAGCGATAGGTATACGAAGAGATAGATAAGAGTAAAAGGCCATAATTCATCCATGTGTGTCCTACTTTGCAGTGTGAAAAACTCTCAAGAAAAACGCAAGGAACAAATCCCTTCACCGCTTTAGCGGCGCAGTTGCTCTCCACTTTCAAGGAAAGTCCCTACTTTACTTTTTTTCTAAATAAGCCACTGTTTCTAAATGATAGGTATGGGGAAATTGGTCAATAGGATGCAGCTTTTTCAAAATGTACCCATTTTGGATAAGCTGTAGTACATTCTCCTTTTGCGTCGAGGGATTGCATGAAATGTAGAGAATTTTTTTCGGAGAAAGGCTCTCTAAAAAAGAGAGTGCTTTTGGGTCTAATCCAGCTCTTGGAGGATCAATGATCACCGTGTCTACGCGAGGCAACTTGTGGGCGCGGTCTCCCACCTCCTCGCTATAGATATCAACATGATCGATTCCATTTGTTGTGAAATTTTCAAGAGCATCTTTTACCGCATCTGGATTTTTTTCAATGGCAAAGACCCGTTTTGCTTTGCTCGCAGCCATACACGCAATTGTCCCTGTCCCCGAATAAAGATCACAGACGAACTCTCCAGGATCAATATAGGATAGAGCGATCGCATAGAGCTTTTCTGCCTGTTTGGTATTCGGCTGAAAAAATGCCGTGGGACTTACTTTGAAACGGAACCGTTTCCCTTCTACTTCCATCTCTTCCCACAAGTGCCCCTTGCCTAAAAGCACCTTTTCAGAAAAGGTTGTGGGCTGATTTTTTACGCTACGCTGCGTCCGAAGAACAATATTGGGACAAAGATCTTGCGTAGCTTCCAAAAAAGCCTCTTCTTGGATAGGACCGTTGACGGTTAAAAGCAAAAGCCGGTCTCCTGTTTTGATCCCTTCTCTTAGGGTCAGCGTGCGAAGATTCCCTCCAAGGTTTCTTGGAGTAAATGCTGTTTCTTCCCCTTGAAAAAACCAAGCTCGCACCCTGGCTAACACCTGGGAGAACCAGGGTTGGACAAGATGACAGCGCTTTACATCAAATACATAATTTGATGCTCCTGCAATCATGAGACCCAAATACTTTTGTCCCCCTGCATTTTGCCCAAAAGAAAACTCCATTTTATTCCGGTAAAGAAAAGGGGGGCTCGCCCCTTCAATCGGGTAGATTTCTACGGAAGGAATTTCTCCAAAAAGCTCTTGGATCCAACCTTGTTTATAACGAAGCTGGGCAGAATAGTCCATTTGTTGCCAGATGCAGCCTCCGCAGATAGTGGCATGCTCACAGGGCGGCTTGATACGATCGCTTGAAGGGGTGAGAACTTCCTGTATTCTCCCCTTTTTTCTCCTCCCAGAAAGAGCAACAGCAAGAGTATCTCCGATTACGCTATGAGGGACTTCTACCGATTTCCCAGAGGCAATCTTCCCGATACCCCACCCTTTTTTAGAAAAACGTTCAATGAAAATTTCTTCTTCCATAGCAAGAAGTATACAGGAAAGACTGCTAGGTCTCTACTAGAATAGAAGCTTTCTGCAAAAGCCTAACCGACCTTGAGCAAAAACGGGTAGAAAAGCTTCTCTTTGAAAGGGAAGGCATGTTTTCTACAACATACGAATATTTTTAAGAGAATGTACTTAACGGGAATACGATTTTTTACGGACGGTTTTTTTGACGGAGCTTTTTTTTGCAAGGGGTTTCGCCTTCCGTTTTTTCTCATCGGACATCGATTGTTGTCGGTATTTTTTCCCCAGTTTTTCGAGTTGAATAGTACCCGTTCTCACCCTCTGCGAAGCGGCTTTATTCCCTTTCACCGCTTTTTCAAGATCAAACGTGACCATTTCTAAAAGCATTTCCAATTCTTTTGATGTATCTTTAAGACCCATTTGCATGCCCGCCATTTCCTTTTGCATAGAAGGTATGACTGTTATTAGCAAGAGATTTTTAGAGGCCTTTAGCGAAGGGGAAAATACCTATTTGAAACCTTCCAGGGAACAAGAATGGGGTGAGGTAATTGTAAAACTCAGGAAGTCTTTTACGTTTTACACCTTTGTATCGTTTTGCAGACCCCTGCCTACTTTCCTCTTGTATAACAACCCGCAAACAAGCTCTAAAGAACCTGCTTGGCAGGGTTATAAGAAAGTCCGCGTATCAATATAAGACATCTGCCGGATCAGGCTCCTAGCCATATTCGATCAAAACGTGCGATATTGCAAGCAGCGCCGCTAAAGATTTTGAAGGAGAACTTTCCTATAAAATCCCTACAGTTTTTAAGGGAAGGGCTATGGGTCTGCATGAAAGAGGCGCTTCCTTGCAATACCTGGTGGGATAGCTAGGGCTCTTGCCACTCAAAAACCTCTATGAACTAACTCACTAGGACTATTTCAGGTTCTGGAGGATCCTTTGGAGATTCTTCTGAATCGCCATGAGTGACGACAGCAAAGCTGCTATTGCCAGATGTGCCAGAGCTTTTCTGACAAGCTCCGGGATCTAATAGGACTGATTGGGGAGAAACGCGAGGTTCTTCATGTTCCGGAGAAGATTCTGCAGAGACTCGACTTGTTGCGATGGAATTTTGTGCAGACTTTGGAGGCACCCCGATTACTATACTACACTTTTTGAGCGCTTCGTAGATACGAATCATTTCCCCCGATTTGTGGAAAGCAAAGCAGAAAATTCCTTGCAAAAGATCGTCGGTAGAAGTGGTCATATTACCAATACGGATTGATAATGTGTAAAAGGGTTTTGCGGCTGGCATAGAATGAATTTGTACAAACTGGTTATTGGAAAGCGCTTGCGCTTTCATGATCAGCGCGTTCACATTTTTATGGACAACTAGTTGATCATAAGAATCTATAGCAAACCAACCTGCAATCAGAACAAAAGCGCCTCCAGCGCACCAAGCAAACACCCCAGAAAATGCAATAACCGATACCACAGCTGCAATAGAAGAGAGTACAGCGACGGCAAGGCTTGTTGCGGCTATCTCATAGATTTTTTTATTGGCTTCTCCTAGGCACTCACAAAAACTCTTTTTATCTATAGTATTTCTGATAGAGGCTACGTCCATACATTCTCCACATTCATTCACAAATTTATTTGACCAATTTTATATAGAATTCCAGATAATGAATACAAGAAAAACTCGACGTAGTATCAGCTTTTTCCTAGCCCGATTTTGAGAAAAACTCTTCGATGATTTTTCGAAGGATAGATGACTACCACCTTCCACAAAAGAAGATCTCACGAACAGGTGATTGTTTTCAAAAAAATCCTGGAAAATTTTTTGTAATAAATCTCCTTTTTCGAGAAGATTGTGTAGAGGAATTGAATATGATCGCGTACATCAATGGAGAGTTTGTCGACGGCCCTAAAGCCTCAATAGCCTTAGGAGACTTAGGTCTTCTTCGAGGGTATGGCGGTTTTGAATGTTTGCGCACCTATCATGGGAAGCTCTTTCTTTTTCAAGAACATCTCCGCCGTCTACAAAATAGCTTAGAAAAATTGCTCATTCCTTTGCAGCTAGATGCGGATTTACTAGAAAAAGTCACCTATGAGCTCATCTCTTTAAACAATCTCGAAGAGGCCTTTGTAAAGATCATTGTAACAGGTGGCCTAAGCGCTGATCACATCACTCCGAGCACGCCGAATGTCATCGTGATGGCGTATCCTCCCTATCCTTTTCCGAAAAACTATTACGAAACAGGTATTCGCGCCATCACATTTTCTACATACAAACGGGACTTTCCCAATATCAAATCGCTCCACTATGCCTCTGCTGTGATTGGGATGCAAAAAGCCCGGGAACAAGGAGCGAATGAAGCGCTATACCAAAATCCTGATGGCACAATTTTAGAAGGCACCCTTTCCAATTTTTTTGCGTTCATAGGCGACCATTTAGTCACCCCAAATCAAGGAATTTTACAAGGAATCACTCGGCAGACTGTTTTAAAAATTGCGGAAAAAGAATTCCCCATTCAATACCGCTCTCCCCATCTAGAGGAGCTTGAGGGACAAGAGGCTTTTGTAACGTCTGTAAGTAAAAAAATTCTTCCGATCAATGCTATCGATAACACGCCGCTTCGTTGCGTGGGTAAATATACCGCCCATTTGATGGCCCTTTTTGATAAAGAGATAGAAAAAAGCGTAGCATGTAGTGCCTGTTGCAGCGCTGCAAAAACAGTATGATGCAACGGTGTTTCCCCCTCCTTTTTTCCCTATTTTTCGTAACAAGTCCCCTAATTGGTTATATGGTGGGCAACTTTTCCGATCCAAAAATTTATCAAGAAGGCATTTCGTGTCTCAGCACAAAACATGTCCATTTTCGAGCAGGTTACTTTGCTGATTATCTCTACCGGCTAGAACTGCGTGATGAATTCATCACTCCCGATTCAGACAGTACAGATTTACAAATGACTACTTACGCGGCTCTTTTAAACCTCAATCTTTGTCACCGGATCGATCTATACACGATTTTAGGATCGACAAAAATGGACGAGGATGAACTCGGTTTTGTCCCAAGAAAATTTTCTTGGTCACTAGGAGCAAAGACTCTGCTACTGCAGTGGGGAAAATTTTGCTTCAGCATTGATGGGAAATACTTTCAAACCAAGCAAAAGCCTTGCTATTACTTACTAGAGGATGGAGAGCCTGCCTTTGTCTTAAATAATCTTGACTTTACTTATACAGAAACGCAAGTTGCTTTTGGATTTGGTTACAGGTTTTCTTTTTTCTCTACCTATCTTGGAGCGACCTATTTGGACGCAAAACTCGAACCCAACACACGCTTCATTGCTCTGAAAATTCCCGCTTTTGGAAGAGATGCTATCTATTCTGATGATGGATTGAAGAACAATGTGAACCAGCACCAGTTTGGGATTGTTTGGGGAATATCCTTGATTTCCTCAAACACCATCAGCCTCAATGTGGAATCGAGGCACATTGATCAAAACGATGTGAATGTATACGGCGTGATCCGTTTTTAAATACTCTCCCAAATGCTTGCAAAGCCTTTTGTGAACATTTGCGCAAAAACTTCTGCACAGTTTCAAGCTATAACCCTTTTTTACAGCATGATAAAAAAAGTCATTACACAAGCCGGGTCAAAACGATCGTAGGAGGAAGCTAGAGACTTCGAGAAACTAGGACAATCGGAATATGCCTAAAACGTTCAAAGAAGGGATGGAAATAGTGGATGAAAAGAGATTTATCAAAGAGGAAGATAGCTAGTCTGTACGTTGTTTGGGAGTATTTCTGTCTATTGACAATGGATTTAGACAAAAAAAAGAGAGCTGAATAAAAAATACTCAGCTCTCGAAAAAAAAATGGCGACGTCCTACTCTCCCATACTCTTGTGTATAGTACCATCGGCGATTAAGGGCTTAACTTCTGAGTTCGGGATGGGATCAGGTGTAACTCCTTATCTATAGTCACCAATAAACCTATTTAGAAATGGTAAGTGTGTTCCACTTATCTATGGAGCATCCCATTTTATTATCATAAATCGGTGCTCTTTCAGCTTTCTCTCATTAAAAGCTAAAAGCTTTAGCTTTTAATGAAAAAAGTGGTTAAGCCAGTGGACTCATTAGTACTGGTTAGCTAAACACATTACTGTGCGTACACACCCAGCCTATCAACCCTGTGATCTTCAGGGAGTCTCATTGGGATACCTTATCTTGAAGGAGGCTTGGCGTTTAGATGCTTTCAACGCTTATCCTTTCCGAACGTAGCTACCCGGCAATGCTCTTGGCAGAACAACCGGAACACCATTGGTTCGTCCACTTCGGTCCTCTCGTACTAGAAGCAGCTCTTCTCAAGTATCCTACGCCCGCAACAGATAGGGACCAAACTGTCTCACGACGTTCTGAACCCAACTCGCGTACCGCTTTAATTGGCGAACAGCCAAACCCTTGGGACCTTCTACAGCCCCAGGATGCGATGAGTCGACATCGAGGTGCCAAACCGCCACGTCGATATGAACTCTTGGTGGCGATAAGCCTGTTATCCCCGGAGTACCTTTTATCCGTTGAGCGACGGCGATTCCACTTTCCACCGCCGGATCACTAAACCCTACTTTCGTACCTGCTCGACATGTACGTCTCGCAGTCAACTTACCTTATACTTTTGCGCTCTATTCGTGATTGCCAACCACGATGAGGTAAGCTTTGGACTCCTCCGTTACTCTTTAGGAGGATACCGCCCCAGTAAAACTGCCCGTCTGACACTGTCCAAACTCCGGATTCACGGAGATTTGTTAGATTCTCAATTTGCCAAGACCGGTATTTCAAGGTTGACTCCCCTAACGCTAGCGCGTCAGGATCTATGCCTCCCGGTTATCCTACACATGACAAATCAAGAGCCCATATCAGAGTACAGTAAAGGTTCACGGGGTCTTTCCGTCTAATTGCGGGTAAACAGCATCTTCACTGCTACTACAATTTCACCGAGTCTCTTGTTGAGACAGCGCCCAGATCGTTACGCCATTCGTGCAGGTCGGAACTTACCCGACAAGGAATTTCGCTACCTTAGGACCGTTATAGTTACGGCCGCCATTCACCAGGGCTTAAATTCAGAGCTTTGTCCGAAGACGAACTCCTCCTTTTGACCTTTTGGCATTGGGCAGGCTTCACACCATATACGTCGTCTTGGCGACTTTGCATAGTGCTGTGTTTTTGTTAAACAGTCGCCTGGGCCGATTCTCTGCGGCCACTCTCAGCTTATATCGTAAAGATACTCACCAAAAATGGCTCCCCTTCTCCCGAAG
>JBCAXK010000028.1:0-21512 GCA_038534095.1 Chlamydiota bacterium | reverse complement strand
GTTGTTAATTGATGGTTGTTATTGCGAAGCTGTTCTACTTTACTTGTGTCTTCGTTAGAAATAGGCAATATATTTTTTGCGCTGTTTGTTTCTGTTTTTAGTAATCCAGCTCTTGGGCGGGAAGACAGTAGCTCTTTTTCGATGGACGGTTTGTTAATTGCTCTCTGATTTTGCAAGCCTTTCAAGGGCGTTGGAGGCTTTTTTTCATGTTTTGTAAATACATATTTACATCCGCTACAAGTAGAACGTATCACTAGGCTGGCAAGGTCGTACAAGACCATGAAAATCGGAGTAACAATGGATCCTATAAGAACTAGCTTGAAAAGGTAGAGCGACCAACTATCTTGTTTGTTCAAAGAAAGCTTTGCTGCGCAGGGAAAAGTCTCGGGAAAACGTGATGGAAGATGTGTTATGTTCATTACCAGATACAGTTTAATTTATTTTGAATATATTATAATTTTTATATTCCTTTAAAATCAATACTTACAAAAGTTTTTAATTTTTATATTTTTTATGATTTAAAGTATTTTTTATGCATATAAATATAGAACGTTTGTTGATCTTAAGATTCTCTGATAGAATGAAAATGCTGATGATCATCGATCTTGTAAGATACAAGCCCAAGTTTTTTATTGGGCGACGATTCGGTAAATAGCTTGGTAGGAATGTGTTGTTTTTGCAAGGTTGCTCGCTTTTTTACGCGCTACTAATCATCAACCGCCTTTTTCTTAACGTTTTATCCAATTCATTGTTCACCAATCGCAAACAATTGAAAAAATCGTTATTTAGGAAGTAAAAGGTTGCTGATTGATCCAAGGCAGAAGCAAAGTTTTTCTGAATACTATTCTCGATGTTTCCAGCTATTCCTATCTAATTTCCATGAGACTGATGTATTTCTTGGTGCAAAAAAGGATCTATTCTGAGGCTGCTTAAAGGATTGTCTCCAAGATTGTGCACGTGATGGGGATCTTTTTTTAAGGGCTTTCTTGTATGAAATATTTTGAAAGGTTTTTACATGCCTATCTGGAGTAGGAGGGGTTGGACTTGTTCTGGGCGAGGCGACTCTGGTTGCGAACGGGGTGACTCTGGTTGTGAATGGGCAGGTGCTCCAGGAGCTGGTAATCCGAGGGAAGGGGCGCGTGCTTGAGGTGCTTTCGAAGGCTGTTTCTTCTGTTCATCAGATGTATCGTACAACCTCTTCTCTTTATAATTATAGTATTTATGGTGATCTTTTTTCATCTGTGGATTCTTTAGCTCTTTGCGAACTCCCTGAGAGACTCGCTCGTAAAGATTGGTGTTTTGAATGGTAGATTTGCCTTGGTACATACAATATAGCAGATACGCTAGCGGAATAAAACGCCTTACACGATCAATGCGTGTGTTTATGGTATCGTTGAATTCAGCAGATGGAGAAAGATAGGTGACTCGTAGCCCTAAAAATTTTTGCACCCTTCCTAAGTTTGTTAGTAGGTTCCATTTACAAAAATAATTTGTTGTCATAAAAGTAAATATTCCTAGGGCGCTTCTAGGATGATTGTAAGCCATGGTGATCGATTTCTTTGTAAAGGCGCCCAACTCTTTACGAACGTTTTCTGAAGCGTTTGCAATAGCTGCTAAACCTGTGATGATGGTTGGTATGACTACAGGATAATAATCAAAATCTATAGAATGCACTATCATCACAAGAACGTATAAAAGGATAGCTGTCGGTAATGAGTTAAGAACTGAGAGAAGAGCTCCTTGAGCATCGAAATTGCTAATTTCTGTTTTTGGTAAACGAATCTTGGCTGCCTGTTTTAGG
The DNA here is from genome assembly GCA_038534095.1 of Chlamydiota bacterium. Taxonomy (GTDB): domain Bacteria; phylum Chlamydiota; class Chlamydiia; order Chlamydiales; family SM23-39; genus JBCAXK01. The sequence continues at coordinate 19,711 of JBCAXK010000028.1, read as the reverse complement.
CTAGTGAGAAATTGTCCGAATGAAATCATGTTCGCCCCACATTTAACATAAGCAGACCATGCAACGTACTTTACTCGATTATCCTTGTATTGACTTGCCAACATCTCTAACGTGGAGATAAGTGGCTCATTATTCGGAGTGATCATTCCTTCGATGGCCCGTAAGACGGGCAAGAGAATTTCCGTATTCATGCAATGTATGTAATTAAGGCCTGTTGGGAATTTACTCAGCTCCCTGCATGCATACGCGTATTCATGAAGAAAGGTATCTAAATTGCACAAGAGCTCGACTACTTGAGGGGAATCTTTCGCTTGTTGTTTTAAGGAATCAATGGTTTTGTTGCTGATCAAGATTCTGTAAGCCTCTTTAAAATCATTCTTCACAAGATCATGATTTACATTAAGCGCTTGTACAAAGTGACTTAAACGGAGGTAGAGCTGCGCTTGTAAATTATTTGTATCGACAAAGTGGGTAATGCCTAAGGGAGGAGTAGCTGCCAGCTTTTGTACTGTCGTTTTTCGTGCTTCTTGGACTGCTTTCTCTAAGCGTTTGATTTTTTCTCTTTGCGCGCTCTCCGAACTCTTTGTGGCCATCAGCTCGTTTTTTAAGACGTCGATGACTTTTTCTCGTTTAGATGCTGTTTTACTCAGATCTGTTTTTGTTGCAATCAGATTTTTAATTTCTTCATTTGCGCTATCTAAGCGTTTGTTTGTATCATCTAGATAAGTTTGCGTGGTGTATTTCAGACGTTCAGCATTTGCGAGTCTTGTTTCGAGTTCTTTTATAGTTTCGTGGTTATCTTCTACATCTTTTTTGGTGTTTTGCGCTTCTTCTGCTTTTTCTAGGGCTTGCTTGACTTGATGAAGCTCTTTTGCATGATTTTTGAGCTCTTTTTTGAGCTTTTCTGTCGTTTTGTGGTTATCTTCTAAATCCTTCTCGAGTTTTCTTTTTAGCACATGTAAGCGGCTTAGCTCATCTTTTAGAGGGTTTTTTGGGCTCTCTAGTTGTATAGCTTTAGGTGTTACCGTTGCTTTTGTACGTTGCTTTTGCGCTGTAGTTTCTATGACAACGGTTTTTGATTGCGTATCTTGAGGTTGTTTTTCGATAGTCACTTTTTTTGGGCTAAGACTAGGCTCTTGCGTGGAGTGAGTGATTGCAGGTTGCGTAGGATTTTTCTGGAAAAGTCTATAGCAAAAGCCTCCAAGATGTTTTCCTAAATCGTAGAGAATAATAAACACAGGAAAAACTATCGTGGCGATGAGCCCAATGTTTTGGGTTTTTTGCCAGCAGCTGCTGTTTTCTTTTAGGGAGAAAGTGCTCCATAAAGTAGGAAAGTAGGTAGCTTTTGTGGCTCTTGATACCGTGAGGGGCAACGAATGGGCAGAACTTGCAAACATAATCTAAAATTTTATTGATTTATTTGAAATTTGTAATAATTATACATGTTTTTAATTATATTATCAATTTTTAGTTCTTTATCTTATTATAATAAAATTTTTTACCATTTCTTGTTCATGCGAAAAGATGATGACAAGTTTGAAAAGAGTGGCTTCGCATATGTGAAGATCGCCAATGCCTAGTAATTCATTTGCGATCTTTATTTTTCCTCAGGCAAGGGAAATGGGGAGAGAATGGTTTTTTTCAATACGTTTGCATCTACACAATCCCTATTTGTAAGTATTCAATAATTTTTTTATTAAGTTTTTATTAAAAAGAAAGAATAATAAAATAAATATTTGTTAATAAATCATTTTTTAAATTAAGCGAAAAAGAGCGAAAAATAAAAATATTTTTATTTTTTACTTTTCTCTTTATGAAAAATGTTCTAATCAGATAAATTCTTGAAGAATTTTTTTTGGAGATAACGTTCATGTCAATGATTGAAGATAGTCCGCAAGCTGTAGGGGAGGCGTATTTAAAAGCAGTAGGACCGTGGTTTTGTTGTCCTGAAGACTCGTGTGGATTTGATCATGTTGAAATTGAGAGTACAGGTGGGAAGAAAATGGAGGCTTGGAGGCATAAATCCTCGGAAGAGCTTTACCTGTTTTTACCCGTAGATCAGATCCGGACGGTAGCGATCTTTTTATCGTTTGGAAATTTTTTCCTCTCTGCTGGAAGAATCGTTTGGTCGGTTGCCCGGATTGTTTCGCTGTTTGCTATCCGTGTAATTGGATGCGTTCAGGGGATTTTTTCTATTGTCAAGGGTTTGGGACATCTAGCTATGTGGAACTTTTCTAAGGGATCTGCTCTGCTAAAAAAAGGCGTGATTCTTGTAGCAGAGACTCCGCTGTTTATTTCTGATTGTTTTGCGAAATTATTTGATATCTGTATGATTTTCATCGCAACGCCCATCATAGCTTTAGCCGCTATCTGCGCAAGCTTCTCTCCGCTACATGGTCGCCGGCTTGTGGCCAAATGTGAGAGATACCTTTTACAGCGGGCAGAAAAGCAACAAGATATCCGTTATCTGATAGCAAAAGATGAAAAAAACCATCCCTCAAAAACAGTAGAAGAGGAGTTTTGTCGAACAGTCAAGCAATTGGCTCGCATTTTTACGAGCGCGAGTCAAAAGAACTGTTTTTATTCTGCGCTTTGTTTTCAGCCTTTGCGGAAGGAGAAGTGGAGGGTTCTTGATTTTTCTGAGGCTCAAAAGGCTTAACCGTGTCTTCTAAAAGAGTGCCTGTGTTGACTTGTGACTCAGCAATCAAAATCTTGCTCCCCTGGATTTTGATCAGGTAGAGTGTGGTTTTCTGACTGATGGCTTTTGTTTCTAAAATCGTGATTCGCTCTTTGTGGAGTCCCTGTTTGTAATGAGGAACGCTAAGACGTCGAAAGAGCCAAAGAATAGCAATCAACAAGAGAAAAAGAAGACAAAGGGAAGCAACTAACCGAAAAAGAGAGGGCGTTGCCGGATTTAGAAAAGGAGTTCCGTTGATTTCTTCGGCGTGGATAAAGCCGTCCGATAAAAAAGGGTCTTTATCAACAAAGATTTTTTGAAAGGATGAGAGAAGTGCCATATTCGAAATCATTGTCTTAAATTTAGCAAAAAAAGACCATCCTAAACAAGGAAGAAAAGGAGGGGTTAGCCTGGTAAGGTTTGATTCCTTGTGGAAAAATAGGCATTTACCCTTAAGAAGCCTTTTGAAAAGAACAATTTTTACCACATTTTATTAGAAAGGTTTTCTTCCTTTTTTATCGATAATATCGTCTGTGTTACACTATTTCTTAAATATCCTATCGATACAAAGTTTTTGTGCAAATAGAAAAGAAAAAACAGATTTTACAAAAAGCCCTCACGCTCGGGGAAAACTACACATCGGAAAAAACTCGCTTTATCCAATTTGATGAGCGTATAGATCTTACCCAAGAGTGGTGTTTTGCTTTGGCGTGTTGTAAATCTAAACAAAAAGACCTGGCCTTAACTGCGATCAAAAAGATCAACAGGTTGCTCCATTTTCAAAATGGGGAGGGAGCCTTTCCTGAGTATTTGCACGACTACCCCCATGCTTATTCTACTAAAGCTGGCCTTAAGATCTTCCTGTGTCTTGCGCAGATCATTGCGCATATGAAGCCTATTTTGCAGCCCTCAACTTACGCTCCTTGGGAAAATGCTTGTAAGCGCTTAGAGGATTGCTTGCAAAAACAGGTCAAGACTCTTATCGAAAAGCGCTGGCTTGCGTGCGCGCAGCACTATAGGCAAGGGGAGAGGGGGCAGTTCTTTTCTCAAAAGGAAGATCTAGAGGTGTACGGCTTCTCTTCTGCTGCCGAGTGGGGAGAGCACTACTGTTTTTTGCAGGCAGCTTTTCCAAGTTCAGCAACTGCTTTAGCCGAAATCGCTTCTTTTTACCATCCCCGATTTGGATACATGGGACCGATGAACGGAGAAAAAGAGCGGGAAGGAAAGCGTCTTTTCACCCATATGGATCTCTTTTTTCGCCCTTCTTTAGAGGGGGTAGAAGACCCCCTTTGTTTAGAAGGGGCTCTCCTTATCTCCTTACCCGAAATACCTAAAAGGAGAGAGTCCTACAAAGACTGGAAGATCCAAGAAACTAAGGAACATGTACGCTTAACCTCTCTAGATGCGCTGCATGTGATTGGTGAGAAATCCCGGTTTTTTTTCTCAGAAAAGGGGTGCAGGTTTCTGGGGGATCAGGCAACGTTTCCTGTAGTTGTTTCTGATCCCAAGCTCCCATTTGTCGCAAAAGCGTTTTGGAACTATGCCAAGGAGACCCAGGTCCATGTCAACGGAAAAAGGTCTTCTTTATTTCGTTTAGGTGACGTGATTTCCATTGTCTCTAGTGCTTTTTCGATAGAAATGGTTTGGAAGCTTGCATCGGGAAGCGGAGACTTCACAGGCCACCTCTTGCGAGGATCACGCCCTCAGGAGCTAGCTCCTGAGGGGCGCCGAGATAGCATGCTCGCTATCCGGTCCTTACGCCATCAGCCAGAAACGACTCTCTTGGTTTCCTTCAAGATCCAATAGCGCTCGGCGTTTTTTGTAACGAAGCGCTATCTTCAGCAATGCCCATCGCGTGAAGCCCATTGTCTACAAAAAGTGTTACGCCTGTAATTGCAGAGGATAACGGAGAGACAAGAAATACCGCTGCCTCAGCTACTTCTTTAGCGTCGAGATCTTTTTCTAAGGGAGCGTTATTTCTTGCATAAAGAATCATATCGTCGATCATCCCAATCGCTTTAGCAGCTCTTGATCGGAGAGGTCCTGCAGAGATGCAGTTGATTCTTTGTCCCCATTTTTTTCCAATTTCGTAGGCAAGAGTCCGTACGTCGCTTTCTAAAGCCGCTTTTGCAGAGCTCATCCCTCCTCCATACTTAGGAATAGCCCGCTTCGAAGCAATATAACTCAGAGATAAAATAGCGCTATTTTTCGGCATTTTGGGAGCAAAATGTTGCACCAAACTAATGAGAGAATAGGAAGAAGAGCTCAAAGCAGATAAATACCCCTCTCTCGAGGTATCTAACAAAGGTTTTTTTACCTCAGGAGCATTCGCAAGAGAATGGATAAGGATATCGATTGTGCCAGCGTCTCTAGTAACTTCTTCGCTCAGCTCTTTGATGGCATAATGGTTTTCATGAGCGTAACGTTTGTTCTCTCGAACGCTTTGGGGAACCGTTTCCATTGTATCGTAAAGAGCGTCCATAGGATACGCTTTGATAAAAGAAAAAAGCTCTCCATTTTTGCAAGTGCGAGCTTGATCAAATTTTCCAGCGTTCCAAGAGTTCATGAAAATCTTATAGATAGGCGTCCAAACGCCAAGGTACACATCGGCTCCTTCTTCGTATAGAGCTTTGGCAATAGCAAATCCAAAGCCTTGGTCATCGCCTACTCCGGCGATGAACGCCCGTTTTTTCTTTAAGTCTCTTTGCATGTTTATTCCTTATGCTAAAAGGATGAATTTACTCAATCAGTCATTAAAAATCCACGTGCAAGAAAAGGTCTAGAATTCTTTCGATATTTTTCTACTCGGATATTAGCAAAAATTATATATGTGATTTTAAATGGACTTGCGTGACTAGCTATGAGAAAAATTGCGATTGTAAATCAAAAAGGGGGGTCGGGTAAAACGACAACAGCGGTGAATTTAGCAGCTGCTTTAGCCGAGTCCTCGAAAAAAATTCTACTCATCGATTTAGATCCCCAAGCATCGGCTTCTCTTTGGTTTGGACTAAAAGATCAAGGAAAACCACTTTTTCATCTGCTAACAGGAGACGCCCCTTTATCTAGTGCCATCGTTAGCACAAAGATCAAAAATATTGAGGTGATCCCTTCCTCTCCAATGATCTCTACCGTAGAAAAGGTGCTGAATCGATCGTTACATAGTGAGAAAAACCTTAAAAAAAAATTTGACTCGATCAAAGAAAAACCGTGGGACTATGTGCTGTTTGATTGTCCCCCGAACTTAGGGATGCTCGTTTTGAACGCTTTTTCCGTGGCTTTTGAAGTGATGGTTCCTGTTGTGACGCATGTAATGGCTTTGCACGGCCTTCTCCAGCTTTTAAAAACCATCCAGCTTGTGAAAGAAAAAATCAATCCTTCGTTGAAATTGGCGGGCATCTTAGCATGCAGAGTCGATCATAGAACCAAGCACTCGAAAGAAGTGTTGAATCAGCTGAAATCAAGGTTTCAAGATAAGCTGTATCAAACGTTCATCCGGGAAAATGTGAAGCTAGCCGAAGCGCCACTACGTATGCTTCCCATTATTCAAGATGCGCCTGCCTGTTACGGAGCGTCTGACTACCGTTCTTTAGCCAAAGAGCTTATTTTTCAGGAAGATTCTGTCTTGTATTGACCTTACGCCGCTTCCAGCCTTCAGCAGTTAAGATTTTGCCGGGATCTTGCTCGTTTGTTTCTGTTTTCTTTTTGCCCCTTTTTTGAGGGGTTTTTTCTTTTGTTTTTTTAATCATAACTCTTTTATTTTACTATAAAAATAGTAAAAAATCAATATAAATAATTTTAAGCATTCAATTCTCTAGAGAATATGCGTTAAAACAGCATTTCTATTTTAAAACACTATGAAAAAGTGATTTATACAAGCAACCTACAGAGAAAGAGAGATTTGTGACAAAATGTTCGAAATTAGCCACAGATGCGCACGCAGTTTGTCTCTTCATAGGAACAGTCTGCGTAAAATAGAGATACATCAAAAGCCTGCTACTTAAGCTGCCTTTACAAGAAAAACACCTTCCTAAAGAGGCTTTTTTAAAAGAGGTATGCGCTCCAAAACAAGAGCTCTCTTTATGAAAAAGTGCCTGTTTGTACAACCGTTAGGTTTGTTGCTCCCTTAGCCATTTTTCGTAATCTTCTTCAGAGACGTCTTCTATCGTTACTGGTCCAAATCTATCTGCCTGATCTTGATCAGGTGTATTTATAGGTGTATCTCCTTGAGCTTTAGAAATAGGAGCGCTTTTCAGATTGTAATTTATCTGCTGGATAGGCGGTGCTTTTGTAGAAGAGGGTGTTACTACGGGAGTATTCGGGGTCGTTGCAGATTTGGAGGGAATATCTTGCAAACAGTTTTTTGTTACGTCTTTGATTGGGCTAAATAAGGGTAAAGGAGAGTTAGGAGCTAGGTTCACTCCCAACCCATCTGCTTCGACCTTAGAACTAAAAACATTTTTTAGATTGTGATCTGTTGGATCGGCGGATTGTCCTTTTCCAGAAGAGGGGTTTACTACAGGGGTGTTAGGCGCAGTTGCGGAGTTTGAGAGAGTATCTTCTGGAAGGATTCTTACTTCCTTGTTGTTTGTGGGACTAGGTAAAGATAAAAGAGGAATGTTGAGATTGGGCTCTTCTGGTTTTTTTGTTCCCCAATTACAGAGATTAAGAGAGCAAAATATAGCAACTATCCTACGGAAAATACGACATACTAGTTGCTTAATGTGATCAAATGTTGGACGCGCTCGGGAAAAAATTGTAGAACATAAATTGCAATAGACTGAACTAGATCCTGAAATTTCCATAATTGCCTTGAATTTTTTAAATCGAATTATACGTTTTTTCTTTTTTTAATAACATATTTCATATACAAAACGATTTATTTTTTATTAAAATTAAAAAAATAAAATATTTGTTCGTAAATTTTTGTGATCTAAAATGAAATCCTTTTTTCGCGTAAGAACTTTTTTTATCGAATAAAACAGAAGGCGTTGAAACAAACTTTCAAATATTTGAGAACATCGAAGTGTCTAGAGGCGTTTTCCAAAGTAGTATTGAAAAGAATGACCTCCTTTCTATGGTGGTTTTTTGTCATGAAAAACAAGGCTTTTATTTGAAAACTACTTGGTAAATTTTATATTTAAATAAACATATGTTGTATGTTCTGTTTAAAATTATTTTATTCAGTGGATTTTTTTGGAGAGAATTTACATCTATTATTCGACATTCCACAGGGAGCTTTTTAAAAAAGCATATTTTTTAGTGTCTATTGATAAAAAGGAAGATAGCTACCAGGACGATCGCATATAAAAATTTTATTATATAAATACGAGAGCCCATGCCTTCTGTTTGATCATGATCTAGCAGAAGGGAGCAGACCTCGCTTATAGAAGAACGGAAACAATTCTGTGAAAAATTTGAAGATCCAAGGATAGATTGTAATAAAAAATTTTTGACAAAAATAAATAGTGTATTTTTTTGCTCTACCCAGGGTCATTGATGTTTTGGAAAACGCCTCTTACTCTAGATGCAAAATGCTCTAGGTCAATATCTTCCTGTAACTGTAGAAATTAGAATGCTTTGCGGGTCTTTTGGGCATATACCTTTCTACTTTTTGGAAAAGGAATGTACGCATTTGCTATCAAATCTTTCTCATCAGAATGCCTTGGGTGGAAAATAGAGACATAGAAGGCTGTCCTGTTTTGATATTTTACTAGAGTCCATAGATCGATATAGTGACTGGTTCCCTGTGAGCCCGATCTTTCGGAAGGCGTTTTAAAATATTTACTTACATCTCTTGCAAGCTCCTCTCTTATTGGCGTTTCACCTAGACATGCTTGAGTGTGTGGAAAAAACCCGTTTTGATTGAAAAGTAAAATGTAAAGGTTCAGTTGCTTATGTAAGTATACGGTATTCATTTCGGAGAGATGTCTAAAATTCTAAAGATAGCCATTTTCCCCTAAGATAGCCATTTTCCCCTATAAACGATCAACGGCCAAGTCAATCGCTTGGAAAGAGCTTATCTTATCGACATCTTTTATCTATTTTTAAAAAAATTATTACAATTTTTGTCTTGTTTAAAAAATTAAATATTAAATTAAAATTAAAAGTTATTATTATTTTAAATAAACAAATATTAATAATTATTTTATTTGATATTTTTTATTATTTTAATTTACATAATATTAAAAATTATACATAATCTTTTTAGATTTAAACTTTAAAAGCGGAGTTAATATGAAAGTTTCTGAATCAATATCACCGACGGCTTCTTCTTGCGCTGCAATTTGCGTCGGAATTGCTAATAGATTACAAAGCCTTATAACGGCGATTGGCACAATTTGTGAAAAAATTATGAACAAATTAGGGGAGTACTTATCTTTTTCTGATAGGAATCAGTCAGCTAATAATCGCTCTGAGATTCTTATGAATGCATACATAAATAGAGATGCAGACTACGCTCTTGTTCTTGAGCAAGCAGCTGCTCGCCGCGAGAAAAGAGCTAATGATCGAGCTAACAATCTTTTGAATGCATACATAGATAGAAATACAGACTACGCTCTTGTTCTTGAGCAAGCAGCTGCTCGCCGTGAGAAAAGAGCTAATGATCGAGCTAATAATCTTATGAATGAATACACATATAGAGATGCAGACTATGGTCTTGTTCTCGAGGAAGCAAGTGCTCGTCGACAAGAAAATGCGGCGCAACGTTTTAAAGATGAAAGTAGAGCGATTCAAAAGGATCTGGATGGCTATATAGATAGAACTTCAGCTTACGAGCTTGTGCAGCGCGATGCCGATGAAAGGCGCGCAGAAGCCAAGCGGTACGCAGAAAGCTTATCAGGTCGCCTATCAAGCGCTGTATCATTTGGGATGAAAGCAGCCGCAATAACTGGCATAGGAACTATGTCGGCTGCTTTAGCCGCATTTCCGGCGCTAGTGCTTTTTCCAAACCTCAACTCTCGTGGATAATGGCATTGTTCTTTTAAGGTCTTTTTCAGCAGCCCTAGATTAGGGCCTTTTTCCGAAAAGCTGAGATCGGTAGAGCCTTGGAACCTTTCCAAGGCTCTTTTCTTATATCCGACATTGAGCAGTTTGCGAAAAAGAAATTCTCATTTATGTTTTCTTTTTTTTAGAAGGAAGAATACATGTCAAAGAAAGCCAAAGTAGAGAGGATAGACCACCTAGGGATTGTAGCAGGGGTGATCCAAGACCTAGGAATTATCAATAAGATTGATGAACGAATCGCTACAGATCGAAGAGAATCAATCACAACTGGAGAAGCTATAGCCGGTATGATAGTAAACGGACTTGGTTTTTCAGATTGCCCTCTGTCGCTGACCCCGCAATTTTTTGAAAATAAGCCTTTAGACCAACTATTTCGATCAGGCATGTTAGCGGAGCATTTTAATCGTTTCAAACTAGGCCGAGCCCTTGATGATTGTCACGATTATGGATGTGATCTGTTGTTTTCTGAACTCAGTATGGATACTTGTAGAGAAGAAGGGGTCGATACGCGATTTAATGCTTTGGATACAACAGCGTTTTCCCTTACGGGAGAATACGATACAGAGAGCGATGAACATACGATCGCGATTACGCATGGACACTCTAAAGATCATCGTCCTGATTTGAAACAAGCGGTATTAGAATTGATTTGTAGTCATGATGGCGGAGTGCCTGTAATCAGCAAGTCCTGGGATGGGAACGCCTCTGATACAAAAGTATTCCGGGAAAGAGCACAAGCTTTGGTGAAGAGCCTAAAAGAAGGAGAAAGCCCTCGGTATGTGATTGCCGATGCGAAGTTGTATAACCAAGAAACGGTGAACAATCATCTGAAGTTTCTTTTTTTTATCACCCGCATTCCAAGAGGTCTGAATCAAGCAAAAATTTTTGTGAGTAAGGCCTTGCAATCTCCGATAGAGGAATGGGAAAAAGCGGATGCTCGAAACCGCTTTCTTAGCTTTACTACAGAGCATTACGGAGTAAAGGAGAGGTGGATTGTTGTATGCTCAGAAGAAGCAAAAAAGCGCAGCGCACATATGGCCGAAAAAAAATGTGAGAAAGAAAAAGTAGCCATTGATAAAAAGCTCAAGAAATTATCGCAGCAAGAATACACTTGCCGACAAGATGCTGAAAAAGCATTGAAAATGCTGGGAAAAACCTGGAAATACCACAAGGTATTGAGCCAAGAAATCCGAGAAAAAAAGCGGTATTCTGGCAAAGGTAGACCTTCAGCTACAGTTTCTCATCAAGTGGGTTATCAAGTATTTGGAACATGTATAGTAGACGAAAAAAAGCGCACCGAAATATTCAGGCAAGGCAGTTGCTTTATTGTAGGAACAAACATTCCTATCGAAGAGATGAGCTCAGCTGAGATTCTTAACGGGTATAAAAAGCAGAATGAAACCGTTGAAAGGGGCTTTCGTTTTTTGAAAGATCCTTACCTATTTACGTCTTCTTTATTTGTTAAAAAGCCTGCAAGAATCATGGCCTTACTGATGGTGATGACACTTTCTCTTCTTGTGTACGCCATTGCTCAGAGAAGGTTAAGAGCTGCTTTAAAAGCAGCTGAAGGGACCTTGCCGAATCAGATTAAAAAACCAACAAAAACGCCAACCCTTCGTTGGATTTTTCAGCTTCTTTCTGGAATAGAAAGGGTCACTCTACATATAGAGGGGCATATCCAAGAGCTCATGACCGGAATTTCCGCCTTCAGAGCAAGGATTCTATCCTATTTTGGTGCTACTGTCCGAAAAATCTATAAAATCAATTGCGAATCTGCTCCGACATTTTAACCCTGAATCTGCTCAATGTCGGTTATATACGTTTGAAGGAGCATTTTTAGCGATCTTACTCTTCAGTGGTGATTTTTTAGCGAAGAATATTTTTAAGAAATGGGTAACAAAGGTCTTCTGCCGTTTTTTGCGCCAAGAAGTAGGGGGAAGGGCGCGCGCAAGAAGCTTTTGTTAGTAGGTAATTCACTTTTGTTATAAGTCTTTTGTGGGTATGATCATTTGTCTTCAATGGGACATGATTCTGAAAAAGATAGGAATACTTTGACTTCTACTGTACCTGAAACCCGCGCGCATGAAATTCAGGATATCTTACGGAAAAAACTAGAAGAAGTAGCTGAAAAAGCTTCTGAGGGAAAAAAGCTCGGAGAGTTTGCAGATATTGCAAAAGAGTATTCTGCAGCCGATTTGGCCTATTCGGTCGTTCATATCCCTGCCCAACTCCGTTTTTCTCTCTATCAATCTTTGTCAAGCGTGCGAGCAAAAATGGCATTTATGATCCACGCAGATCTAGTTACTCGCACCTCTATTTTAAAACAGGCTAGTGACTCCGAACTAGAAACTCTTTTTGGAGAGATGCCTGCAGATGAAGGTATACGGATTTTAGAACATGCATCAGATAGCGTGTTTATGAGCATCATGCGCCTTTTGCCCAAAAAAAAGTCGGGTGTGATGAGCAACATGCGCACATGTCCTAAAGATTGCGCAGGAAGGCTGATGACCGATATGTTTTTTTCCTTTTCTGTGGAAGATACGATTGGCGACGCGTCTCTTGTGATACGGGATCATCCCGAAATTGATTTTGCGCAAGGGATTTTTGTAGTGGACGTGCAAGGCAAATTGCAAGGCTACGTTCCTGTAAGAGCGATGGTGGTGCACCCTTCTAGCACCTCTCTTAAAGAGATTATGTGTCCTGTGTTGCACAAGGTGTCTATCCGAGAGAAAAGACAAGAGGTCATTGATGTAGTTGAGAGATACAAGCTTGAAAGCCTTGCTGTTGTAGATGAGCAGAATGCTCTTATTGGTGTAATCACTTCTGAAGATGTCGTTGAAGCGTTAGAAGAGCTTGCTGATGAAACCATGGCTATGATTGCGGGGACAGTAGAAACGCCCCATACAGAAACAAGTACATTTGCTCGGTTCTTTTCAAGGTCCCCTTGGCTGTTTGTGACGCTTTTATCAGGGTTTTTGAATGTAGGGATGATGTCTACTTCGGGTAGGCATTTTGGAGAAGAGTTCTTTTTTATCTTTTTTTTCGTGCCTTTAGTCACCGGTCTCTCGGGCAATATTGGCATACAGTGTAGTACCGTTTTAGTACGGAATTTTGCCGTCGGTTCTTTATCGAATACAAGCCGCGTTGAAGCAAGCCGAAAAGAACTTGCTTCAGGTCTATTTAGCGGTCTTGTATTCGGCGTATTGTGTGGGGTTTTTATCTATCTATTTGGCGCGCTTTTTTGTAAGGATTTTGGCCTAGGTGCTTTTAGCGTTGCGTGCATTGTTTCTTGTGGTCTGATAGGCGCTTGTTTTGCGGGGACGCTCTTAGGAGTGTTTTCTCCGCTGTTTTTTATGAGGGTTGGCGTTGATCCCGCGATTTCTTCAGGACCCATCATCACCGCTTTTAATGATTTTATTTCTATGGCGATTTATTTTTTTATTGCTTGGAGTCTTCATTTAGTATTTTTTCTTTGATCTATAGGTTTTTTTGTATAAAATCAAGAAGCGGTATTGCGATGAAAAGAACACCCAAAAACTATCAGGGTACGTTAAATACAACGAAAAAAATTGCTCCACTATTGGCCGATTTTTTACGGGAGCGTTTTCCCGAAAATGCTTGTCAAAAAACTGCCATTTTTAACGCGTGGTATGCTATTATGGGACCTAGGATGCGGGATCTTACCAGTCCAGTTTCCTTTCAGGATGGAGCGCTTACTGTATCTGTGAAAACGCATACATTGTACGCCTTTTTATCCACGCATGAAAAAGCGCGCCTCTTACAGGAGTTACAGAAGAAGTTGGGAAAATCACTGATCAAAACAATCCGGTTTAGGATTGGATCATCATCTATGAGATATAAGGCATGACGACAATGGAAAAACGAAAAGAGTACAGCGCAAGTTCCATCACCGTACTCGAAGGGTTGCAAGCTGTGCGAGAAAGACCAGGTATGTATATCGGCGATACACATACCAAAGGATTGCATCACCTTGTGTATGAAGTCATCGACAACTGTATCGATGAAGCGATGGCGGGATACTGCTCATTGATTCAAGTGGTGATCCATAAAGATGAGTCCATTTCTATCCGTGATGATGGTAGGGGCATTCCTATTGAAATACACGCAGATCAGTCAAAAAAGCAGGGGAGAGAAGTAAGCGCTCTTGAGGTTGTTCTGACTATTTTACACGCAGGGGGAAAGTTTGATAAAGATACTTACAAAGTATCAGGCGGCCTCCACGGCGTCGGCGTTTCTTGCGTGAACGCCCTTTCCTCAGAGCTTATGGTCGAGGTCTATCGGGATAAACAGGCCTATGCAATGCAGTTTTCTCGGGGGAAAATCAAGCAGCCTTTGAAAAAGCTAGGCGGGACAAAAAAGAGGGGAACAAAAATTACGTTCATCCCTGACGAAGAGATTTTTTCTGTTACCTCCTTTGACTACGATACCTTGTTAAAACGGTTTAGAGAACTCGCCTTTTTGAACAAGGGGATTGTGATCGAATTTACCGATGAAAGAGATCCGAGCAAAGATCCTGTCACCTTCTCTTTTGAAGGAGGCCTTTCCTCTTTTGTATCCTATCTCAATGAAGCCAAAGAGCCTCTTTTTCAAAAGCCCATCTGCTTTGAAGCGAAAAAAGAGGGGCACGATGGTCCCATTGAATTTGAAGCTGCTATGCAGTGGAATCAGGGGTATAGCGAGAATATTTTGACCTATGTGAATAACATTGCCACCCGGCAAGGGGGGACGCATCTCACAGGGTTTTCCACAGCGCTTACCCGAGTTTTGAATAGTTACATCAAAAATAACAATTTCAAAACCGATAAGATTTCCGTTTCTGGAGAGGACATGCGTGAAGGGCTAACCGCTGTGATCTCTGTCAAAGTTCCTAATCCCCAGTTTGAAGGGCAAACAAAACAGCGTTTGGGCAATAGTGATGTAGCCTCGATCGTACAACAAATCACAGGAGAGCACCTTTCCACCTTTTTGGAAGAAAATCCGCAGATTGCAAAAACCATTGTGGAAAAGGCGTTGATCGCAGCCCAAGCAAGGGAAGCGGCGAAAAAAGCTCGTGAACTGACTTTGCGGAAAACGGCTTTAGATAGTGCGCGCTTACCTGGAAAGCTCACCGACTGTCAAGAAAATGACCCGGCTGTTTCAGAGATCTACATTGTCGAAGGGGACTCAGCTGGAGGATCGGCAAAATCGGGAAGAGATCGGAGATATCAAGCCATTTTGCCCATCAAGGGGAAGATCTTGAATGTGGAAAAGGCCCGGTTACAAAAAGTGTTGCAAAATACAGAAGTGGGTACGATCATTGCTGCCTTGGGTTGCGGGATTGGAAAAGACAATTTCAACTTGTCGAAGCTTCGTTATCACAAAATCATCATCATGACCGACGCGGATGTCGATGGTTCCCACATTCGTACGCTTCTTTTGACCTTCTTTTACCGGCATATGCCCGATTTGATCGACAACCATTTTATTTACATTGCAAGGCCCCCGTTATACCGGGTCACAAGAAAGAAAAAAAGCCGGTATATCCATTCAGAAAAAGAAATGGACGGCTATCTATTGGAGCTTGCGCTCGATGATCTCAAAGTGGGCAAAGACTCTGAAGAGACCATCTTTTCAGGAGCTGAGCTTGCCGCTTTGATCCGAGCGATTGCGGACCTTGAGCTCTTTGTTTCTTCTATTGAGAAAAAGGGTCTCTCCTTTTCTGAGTTCATTTCCTTAAAAAGTGGGGAAAACTACCCACAGTATAAGGTTCATGTGGGAGAAACAGCCCGCTTTTTGTACAATGAGGAAGAGCTTAGTCAGATCAAAATTGAAGAGGAAGAGCTGCAAAGGAAAAAACATGAAGAAACCTTAAGCTCCATCCCTGAAGAAGAAATTACAGAAGACATGCGCGCCTTTCATCCTAAGAGCCTGTCTGTCTTAGAGATCTTTTCACCAGAAGATCTCACGGCGTTGCAAGAAGCGCTAGCCCCTTTTGGTCTTGCTTTCACCGATTATCTCCAGCAAGACGCTCCGATTTTTAGCGTGATGACAGAAGAGGTCACCGAGTCCTTGTTCAGTTTAAAAGAGCTGATTGCATTCTTCCGAGAAAATGGGAGGAAGGGACTTGATATACAAAGGTATAAAGGTCTTGGAGAAATGAACGCCGATCAGCTTTGGGAAACGACCATGGATCCAGAGAAAAGAACCCTGGTGCAGGTAACACTTCCCGATGCGATCCGCGCTGATCAAATGTTTTCTATGTTGATGGGGGAGGAAGTAGGCCCCAGACGAGCGTTTATTGAATCGCACGCCCTTTCAGTGAAAAATCTCGATGTGTAAAATGAGAATACGGTCCTAATTTATGAGTTATACAGAAAATGAAGAAATCATCCCTCGTAATGTTGAAGAAGAGATGCGCGATAGTTATCTTCGCTACTCGATGTCGGTCATTATTTCTAGGGCCCTTCCCGATGTGCGAGATGGGTTAAAACCTTCTCAAAGAAGAATTCTTTATGCGATGAGGGCGCTCAACTTGTCCCCTGGGGCAAAGTACCGTAAATGCGCGAAAATTTCTGGGGATACTTCTGGGGATTTTCACCCTCACGGAGAAAGCGTTATCTACCCCACCCTTGTCCGTATGGCACAAAGCTGGGCGATGCGTTACCGGCTTATTGATGGGCAGGGGAACTTTGGGTCAATTGATGGGGATCCTCCTGCTGCTATGCGTTATACCGAGGCTAAGTTAACCTTCGCTTCGATGGCTCTTATGGAAGACCTAGATAAGGATACGGTTGACCATGTACCCAACTATGATGAAACCAAAAAAGAGCCGACGGTTTTTCCTGCAAAATTCCCCAATCTCCTTTGTAACGGTTCGTCGGGTATTGCTGTTGGGATGGCGACCAATATCCCTCCCCATAACTTGCAGGAGCTCATTGCTGCCACCTTGCTTGTGATCGATGATGAGAAAGTTTCTATTGATGAGATCATGAAAGTCCTTCCTGGTCCCGATTTTCCTACAGGAGGGATCATTTCTGGTTACCGAGGTATTCGGGAGGCCTACCATACCGGAAGGGGTAAGATTATTTTACGGGGAAGTCTCCGCGTTGAAGAAAAAAAAGAGGGGAAAGCGGCCATCATTGTCGATGAAATTCCCTACAATGTGAATAAATCTAGGTTGATTGAACAGATTGCCCATCTCATCACGAACAAAACGATTACTGGGATTAGCGATATTCGGGATGAATCGGATAAGGAAGGACTGCGTATTCATCTTGAGCTCAAAAGGGGAGAAATCGCTGAGATCATCATCAACCAACTCTACAAGTTTAGCGATCTTCAGGTGACCTTTGGTTGCAATATGGTCGCTTTAGATCGGGGCCTTCCAAGAGTGATGAACATCCGAGAATTCATTTCTGGTTGGGTACATCATCGGATGGAAGTAATCCGCAGAAGAACTCGCTACGAACTGAAAAAAGCAGAAGCAAGAGCTCACGTCTTAGAGGGATACCTCAAAGCCTTAGATCACCTTGATGAAGTAATCAAACTGATCCGCTCTTCAAAAGATAAAAGTCATGCGAAACAAGAGCTCATCACCCGATTTGCTTTTTCACCAGCTCAAGCAACGGCTGTACTAGAGCTCCGTTTGTACCAAATCACCTCGTTAGAGAAAGAAAAAGTCGAAGCAGAGTACGCCGAGCTACTCAAAAAGATTGCCCACTTCCGAGCAATTTTAGCCTCCGAGCAGATGGTGAAAGACATCATCAAAGAAGAACTCAACTCTCTCACTATCAAGCACAAAGCAGGACGTTCGACACAAATCATTGCAGCGGAAAGTGAGCTGCAAATGGAAGATTTGATCCGCGATGAGCAGGTCATTGTCACCATTTCTCATGATGATTACATCAAACGGATGCCGATCGCTGCTTTTCGTGAGCAAAAGCGGGGAGGCCAAGGCGTTATTGGTATGGAGATGAAAAAAGAGGACGCTCTAAAAATGGCGTATAGCTGTTCTACTCACGACCAGTTACTCATCTTCACAAGTTTTGGCCGCTGTTACTGGCTCAAAACTTGGCAGATCCCTGAAGGTAGCAGGCGCTCGAAAGGTAAGCCATTTGTGAATCTACTCGACGATATTCAAGAAAAAGAGGAACTAGCAGCTGTTGTCAATATCAAGAATTTTGAGGAGCCTGGTTACATCTTGCTCACAACGCTCAAGGGTGTTGTCAAAAAAACCGAGATCAAAGCCTTCTCCAATCCCCGCAAAAAAGGGGTCTACGCGATCAATATCGATGATCACGACAAGCTCATCGCGGCTCATCATGTGCAAGAAGGGCAGCAAATCATGATTTTCACAAGAAATGGCATGGCTGTCCGCTTTGATGAAAACCAGGTTCGTTCGATGGGAAGAGTCGCTAGAGGGGTAAGAGGCGTTTCTTTGAAAAATAACGAAGACCGCGTGGTTGCTTCTGAGGTGGTCAACGGAGATGAATCGATTTTAATCGTTTGTGAACATGGGTATGGAAAACGCTCAAAAGTGGACCACTTCCGTCAAACCAATCGGGGAGGGGTAGGTGTTCGCTCGATCATTGCCTCCATCCGCAATGGGTTTGTCATTGGAGCTGCGATCGCTTCTGATGAGGATAGCGTATTTTTGATGTCTAGTGCAGGGCAAGGGGTGCGTATCCGGATGGAAAGCGTTCGGGTGATGGGAAGATCGACCCAAGGAGTGCGCCTTGTCACCTTGAAAGAGGGCAAAGTAGTTAGCATGCAAAAGATTCCTGCTAGCGCAGAAGAGGTGATTTCTTGAAAAAAGCTCCCTTCATCACGATTGAAGGGGGAGATGGCGCGGGAAAAACGAGCCTATCTTCTTACTTAGTCAAGAAGTTAGAGGGAATCGGTTGGAACGTGCACGCTACAAGGGAACCTGGAGGCACAAACCTGGGAGAGAAGATTCGCTCCCTTGTCTTAAACGCTCAATACCCTGTAGGAAACCAAGCAGAACTCGCCCTTTTCTTAGCAGCGAGAGCCCAACACATTGAAGAGGTGCTTCTTCCTAAGCTCTCCTCAGGAGTTTTGGTCCTCTGCGACCGTTTTCACGATTCGACGGTGGCCTATCAAGGGGGCGCTCGCGATATGGGCGAGGATTTTGTCGAACGTCTTTGCGCTCTCATTACAGGGAATTTTTCTCCCGATTTGACGCTTTATTTAGACATCTCTCCTAAAGAGGCTTTGGCTAGAGGAGAGAGAACAAACGATCGTATTGAATCAAATGATCTCCGTTTTCATGAAAAAATCCGCTCTACGTATCACAGTCTTGTGAAAAAACATCCCCAAAGAATGCGGCTGATTGACGCGTCTCTTGCGATCAATCAGGTACAAGAAAATGCTTGGAAAACGCTCTACCCGTTTTTGCAAGGAAGCACCGATGCTTGAGACCTCTTTTGGAAATGAAAAGGTAAAAACGCAGCTGCAAAGCGCTTTGGACAACAAGCGCCTTCCCCAAGCTCTTTTGTTTTATGGACCAAAAGGTGTTGGAAAAAAAGCCTTTGCGATCTCACTTGCGACCCATTTATTGGAGGACCGCACGCATCTTATCGGTAAAAATGCGCACCCAGATCTCCATCAGCTCTCACCAAAAGAGCAGGGGTATTCGATAGAGAGGATCCGCAGCTTTTGTTTTGAAATCCATAAGCCCCCCTTCCTTGCTAAGAAAAAAGTCGCCATTTTTCATGAAGCTGATGAGCTTTCGACGATTTCCCAAAACGCCCTTTTAAAGACGTTAGAAGAGCCTCCTCTTGATACGACCTTCCTGTTTCTTACCTCCAATCGGGCAAAAATTCTGCCCACCATCATTTCAAGAACCTCCCCCTTTCCTTTTCAAAAGCCGAGAGAACAGGATCTTATCGTCTATCTCACAAGTCATTTTGGCATTTCTACCAAAGAAGCTAAAAGAGGAGTCCGCTTATCGGGAGGTTCGATACAACAAGCAGAAGCGATTGCCCAAAACCAAGAAAAGCTCCTCCCTTT
>JBCAXK010000027.1:0-21857 GCA_038534095.1 Chlamydiota bacterium | reverse complement strand
ATCTGTATCAGAAAATAAGGGTCTGTCTATTGCAGGGTCATTAAGAAATTCTTTACAAGGAGTCTTTAGCGAGGTTGAAAGCATGACTGACGCCGCGGATAAAGCTCTCAAGGAGGAGAAATCTGTATCAGAAAATAAGGGTCTGTCTATTGCAGGGTCATTAAGAAATTCTTTACAAGGAGTCTTTAGCGAGGTTGGAAACATGACTGACGCTGCGGATAAAGCTCTCAAGGAGGGGAAATCTGTGACAGAGGTAGGATCATTAGGAGCTCATGTGCAAGGACTTTTTAGCGAGGTTGGAAGCATGACTCAAGGAGGCATAAGTAGTGCTCTACAAGAGGCGCAAATGCCCCCAGTAGAAAAGGATGAAACGTACGCAGAACCGCCACCAATAGGAGCTCCTTCTCTACCTGCGCCCCTCGCTGATGCAGATGAGCTAGAAGAACATACCCTCGCTTTAGAAGAAGGGAAACAAACCGGGCTTAGTGGTGAGAATCAGAAACCTTCAAGAGTCTCACCCAAACCACCGCAAATAATCAGGCGTTGGAGTGAGCTAGGTAGGATGGCCGTTAGGTGGCAAGCATGGTTCGCCCGCAAGTAAAAAATAGGTCCTTATTTACGCGCGTGATTCTTCAAGTGGTATGAGCACAATACACGCTCTAGTTGAGCTGGACTGTTTTTTCTAAAAACAAGTGGCCCCAGATCCATAGTTTTTGATGAAGAGGCGCGCCGTTTTGTCTGTTAGAGATCAAGGACCTTGACAACCAAAAAAGAGCGGCTTTATGTTGATCACCACGAAAGAATTTGGAGGTCTCTTAGATCTGCTTTTTTCAATTGGCAACTGATAGTACTTGATGGGCGCATTTTTCTGTGCGATGCTCTTCTTCAAACAAAAGGCGTTTTTGTACTGCGGATTTCTCCTATAGATTCGAGAATAGAGCCTTTGCGAGCAAGCTAGCAAAAGCGCTTTTGCAATCCCTTTTTCAAAGAGCTGAGTTACAGAAACAGCAGCCCTTTAGTAGAGGGTTTTTCGGTCGATGAAGCGGAACTTTTCTCCTAGTGAGGCGATGATGTCCCAATGGGTGCTTTCTGAAATCGGGTAATGGTGATCGATCAAGTATCCGATGTCTTGCAGAGCCTTATCGAGGCTTTGATCCTTAAGCTTAACAATCTCCTGCTTTGCATCTTTTAGCAGTTCGTGCAGGTGAGCGATTGATTCTTTTTTGGTAATGGCGTAGGCGAGCATATTCATCTCCATACGGACAATGCTTTTTGTCATGTGCAGATCCTCGTAGGGAATATCTTCCATAGAGCTTTTTCTCCTGTTTCTAATCTTTTAGTTAACGCAGTAAAGGATTTTAAGAAATAGGAAAGGGTTTTTTTCTTGCAAGTCTCTCAAAGAGGCTTGAGCTTTGGAGATAGCGATTCTTTTTCGACCTGCGCTTTTGAGGAAGAGTCACTAGGCCTCTTACTTGCGCCTATTAGGGAAGGTTTTACTCTTTTTTGGTGAAATGCAGTTGTTGTTTGCAAATAGCCTTTTGCTAAAAGTGATACCTACGTTCAGAAAATGCAGCGCTATCCTATGTTTTTTGTGATTGAGCAGTATATTTTTAAAAAGTATCTGCATTGAGTCTTTTATAAATAATTTTGATATTGAAAGTTACTATCCATTTGTTAAAATGGAAAAAGTTCGTTTTATTTAACAAAGGTTTTTTATGAAAAGACTTTATACCGCTATTTTTTTCACTCTTGTTTCTTGTTCTTTGTGCGCAAATGAAGAGATCAAAGAAAGAGCGATTACGCCGGAAATAGCCGTTGCTGAAGTAGTACCGCATCTAAGAGCTTCTACCTCTTTACAAAAGAGCGCCAAAAACCCTGCAAACTTGACCTTCCGAGAGCAGAGCGAAAAAGAGGGGAAAAAACGGGGGTATTTCTATTTTCAAATGAACGCAGCGAAAAGTTTTACTGGCCTTGCGACAGGTTCCTCTGTTTATCCAGGGTTAGGGATCGGCTACCGCGTAGGTGGCCAGTCAGGAACGGTGGATATCCTATTCAGCGGCCTTGGTGTGCAAGAAGGTCGGGGAGGGCGTTATCAATGGAATGCGCCAAAAATCTCGTACTTTGCCCCGCTCAAAGAGTATTTGTCAGGCGTTTATCTGGGCCCTTCTCTTGCTTGGGGAGGTATGGCTATAAAAAATGAGCAAGGGAGACAATCCTTTATCGGCCTAATTGGAGGGGGAACTCTTGGTTGGAATTTTTTCCAGGATAAGAACTCTCTTGCATTTCTTGAGTGCAACATTTCTCAGCCAATGTTTGCTAGTCAAAAAGATGGACCCAATTTCGGTCCATCGCTGAGCATTTCCACAGGTGTTGGATTTTAGGATCTAGCTTGTTAAAAACACAAAACGATCATCTCGCTTTTTGTCTAACGTGTATGAGCCAGTTTTTTGTATCCATACTAGGGCTGTGAACTAGCGTTTTCGCAGCCCTTTTACTCTATTTGGTGGCTTAAAAAAAGTGGTGGCTTCACAAATAGGCAGTCTGCGCTAGCTGAAGTGATGTTCAAAATCTGTGGGAGAAGTTGAGGCAACAATTGCAAAACAGGATTAGAGCTACTGTAAGGTAGAAGGTGTTGTGAGAAATTTCTTGAAACAGTGACAATAGCATCAAAGCGCTGGTGGCAAATAAGGTGTTGTTCACCCCATTGACTGTTTGATGGTTGAGCTCTTCTAGATAACGAAACATCGATGTCCTGTTTTCAATGTGGCTTGAAGCTCTTTCTATAGAGGCGCTTACCCAAGAAAGAAGATGCGCTAATGCGAGATCGATTTTACCGATTGTTGTAGCAAAAGAACGTACATGGACTCTTCTGCATACAGGAAGAATCAGGCCAGTCAGTACAATCATGCAAAAAATCCCTTTTTCCATACGCATATCTGCGCCGCCTACAGTTGCTATGTGTAAAAAAAGAGCCGCTGCAGCAAAAAGAGCGCATTGACTTTCAGCGGGAAGATTTTGCCCCAATAAAGCGCTGCTTATTCTTATTCTTGAGTACAAGGAAAGTGGAAGGCGCCCCGGTCTCATTGGGATGAACGTGGAGACAACAGGGAGCCTGTTTACCCATGCCCCGATACGATTTCTTAACGGCCTGTTGCCTGTGCGCTCGTAGTAGCGGAAAAGTTTTTGTTGCGCTAAGGTGGTGAGCAATTGGAAAAAAGCGGCACGATCGGCCCAAGAAGCGCTTATTTCAATAGAAGAAAAAATACCTGACTGTAAGGAAGCCCAAGAAAACCGGTCTCTCCTGTTGCGCAGGAAAGCCGTTTCTTCAAGCAGCAGAATCGCTGGCCTGATTTTTCCTTCGTTTAGAAAGAGCGTAAACCACTCTTCCCAGGAGACGTTCATATCTGATCGGAACATCCTTTGTAAGAGAGCCAGCTTGTTCTCGCGATAAACGTCAGAAACGGCTTCATTGAGCCTTTGTGTCGAAATGTCCTGAAAATGAGGCAAGCTAGTAAGCCAGGCAAACAAATGGGGGCAGCCCCGTTGTACACAAATTTCGAGTCCCTTTGCAATCGACTCGGCGTCAAATAGACTAGTTTGTAATGGTTCGAATTTTTCTAAAGAGGTATTTTGAAGCGCTTTTTTTGGTGGAGCGTGTAACGTTTTGTTTCCAACCATCCTTTTTTTACAAGGAAATGCGTTATTTTGCTTTAGCTCTGTCTGCTGACATCCCAAGAGTAAGGGTTGATGCCAAGCGCGTTTTTGAGTAGTTAATGATTGATACCAGTTTGCAAGCAGGCTCGCGGTTTCGCTATGGTGCTTATGGGTTGCTTCAAATACAGCAAGTAAAAGGTGATCCTTGGTTTGCTGGGCAAAATTTTCTGCCAGAAGGAACTCTCCTTCATTTTGCGATAAAGTAGCGCCTCTTTTTTCTTTTTCCTGTTTTTCGTAAAAGAGTCTGTTTTTGGGGTAATTTTTTACGTATAAAAGTGTCTGCTGATCGCCCGTTTTTGCGGCGATTAGGACAAGTTCGCGAAAGATATTTTGTAAAAGGGCTTTTGATTTTGCTTCTATGATTCTAGCTACGAAAGGCTTGCGCCTTTGTCTAAAAAAACGGGGAGATGGCAGTAGTGATTTTTGCACAAGACTTAAAGAGTAGCTAGGTGCGCCTGGGCGCTGTTGATGAGTTTTGCTTACGCACTGTCTAAATAGGGAATGCACTTGAACGATTGTGGCATGTTTTTTGGGGCGCCAAAACAGATTTTGCGCAGAAAAACCTTCCCCAAGATGGGGAAACTTTTTGAGAAGGCTTGCCAGGGACTGATGGCCGGTTTTCCCGTAAGCAATAAGAAAGCGCCCCAATTCTTGGATGGTTAGATACGGATAGAGTTGTTTTTCTACTGTATTTGTAAGCTCTTGGCGCGCAAATGTTTGTAGGGGTTTTTCCGATGGAGTGTTATTGTCTTTTACAATAATATTCGATGAAAATAGTTGTTTTATGCTCATAAATCCCTTTTTAATATGCGTATTATAGCAAATTATTTATTAATAATTAATAAAAATTCCTTGAATTGTTATTAAATATTTTTTCAATTAGAACATTTTTCAATGCTAATCCAGGGGAAGAGAGACGTTTATGACAACTATGCAGGTAGAATTTATTTACTTAACAATAAGTTGCTTATGTTAGATTTGCTGATAGAAAGTGTGCAGATGGTATAGGACGAAGACCTTCATCTTTTCAACCAAGCAAGTAAGCCTTTTTGTGAACCGCGCGTTTGTCAGTAGATCTATAAAAAGAGGGTGCCACCCAGTTAGATCCCCAAGGAAAGGTAGATCCCCAAGGAAAGGGTCTAGGTCCAGTGTATTTTTGCAATCTATCCGCTGCATCAGGGGAGTTGCGTCGTTAGAATGGTTTAGTAAGGATGGGAAAGGATTTTGCAAGGGCGTTGCTACTTTGCATCAAAAGTGGGAAAATTGACAGGTATCTAGGAAAACGCTAGTATAGGTGCATATTTTCTGGTAATTATTTCAAATCTCAAAGCCATTCGATGTCACAAGATCTTTCACAAGAATTTGCTAGTAAAGAGTACAAATACGGGTTTCAAACACCGATTGAGTCGGAGATTCTTCCTAAAGGGCTTTCAGAAGAGGTGATTTTAGAAATCTCAAAAAAAAAGAAGGAACCCTCTTTTTTAACGACATTTCGGCTAAACGCCTACCAAAAATGGCTCCAAATGGAGGAGCCCTCCTGGGCGAACGTGCAGTATCCTCCCATCGACTATCAAAACATCTCCTATTACGCGGCTCCAAAAAAGAAACAGTCTTTAAGCTCCCTCGATGAGGTGGACCCAGAAATTTTAGCAACGCTAAATAAATTGGGGATCCCTATTGAAGAGCAAAAAAGGCTGACCAATGTGGCCGTCGATGTGGTCTTTGATTCGGTTTCTTTAGGGACGACGTTTCAGAAAAAGTTACAAGAAGCGGGGGTAGTTCTCTGCTCGATTTCCGAAGCTGTAGAGCGTTACCCAGAGCTTCTAGAAGAGTATTTAGGCACCGTTGTCCCTCCGGGAGATAATTACTTTGCCGCTCTTAACTCGGCGGTTTTTACCGATGGCTCTTTTGTCTATGTTCCCAAAGGGGTCCGCTCTCCTATGGAGCTTTCCACCTATTTTCGAATCAACGAGAGGGATACAGGGCAGTTTGAACGGACCTTGATCATTGCCGAAGAAGGCTCTTATGTGAGCTATTTGGAGGGGTGCACCGCTCCCTCTTTTGATACGAATCAGCTGCACGCAGCTGTCGTGGAACTTGTAGCAAAAACAGAAGCTGAGATTAAGTACTCTACTGTCCAAAATTGGTACGCAGGCGATCCCAAAACGGGCAAAGGGGGCATTTACAACTTTGTGACTAAGAGGGGACTTTGCGCAGGAGACCGCTCAAAGATTTCCTGGTCCCAAGTCGAAGCGGGAGCCGCCATCACTTGGAAGTACCCCAGTTGCATTTTAAAAGGGGACGATTCTGTGGGGGAATTCTATTCTGTGGCGCTCACTAATGGTTACATGCAGGCCGACACCGGGACAAAAATGATTCATCTCGGGAAAAATACTTCTTCAACGATCATTTCGAAAGGGATTTCTGCCGAACGTTCCCACAATAGTTATCGGGGACTTGTTCGGGTGATGCCAAAAGCTGAGGGATCAAGGAATTATACTCAGTGCGATTCGATGCTGGTGGGTAACGACTGCTCGGCCAATACTTTTCCTGTAATCGATGTAAAGAATCAGCGTTCTTCTGTTGAGCATGAGGCGTCCACTTCGAAAATGAGCGAACTACAGCTCTTCTATCTTGAGTCCCGAGGAATTCCCCGAGAGGAAGCTATTCGGATGATTGTGAGCGGTTTTTGTAAAGATGTGATTGCGGAGCTCCCTCTGGAATTTGCTGCTGAAGCGGAAAAACTTTTAACACTCAAATTAGAACACTCTGTGGGGTAACGATGCATCCTTTATTAGAACTCAAAAACATTTCTGCTTCGACCGGAGAAAAAACCATTTTGGACGAGCTCTCTCTTTCTATCGGAGAGGGGGAAACTCACGCGATTATGGGCCCAAATGGGGCTGGTAAATCGACGCTTGCTAGCGTTTTGGCAGGCCATCCCGATTACGAAGTGGACAAAGGAGAGATCCTATTTGCAGGGAAAGATCTTTTGTCGATGGATCCAGCAGATAGAGCGCACGCGGGCCTCTTTATGAGTTTTCAGTATCCGATCGAGCTGCCAGGGATCACCAATCGGGAGTTTTTGGAAAAAGCGCTACAAGAAAAACAGAAATACCTCGAAAAAAAACCTCTCGAGAAAGAAGCGCTAGAAGCTCTCCTAGAAGAGCGACTAAAAGAGATGAATATCTCCTCCGCATTTTTAGACCGGGGGGTGAATGTCGGGTTTTCTGGAGGGGAAAAAAAGAAAAATGAGCTATTGCAAATGGCTCTTTTACAACCAAAACTCGCCATTTTAGATGAAACAGACTCGGGGCTTGATGTAGATGCTCTTAAGCTCATTGGGCAAAGAATCCATGAAATCAAAGGCTCTTGTTCCCTCATCATCATCACCCATTACGCAAAGCTTCTTGAGCTCATTCAGCCCGATCACGTCCATGTGATGATGGAAGGGAAGATTGTCCGATCGGGATCGAAGGATCTAGCAAAAGAGATCGAGGAGCTCGGTTACGCGGTTGAGGTTTCATGACAATGCAAACGCTCCTACGGCCGTTTAGAGAAGCGGCGTTCAAGCGGCTGGAAAAGGAGGCAAAACATCCCTATTTCTCCCGCATGCAAACTGAGTATCCTGTAGAAAGTGAGAAGCATCTTCTCACTTCGAGGCCTTTGAAAAAACAGCAAATGGTTTTTATCAATGGTCATTTTGCCCCAGAACTTTCTTCTCTTGATGCGTCTACGTTAGAAGGACTTTGGATTCTTTCTTTAGAAGAGGCCTATCCTGTGTACGGCGCTTTGATTGAAATGCAGCTCCAATCTGCGCTAAAAAAGCAAAAAGGGCCATTTCCCTTTTTCTCTTTAGCTAGTGCTAAGACCCCTCTACTGTTTCACATTGAGGAAAATAGAAAGGCGCAACTAGAGATCGTTTATTTGCAAACTAAAGAGGCTGTATTTAGTCCAATTGCTCTACAAGTTTACGCAGAAAGGGGCGCCTCTTGCACAATCACAACACGAATAGAACAAGATCCCTCTGAGCAAGCCACACGCTTCAAAGGGTGCGTCAGTTCCAATGTCCTTGTTTCTTTAGAAGAGAATGCTACCCTCGTTTGGGCCGATCATTGCGATTATGGGGATTTTGGTACCTGCGCCTCGTCATTTTTTGGATCTCTTAAAGAGGGGGCCATTCTTCGAAAAACGAGTCTCCATGGAAAGAGCGAACGCTCTTTTGAGCAATCCCACTTCTCCCTTTTAGGAGGGGGAGCTCAGGCCTACGCTTCTAGCTTGCTTTTATCACCTGGGAAAACCCAAAAAGAGATCGATGTTACCATGGAGCATATCCATCCAGATACCTTCTCCTCACAGAAGATCAAAACGATTGCAGCCGGGTCATCGAAAAACACCTTTAAAGGAAAAATTCGGGTAGAAAAAGAGGCGCAAAAAACCGATAGTTATCAACTTAGTAAAGCGCTCATCCTTTCCGAAAAAGCTTCTGTTAAAGCGCTACCAGAACTCGAAATTTTTGCTGATGATGTGAAGGCGAGCCACGGTTCGACCGTTGCGAGCCTAGATGATCGAGAAGCAGCCTTCTACTTGCACAGCCGAGGAATCGGTCCCAAGATAGCAAAATACCTGATGATCAAAGCATTTTGTCAGGAAATCTTGGACACGTTTCCTTCCTCTAGGCAAGAGAAGATCCAACAATCGGTCGATGAGTTTTTGCAAAGCCATGCCTTCTAATTCCTCCTCTTCTAGCTCTTATAAGCCTTCTTTGCAAGATGAGCCATTCTCACAGGAGAGCCTTCGCTCTCTTTTCCCAATATTTGCTCATCATCCAAGCTTAGTCTATTTAGATTCTGCCGCAACAACCCATACTCTGCGCTCTGTTCTCGATGCGATGCACACTTTTTCTTCTGAAGGCTACGCAACGGTGCATCGGGCGATTTATCACCTTTCACAGCAAGCGACCGAGCAAGTCGAAGAGGTTCGGGCGAAGGTTGCCCGTTTTTTGGGGGCCGCTTCCCCCTCTGAAATCATCTTCACAAAAGGGGGAACCGAAGCGATCAATTTGGTCAAAACCTGCTTACAAGAACGTTTTTCTAAGGGAAAAGAGATTCTTCTAACCCAAGGAGAACATCACGCGAATCTTGTCCCCTGGCAAATGTTAGCCAAAGCGACGGGAGCAACGTTGCGGTTTGTTCCACTTTTAGAGGATGGAACGGTTGATCAAAATGCGTTTTGTTCTCTTATCTCTTCAAAAACTGCCCTTGTCTGTTTTGCCCATGTTTTCAATACAACAGGCAACATCAACCCGGCAGCTTTTTTCACAAAAAAAGCGCACGAAGTGGGCGCGTTAGTTCTTGTGGATGGAGCGCAAGCTCCTTCACATATGCCAGTAGATCTGCAAGCACTCGGCGCCGATTTTTACACCTTTTCTTTCCATAAAATGTATGGTCCCACAGGTCTTGGAGTTCTTTATGGAAAACAAGAGGTTTTAGAGAGTTTGCCCCCCTACCAAGGGGGAGGGGATATGATTGAGCGGGTGAGTCTTCGAGAAGCCACTTGGCAAAAGCCTCCTTTGCGGTTTGAAGCGGGAACGCCTCCGATTGTGCAGATCATCGGAGCGGGAGCTGCGATCGACTTTTTAAGTAGTTATGGGATGAAACAAGTGGAACGGCGCGAAAAAGCTCTACAAGAGTATTTGGATCAAAACATCCAAAAGGTGCCTTCGGTCTCAGTCATAGGAGGTTCTCAAAGAATTGGCATCGCCTGTTTTACAACTCCTTTACACCCAATGGACCTGGGGACGCTACTAGATACAAGAAATATCGCGATTCGGACCGGGCGTCACTGCGCAGATCCTTTTCATGAGCGCTTTTCTCTTAACGCAAGCTGCAGAGCTTCGATTGGCATCTACACTACGCATCGGGAAATCGATCTTTTCTTAGAGGCGCTTAGAGAGTTTGTTCAAGAGGCGTGATAGAGCCCCATTTTTTGCAACAGAATCTCCATCATCCGTATCCATGAGAGCGATTCCTTCCCTAGCTGATCTAAGATAAAAACCCAGGCTAAAGCGAGTAGCATAAGACCCACCCAAGATTTCAAAGGGATTCCCAAAAAGACGATTTGCACTTGGGGAGCAAGCCTATTGGCAATCCCTAGGAACATCTCTGTCATGAGAATTCCAATCAGAGAGGGGGCAGCTAGCTGCAATGCTAAGCTCATGATCCGGTATAAGATGTGGGTCATCGCCTTCCAAAACGGAACGTTCCCTGCAAAAAATGCGGGATTGAAATAGGAATCGACTGGAATGATCTCAAAAGAAGAGGCCATCGCCTGAAAAAAATACATAGGCCCCCCAATCATGAAGAAAACAGCAATCAGAACGTAGTTGTAGAGAAGCCCTAAGCGACTTGTTTGCGTTTGGGTTGAGGGATCGGTGATTTGCAGCGAAGAGGCTCCCCGTATGTGGTCGATCAAATTTCCCGACGTCATGGCTATATAAAAGGGGACAGAAACAAGGAAGCCTAAAGCAAACCCAAAGACCACTTCTTTGATTGCATACACGAGAAAAATCATATTGAAATCGAGAGTTTTGGTCGCATGCACGAGTACATTGGGGATGAAAATTGCGCTAAGAGCAATACCAAACATCATTTTTGCAGCGTTAGGAAGGCTTTTTCCACCTAAAAAGGGGGCAAGTACAATGATCGGAATGATCCGAAAAAGCGTGAGTAAAAATAGAACCAAGACAGCATTGGGAGAAATACCAGGATAGCTCAGGACCATATTCAAGTAGGTATCGGTTGCGCGAAAAGTGCTCTCCAAAGCGCTCATCCCCACTTGTGGATGTTGGTGAAAATCCTCAGAGCAAAACTAAAAATTTGCGAACCGAGCCAACCTCCCATCAGCATCAGGGTGAGGATCACAGCAAAGAGTTTGACGGTAAATGAGAGGGTTTGTTCCTGGATTTGGGTCGCTGCTTGAAAAATCGCCACCATCAAACCGAGGACCATACTGATCAAAATCGGGGGGCCCGACAAAAGAAGGATCAAAATCAGAGATTGGTAGGTGAGCTGGTAAATTTCGTTGCTATACATACTATTTGAAAGTGAGAGTGAGTCCTTGAATCAACAGTGTCCAACCATCGACCATCACAAGAAGAAGTAGCTTGATGGGAAGAGCAATCGTTAGCGGCGATAACATCATCATTCCCATCGCAAGTAGGATATTTGAAGTGACAAGATCGATCACAAAAAAAGGCAAATAGACAAGGACAGCAATTTCAAAAGCGCTTTTGAGCTGGGAGGTGATGAAAGAGGGGATGAGCACGATAAAATCTTTTGGTTCCAAGCTCGATTTATACGGCTCTGGAAAAATCCGTCTGGCCATGCTAAAAAAGCTGTTCATATTTTTTTGGTAGGTGTTTCGGACCAAAAAATCGCGTAAGGGTTCTTTGCTCCGATCGATGATTTCCATGAGGTAGGTGGCCGACTGCTCAGAAAAAAGAGCTGAAGGGGATTTGTCAATGACCGGTTTTGCTGCGTTGTACATCGCAAGACCTGTAGGAAACATCACGTAGATGGTCATCAAAAGAGCGATCCCATTGAGTACTTGATTGGGGGGGGATTGTTGTACTCCAATCGCGTTTCGCAAAAGGGCGAGGACAATCACCATTTTTACAAATGAGGTGAGGAGCATGATCGCAAAAGGGAGGATGGCAAGGCCAGCTAATACAGCCATCTTGCTGATGACTGAGGGGCCTTCTAAAGCAACGCCGCTATTTGTACTTTCCTGAAGCATCCCATTTTCGGCCGCTCCTAGTTCTACGGCAAAGACGCTATGGGCGACAAATACAAGAAAAAAAAACCAGAAAAACCGTTTCATTTCGGGCCTTCCATAAATTTTTCAAACGCTCTTTCTAAAGCCTGCCACTGATTGTCTAACTGCGCATTGATGATACCTGCTTCGGTTTCAATCAGGCAGCCTCCTACTTCCACATCGTCTCTAGCTTCGACTTTGAGCGTTTCTACCTGTTGCAAAATCTTTCGGATGATTCCCTTGTTTTTTTCCACAATGGGATAGTCTTTTGGGCTAACATAGATGGTGATTTTATGGTGTTGCACAACGGGCTTAAGCGCTTGGAGGATGATCGCAACGATCCGGTCTGGATGTATTTTGAGCTCTTCTCCTAGGATTTTCTTCGCAGCTTGGATGGCTAGGGGTAAGATTTTTTGGTGCACTTCGACCGAGAGCTGTTCGCTCAGCTCTTTTAAGTGGAGGTGCTGTCCATAGAGTTTCTCAAGCCCCCTTTGAAATCCTTCTCTTTCTGCTTTTTCCCTTAGCAGCTCACACTCTTTTACGATCGATTCTCGGTAGGCTAAGGCATCTTTTTTAGTAATCTCTATGATTTCTTGGGCATTGACGAGATCTTCCACCTCTTTTGCGGGAATGATCTTATTTTTCCCTCTCCGAACGCTTTTTTGAGAAAAAAGGGAAAAATATTTCATGAACTGCGATCCTCTAAAACATCCAAAACCAAGTTTATCATATCGGGGGCATGATTAGCGAGCGCCTTTTTTTCATACATATTCAAAAGGAGCGTGCCTCTCCCTTTATCGAGTACTCTTGTAATGTGCCATAGAAAATCGGAGGATTCTTCTAAAAGAGCGATGCCAAGACGAGCGATGCCCCGTTTGTGCATCTCCTGCTCGAAGGAGGGCAAATCTTTGTAATGCGCTCTTGGAAAGAGAGGGACAAGGGCTTGTTTTGAGATGCGGGCAATCTCTTTTTTTTCCTCATCCGATAACGTGCTGGCGATTTCTTGTAAGACCTTTTGATCCACAATTTGGCGCAGTTCAATCGCCATATCCCACAGCGAGAGTTCGTAGATGAGATCCACAAGCTCTTGTTTGTTATAGAAAAGTAGGTCTTTTAATGGGGAGTTTTGTAAGTAACTTACGGGTAAAATCGTTTGTCCCCAAAAAAAGGCCTCTTCAACAACCAGGCGCAAGTAGCCCAAAAGGGGACTAGAGCCGTCTTGAGAAGGCTCCCACGGTATGGATAGAGATTTTGCGAGTTTTTCTCTGGTTTTCTCAGAAAAAAGAGGGAAAAAAAGAGCTGGGTATTCCTGCTTACTTAAAAAGGGAAGGAGCCAAGAATAGTGCACTTTATCTACAAGATGGGGCAAGGAAAAGTCCTCTAAAGCAAGAGGCATATTCTTGATGTGATGTTTGCGGATTCCTTCAATGTGCTCATCTGATAAGCAGCGCAAGAGGCTTTGCTGATGATCTTCAGAAAGCGTTTGTAATTTTGCGTAAAGGACAAAATAGGAAGAGGGGCGCATGGTTACCTCTTACTCTTCTGTAGGAGTTTCTTTTTCTTTGGTCTGTTGTCTTCGTACTCTTCTGAGAGCAGATTGGGTAAATGTGGGATAACTTCGGAAAAAGATCCACAAAAAGCCCGACCCAAGAGCAATGATCAAAAGCATCATTGTCACGAGAATCGCCCGGAATCTACCGGCAGAACCTTTGGTCATGACAACAGACCAGATGCTCACATATCCCTCATCCAAATTTTTTGCCGCGATCATTTCTCCCCCAGGATTAAGAGTAATATCAGCAAATTTCGACCGATCAGAAATCACAGATACGTGGTCAAAATCTAGTCCCTGTACGCTCCCTGCTAAGAGCCTCTTGACTTTGGTCTCAAGTTGGCTGTTAGGATCGTCAAACGCGCCAATATGCTTGATGTATACAGCCGCTGTAATCGGCGCTTTTGCTTCTCTACCTGCGCTTACAGCGTCTGAAGAGCCCTCTTCAATGGGGAAAGAGATTTGAACGTCCGCATCGATGACTCCATCCATTTTTATGATCGTATTTTGCAGCTCCTCGGCCAGTCCTGCTTGAAACCGGATATTTTCTTCCCGGTCTGATGACATCAGTCCCTGCTTGGCAAAGAGTTCGAGTAGGCTCATCCCCTTTCTTCTAGGTAGTCCCGCTTGATTTAAAAGAGCCATTGCTTGGGTCTGATCGTTTGTATTGACGGTAATCGACCACAGGTTACTTGGCCCTGTAGCTGCCGCTGCTGCGCTTTCTGCCACTTCGACTTTTTGCGCAACAATGCCTCTGGAGGCAAGAAAGACAATGATCTCATTGGCCTCTCTTTCATCGATATCGTTCACCACAAAACTATTGGAATCACAACCAGCTAGCACAAAAAGCAAAGAAAGAAACACTAAACACTTTTTCATAAATAAGTAATCTCACTAAAGAAACCGTTTCTAAACTACTGTTATACCATGTTCCTCTGTTTGAGAAGAGTTTTTTTTTCTAAGGAGGATCCTTTCATAGGAGAATCCTTTATAGGGATTGTGGGGGTGAATTTTTCTGAAAAAAGGTCAAGTAGGTAGGAGGTCATCAGATAGAAAAAACCCATCGAAAAAATCTCCACAATCCTCATGATATGATGAAGCTCATCCCTATGAGCGAATCAAAGGTTTGTGCCCGATTCGGTAGGATCTGTCTAAAAAACGGGGTTTTGACGGCTGTACTAAAGTTTAGGATAAGAAGCGTTAGGTTTTATTTCCCTCCTTTCGAGAACCTTTTGAAAGGGCGCTTTCATCCTGGAAAATCCTCAGCAAAACTTAACAGGGTAATCATGGGGCATTCCCCCTGTTTCTTCATCTATTTGTTGAAAAATGTCTTCTATTTTTCTTTCTTGACGAAGCGACAAGGTTGCTTGGCATATCTACATATCTTGAACGAAGAGTTGTGCCATCAAGTTCTTCGTTCAAAAAAAGAAGTTGTATTTTGTATCAAAAGAGATCACCACGTTACGCGCTCCCATGGAGCTCTCTTCTCTCCGGTGCTAATTGCCTAGCGTTTTTTTCCCGATCTCTTGGATGCGATGATCTACGTCAGGTGTTTCTGAAGGGCTTTTCTCTTCGGTTTCTCTTGCTTCCTGATTGAGCGCATTTGCGGCCTGGGAAAAGGTATGTGTACCAATATTCGCAGTTGGGAGAGATGCGGGGAGATCAGCAAGCAAGCTGGCAAAAATTCTCTCCACATGGTTCTGCGCTTCCGTGATTTTTTGACAACCTGTGAGTTCTGCTATAGGAAGATCTCTTCCCCAATCTTGTACACGTCGCTGAAGATCGTATAGTTCAGAAAGAAGCATTGCTTGAAAGTCCTGTTGTCTTATTCCAATTCCACTCATCGTAAAAATCTCCTAGATAAAATTTTTGCAATGCATTTTTAAAAAGCCATTTTTTTAGGGCAAGAATTTTTTTGGAAAAGAACAAAAGAGAGCAGGCTTTGATAATAATCAATCAATGATAGGCATAGGAAAAATCTCCAAAGATCAAAGTAGAGCGGATCATAATCGATGAAACCATTTCCAAAGAACCTACTTTGAATAGAGGGTCCCTCTTGCTATGTTCTCTTCTATCTTTACTGTCAGCGCGATAAGCGCTTGCAAAATAGATGCTCGAAAATGATATACCAGCTAGTAAAAATCCTTGGAAAGAGTTGCTCTCGTTTATGGGTGCATAGCATCAAGAAAAGACAGGTTTCCAAGAGGGGCTGTGAACGGTGCGTAAAAAGCCATTATTCCTGCTTTCCTTCGGGTTTTTTTGCTGGTGGATTGTTTGTGGTTTTTTTTGATTCCTGGACAGTAAGGGATGGCTTAAGCCTACATTCAATCGTTGTATAGAATTGGTACAAAGAGAGGCATTGCGAGCAGCATTCTAAGATATTTTTTGCAGACAATCTAAGCCCTGGCATCTCGATTTTCAATCGAATGTTAGGCCTATTCTCTATACGTTCGCTGCGATCCCAGAAATGTTCGAAAACTGGTTGAAAAGTTACTAATTCATTGATCAATAGACCTACTGTCGACGTAAGTAAAATATTTGCACGCATAATCAATTGCGTTAACTTTGTAATGGTTGAAATCGACGTTTGGTCTTTTTTTTCAGCAGATACGGCGCCAGCAGGTTTTCCCCGGGATTTACTAGATTGCGTTAACTCTGTAATGGGTGAAATCGACGGTCGTTCTTTTTTTTCAGCAGATACCGCGCCAGCAGGTTCTTCCGGGGCTTGACTAGAATGAACAAATTTTTTTTGCTTCATTTCTTTAGTAGGGACCTGTTTGTTTTCTTGCGTTGCCTGATCGGAAATGGTGAATTTAGGCAAACTATCTAATACAGTATCGTTTATATCCTCTTGTAACAACGGATCAAGCTCGTTCAATAGAGGATAGTGTTTAAAATTGCGTTGGGCTACTAAGATGATACCTTCCAAAACAGACAGCTCCATAAGAGCTTGCATCACTGGATCTGCTTGCTTTATAGGAAACTTCCATGCTCTCAACAGCAAGATTTTACTCTTTTCCGGAGAATCCATACGCAGTTTGGAAAGCGCTTCCAAATTGTTTATCTGAAACGCTTTCTCTGAAATAGAAGATAGGTTTGTCTCGAATAGCTCTATCCATTCTTTGCATTCTTTTGTCACGGCAACGATTTTTGCTTAACTTTTGTTAAACTGCCCAAGTACTTTCGATGCATTACCCATGCCTTTGTAAAGTTGTGTTTGCAAGGTCCGAATGCCTTGGGGTGGTTCCTTTACTGCGCTCATAGTTTGCTCCTTTAAGATAAGATGTGGAAAAGGTCTAAAGGTAAAAATTTTTCGTAACTATACTACAAATAAAAAAGGCTTTCCAAAGAAAAACATTTCCCTTCGCGCTGGCTATCTCTCTGCGTTAGATGTGTATATCGAGCGATGAACACTGAGGGTTTAGTTAGAAGAGTTTGCTAGGCAAAAGACAAACGGCCTTAAGGAGAAAAAGAACATAGATTGTTCTAAACTCCAAGCAAATCGTTCTCATCAATTTTTGGCATGGACATGGTAAAAAGCGAAACAACTGAGGGCTGGAGTGATCTGTTCTTGTTTACTGCAAAATCAGATGAGCAGCTAGTAGGCATTTTGCCTTGCGCGCAGAATTTATGGGCGCTTAGAGAATCTGCGACAATAGTAGTGGGTCATCCCAAGACAAGCGGCGTAGAGACGGCTTAACTGCGCTCGTTTTTTTTCGGTCCGTTTTGAGGGAGCATAAAGGGGGCATATAGCCCATAGAAGCCTTTTGATCAGGTAGTGACGAAACGGTTTTATGAGCTCTTTTCTAAGAAAGCGCTTGATCGCTTTGGGACGATTTTTTCGGGGAACATGTTTTTCCATCCAAAGAAGGCGGTTTCTATGCCAGTAATATTCTAGGTGCGCCTTCCCAGAAAAAGAGGAAGAGCCTTTGTGGTAAATCACACTTTCTGGGATAGCCCAAAGCTCATGCCCTTGCTTTTTGATCCGGGCGCATAGGTCTGCTTCTTCCCATAAAAGGAAAAAGCGCTCATCCAATTTGTCGATCGTAGGAAAAATCGAAGCGTCGAGCAAAAGGGAGCATCCAGAAATGTAGTCGAGTGATACGTCTTTTTGAAAAAAGCTTTGAGGCTCCTTATACCCAAAAGGCACATAATTGCAGGTCGTTTCATCCCAAACGCCTCCTAAGTAATCTAGAGTGTTTGGCGCAAACATTTGGAGGACTTTTGGGCCAAATGCTCTACCATTGGGATGTCTTTTAGCCCCTTCGATCAAACGGCAAAGAGTGTCTTTCTCAACTGTCGTATCATTGTTGAGTAAAAAGAGGTAATCAGCGTTTTCTTTAAGAGCGTAATCTATGCCCCGATTATTCCCTCCGGCGTAGCCAAGATTTTTTCCTAAAGAAATGTAGCGGTAATCTGGGAAAATCCGTTGTAATTTGGAAAGAGAGTCATCAGAAGAGCCGTTATCAATCACAAGCACCTCATAACTTGGATAACGTAGATTTTTTAGAGAGAGAAGGCAGCGGAGAGTGTCGTCGTACCCGTTCCAGTGTAAAAGGAGAATGTATACTTTAGGCGTCTTCATAGGAGGGATCTTTTCTTCGTGAAGCGCCTTCTGGAGACAAGGGCATGATCCTATCTTGTAAAATCAGGATAAGGGGCGCCGCTGAAAAAATGCGCCCTTCATAAGGGGACCAGCCGCATTTGGATGGAGAGCGAAAGGGGAGGGTATTTTCTGTATGTAGAAGGAGATAATCGGAGGTTTTGGGAAGACGAAAAATTCTCTCTTGCGCTTTCGAGGTAAGGGAGACAATCCTTTCTATAGAAAGACCTTCTTGTTCGTGCAAGTGCCAAAGAATCGGAAAAATACTTTCTGTTCCAGGGACGCCGCAAGGGGGCCTTTGCCCCTCTTTTTCTCCTAAAAGATGGGGCGCGTGATCCGATCCCACCGTATCAATCAAGCCTGTTTTGAGAGAGTGGATTAAGTACTGACGGTCTATTTCTGAGCGTATAGGAGGATTCACGAGGATTTTTTGCCCCAGAAGATTGTAGGCCTCATCATTGAAAAAAAGGTGGTGAGGACAAGCCTCGGCAAATACCTGATCGCTCATTTTTTTTGCCTCTTCGATCGCGCGGAGCTCTTTTTGTGTGCTAATGTGTAAAAGGTAGAGGCGCACTTGATATTTGATGGCCAAATCGCAGGCTTTGATGACTGCAATTTCTGCAGCGACCGGGTCGCGGACAAGTGAATGACTATGGGGAGAAAGTGTTTGGTACCGTTTTTTTCGCTCTTCGATTCTTGCTTCATCTTCGGCGTGGACAGCAACGAGCAGGTCATACTCACTTGCAATCTGAAAGACTTTTTCTAAAGCGGCGTCATCATCGAGTAGAAGGGTGCCGGTCGAAGAGCCCATGAAGACTTTGATGCCAATGATGTCGCTATGAACTTTATGAATTTCATCGAGATGATCTTTTGACGCGCCAAAGTAGAGGCCAAATTTTAGAGGGAGATCGCCCAAGGTCGACCGAATTTCCTTCTGCTTTTCTGCAAGAGCCTGCTGAGTAACAATCGGAGGAAGATTATTGGGCATATCAAACACTCTTGTGATCCCTCCGGAGAAACTGGCAAGAGCTCCCGAGCGCCAGTCCTCTTTATACGTCTGCCCAGGCGTTCGAAAATGGACATGAGGATCGGTGCCAGCAGGGAGCAAGATCGCTCCCGAAGCATCGATGAGGATCGATTCTTCTGAAGGAAGGGGGAGGGGGGCCTCGGTGTAATTCTCTTTCAGGTGGACTAGGTCGATCATAGCGCGTACTCTTGCAGGGCATCTCTTGGAAACATAGATTGGCAGTACCGGCATTGTAGGTGCATCTGGGCGCGGTTAGCATCGACAAAAAAATGGGAGGGTACATGCTCTACGTGAGTGATACAACGGGGATTTAAGCAAGAAAAAATGCCAATCACCTCTTCTGGAAAAGTGGGGGCGCTTTTTGTGATGAGGCAGTGGTCTTCAATCACATTGATTGTTGCATTAGGAGCAAAAAGGGCAACGTAGGTCATTTCTTCTGGAGACAGCTTCCGATCATGCATCTTGATCAGGTCTTTCCTTCCAAGCTTCTCACTTAAGAGGGATATTCCTATGGTTAAGGAACCGCTTTTAGGAAACTTGCGCAAACACTGAAGAATATTGAGGGCAGTGTGTTCAGGAATATGGTCAATAATCGTTCCGCTTTTTAGTGCCAAAATCGATAGGGTATTCATGATCGATCCTCTAACATAGAAAGAAGAAGGGTTTTTCTTACAACAAGACCGTTGTCCATCTGCTGAAAGTAGAGAGCCTGCCTGGAAGCATCTAGGGCTAAATCCAGCTCACCTGCTCTAGGAAAGGGATGCAAAATAGAGACGCTCGGTTTCATATGGGTTAAATCAGACTTCTTCAAAAGGAAGTAGGGGTGCTCATTGAGCTGCGCTCCCCGCTCTTTTTGCAGTCTCGTCATGTAGAGGACGTCCCATTTAGGAGCTACCTCTTCCATGGTCTCATGAAAGGAAAATTTAATGCCTCGCTTTTTCAATAAATCGCAAATCGAAGTGGGCATCTGCAACCCAGATGGGGCAACAAAATAGAGCCTTGCCTGGAAATGACTAAGAGCGATCGCAAGCGAGTGGCAGGTCCTCCCGTAAAAAAGATCTCCGACGATCCCTATATGTAGATCTTCTAAAGAGGAGCGCGTTTCATAAAGGGTAAATAGATCGGTCAGAGTTTGTGTAGGATGCTCGCCTGTTCCATCCCCTGCATTGATCACAGGAGTAGTGGTGGAAGCCGCTGCTAAGGTACTTGCCCCATCAAGTGGGTGGCGAAGCACAATGATATCGGCGTACAAGCTAACGGTTTTGATGGTATCTTGTAATGATTCTCCCTTTTTCCCTGAGGTCACCTTTTCATCGGAAAAACCGATCACAGAGCCACCTAACCGGAGCATAGCCGATTCAAAAGAGAGCCTTGTTCTTGTAGAAGGCTCAAAAAAACAGCTGGCTAAGATTTTCCCTTCAAGACCAGAAGAGGTTTTTTCTTTTTTCACCTCAAGTGCTTTAGCAAAAAAATGGAAAAAATCTTCCTTCGCAAATTGATCGATCGAAGTCAGTTGAGAAAAAGCTTTTTCTTGAATCATGCATCAACTATACGGGTTTCAAAGATTTTGTGTAAATACACCCTCTGATCAAGATTAGGGCGATCGCATTTACATTTCCTTGTAAAAACCTTCTTCAAGGTGATTTCCGTTTGCAGAGAAGCGGTGTTGGGCTCGTTTTGCACTTTTTTTCCTTGTACTTCCCAGAGAATGTTTCAAGCTCACTTCCTAACTAAAGACCTATTTTTTAGAGAATGATCTTTGAAAATTTGTGACGTATCTTCATTGAACGTTGTGAGGATATAGAACACACAAGCACGAAAGCTAAGTCTCTTCAAACAAATAGAATTTGTGAAAGATTCCATCAAACAATGCAAAATGCATTCTGCTCTATAGCTTTTAGAAAGAAAGGTTCCTTCAGCATAAAAGAACTACAAGAGGAGCTGGATCAATGGATCGAAAAGTATCATGAGGGCGGCCTTCCATAGCGAAAAGTATTGTTATGGAAAAACCGCCATGCAGACTTTTGAAGAGTCCAAATCACTTGTGCAAGCTAAAAGTTGGACAACACGAATCTGACAGAACTGGGGGTCAGATGTAGGAAACTTGCATGCAAGGGTAGCGTAGATCCAATACTAGTGTCTTCTGTTCTGCCCTAAACGAGTAATAGTATTCTCATATTCGCGTATAATTTCTCTTTCGTGACGTATTATATTCCCATATGCTGAGTCGATATCGTTATTTGTATTGTACGTAAGGAAAAACGTATAAGCAACAGATGTAAACGCGATTGCAACTAGTAAAGGGTTGATGATCACTCGATCCAATCCTTGGTAGTCTAATGAGCTACACGCTAGACTGACTGCGCCACAAGCTATTCCTGTAGAAAGGAACGTATGCTTAAAATTAGAGCATCGTCTTTCTTTGAGGCTAGCAATCTGAGTATTCAGGTTGCTTATATTTTCTATTGCAGATGCTATTCTTGCATCTCTACCGTTATTCCATTGCTCGTTTTTTGCTTCTTCTCCATTATTGGGTCCACTGTTAACATCCGATCTTGAATCAGGATAATGCATTCTTGGGTCTGCAGGGAAAGTTATCATAATCACACCTTTTATTATTTTAATTAAAAATATATTAAATTTATCTTATTATAATAAATATCATGGTTTATTTTCTATATAAAATTTTTCAAAAAAATTATATTTTTATAAAATCTTTAATAAATTATCCGTATAGATCTTGTCTTTAGTAGGTAGTCCAGATCTTCTACTCTAGTTCCGTCTAGGAATTTCTCAACCGGCATGTCTTATGTTTTTTGTTTTGGAGGTTTTTAATCATTGAAAACAAATAGCTTAGAGAGATTTACAATGAAGATTTTTTGTGGTGTAAGCCGTCTCTGCCCGATTATTTCGATGAAAATCCAAAACTGTGGCTATGGTATATGACGAGGCTCCTTTTAACGCCGGTGTGTCGGTTCATGGCCTTGCTTGTGGGTTTCAGGCTTTTTGTTCTCCTCGAGGAGGGTCGAGCGATTGAAGAAATTTTTTCGCAAAACTGTGTTTTTGTCTGAAGGGAGCTTTTTGTCTTTGTAAATTAGTTATTTATGGTTTTTTTGAGCGAAGCTTAGAAGTTTTTGGGGTGTTTT
>JBCAXK010000026.1:0-22798 GCA_038534095.1 Chlamydiota bacterium | reverse complement strand
GTGCGGGCGCTCCCATGTAATATTTGTCCCATAAATCCTCCTTCGTTGGTAAGTGGGCATAGTATACACCACCACAATCTGGGACCAAACACCTAGTTTAAGCTTTTTTGTTACTTTGGGATCTGCCTTCTTGTTACCGGTACTTACCACAATTACCGTTTTCGCTTTCGCATGCTGTGTCACTCAATTTAGCTTCCTTATTGGATCAACCGCGCTTTTGTGTTATCGTCATTATGAATATCGATTGTTACTGAATCAGAAAAAGCAAGAATTCGATACTTCACTAAGAAACATTCTACATACAACCTGGAACAACAATATCGAGTTATACGTAGTCTAAAACAGCGTAGAGAGAGATTCTTTGTCTGCGGGGCATGCTACTGAGAGTCTCTTGAAACCACTTCTAAAAAGCTCTTCCCTCCTTACCCAAGTGATCCCATCAATCTCATGGTTTATGCGCTTTATACAGTAATTACAGCCCAAAAAGTACAATAGCTCTTTCATCAAGATCTCCGATTAGGGAAGTCGTGGTAGTTGATCAAAAGCTATCGATAAGCGATAGCCTCAAAAGGGAAAACAAGTACTTCGGACAAATGAT
The DNA here is from genome assembly GCA_038534095.1 of Chlamydiota bacterium. Lineage (GTDB taxonomy): Bacteria > Chlamydiota > Chlamydiia > Chlamydiales > SM23-39 > JBCAXK01. The sequence goes on along the minus strand of JBCAXK010000026.1, from coordinate 22,200 downwards.
TCCTAAAAAACTCACAAAAATCTTTTAAGATTCCGGGATATGTGCTTCTAAAAACTTGGAAGCAAAAAGTACATCCTTATTACCATCGGCAAGAGACGTATAATGTCCAGGTTGAGAGCCCTCTTTTTTGTAGGTTTTTTGTATGTATAACAAAGGTCTATCCGGTTTTCCTAAATCGATACATTCGATCGTTTCATTCAGTGAGTAGTCCTGTTTTTTACGCATAAATGCAGTATTTGCAAAGATTGGTAAGTTCGTTTTGTTTGCGCTCGCATTTGCATTGTTGAGCACTTTCTGCTTTTTGGACTCTTCAGGGAGTGTTCTTGATGCAGGTAGGATCCACCCACCTGCGGCCTGTTCGATTTTCTTTACTAACTTCTGTAAATCGGTTGCCTCCACCGTTAACCTGCTCATATGATCTACTAATCTACGCTTAAGAGCAGCTGGTTTCTCCTTGGTGCCGTTTACAGGACTAGAGTTTTTTTTTAGACAACTACCTGCCCTTTTTGTACTTTCAAACTCTGTCATTGATCCCTTCGTTACGCTGTTCCGAACGTGCTTGCTACTGGACTCTTCAGAAGACAGTTTTGATTGAGCGCGGACTACTTCATCGATGGCTTTTTGGCAGGACTCTACCCTCATCTTTAAGTCTTTAAACTGCGTCCATAAATTATTACGGATAAAGTTTGCGAAGAATTTGTTGCTTTCTAATTTCTTCGTTTCTAGCTTCTGCTTTCGTAACTGCTCTTCAAACTGTTCTTGTGAGAGCAACCGTATCGACATCCGATAGGACTCCTCATCCTTGCCTCCTATGCAAATAGTGCCGTCTTCAAAGAACTCGAGCACTAGTTTTATTTCACGAAACCAATTCTTTCTTCTCTGAAAAATTTCGCAGAGCGCGTTAGTTATCTTGCTTAAGTCTTCTCCTGTTAAAAGGGAAGAAACAAAAAGCACGTGGTTGCAAGTTCGATTTGCAACATACTTTGGATCGACAGGTGTCATAAGTATTTATCTATTTACAACTGAATATTGGATGATTTCTCGCAGAAAAAACGTAAAGTATTTTAAGGCGTTGCATAAAAACTCACCAGGCATATTTGGAGCGTAAAGATTTTGATCTACGAAGCTCTACTACTTGTATCACGCTTTTCGTAGGCAGCTCCATTTAGAAGATATATTTCCCTATAATGTTTTTAATACTCATCTAAAACATGCCTACTTGATTGAAGCAGTAAGAGGGAGCACGTAGCACAAAAAAAATCTTTTTTAAGTAAGTTCCTTGATGAGCCTAAAAAGGCCAACTTATTCGGCTATTGTGTAACCGTGAGAAAATAGGAAGAAGCGCTTGCTCAGTTCCTATCTCAGTAGAGCTATTATTTGGGGAACATCAATCTGTTTTGAGGACGGCCATGAACGCTTCTTGTGGGATGCTTACTTTTCCCACCTCGCGCATCCGTTTCTTCCCTTTTTTCTGCTTTTCCCAGAGCTTTCTTTTCCGGGTGATGTCTCCTCCATAACACTTTGCCGTGACATTTTTCGCAAGGGCGCTGATGGTTTCTCGAGCAATGATTTTTCCACCAATAGCTGCTTGAATGGGGATTTTGAAGAGCTGTTTTGGAATCACCTCTTTGAGTTTCTGACAAAGAGAGCGCCCTTTGGCTTCTGCTTTTGAGCGGTGAATAAGAAGAGAAAACGCGTCAACAGGTTCATCATTAATTCGGATTTCTAATTTGACAATATCGCTTTTTTCATAGTCTGTTAACGCGTAATCAAAAGAACTATACCCTTTGGTCGCCGATTTGAGCTTATCGCTAAAATCGGTGATGATTTCATTCATTGGAAAGCGGTATGTTAAAAGCAGCTGAGATGAGGAACTACTTTCTGTAGAAAGGAGTTTCCCTCTCTTTTCTGTTCCTAAACCGATGACAGCCCCTAGATATTCTTTTGGGACCATAATGTGGCAAGAAGCGTAGGGCTCTTCAATGTAGGCAATGGTTGAAGGATCTGGGTAGTGGGCAGGATTATCGAGATCGTTTGACGAGCCGTTATTCAAATGGCACCGGTAAATCACCGAAGGGGAGCTAGAAATGATGCTTAAATCAAATTCCCTTGTCAGCCTTTCAAAGATAATTTCTAGATGGAGCAGTCCCAAGAAGCCGCAGCGGAATCCAAACCCCAAAGCAAGAGAGGTTTCTTGGTCGACTTGCAAAGAAGAGTCGTTGATCTGCAATTTCAATAGAGCTTCTCGCAGAGCTTCAAAATCCTGCGTATCGACAGGATAAATCCCTGCAAATACGACCGGTTTGATCACCTGAAATCCTGGAAGTGGGGAGGACGCCGGATGCTTTTTGAGGGTGATCGTATCCCCGATTTTCACATCTTCCGTATTTTTTACATTCGCGCAAAGGTATCCCACCTCTCCAGCGGAAAGCCTATCGACCGCTTTTTCTTGAGGGGCAAAGATCCCTGTTTCTAGCACCTCAAAAGACTGGCCTGTCTTCATAAAAAGAATCTGATCTTTCTTCGAAATTTTCCCGCTGATGATCCGGACGTAGATCATCACCCCCCGATAGGTATCATAGTGGGAGTCAAAGATCAAGGCGCGCAAAGCGGGCTCGGAATCTTCTTTGGGAGGGGGAATTTTTTCCACAATCATCTCAAGCACATCGGCAATACCAATCCCTGTTTTTGCAGAAATGAGAAGAGCATCTTCTGAGGGAATCCCAATGATTTCTTCGATCTCTTGTTTTGCATTTTCAGGATCTGCTGCTGGCAAATCGATCTTATTGATGATGGGACGAATTTCTAAATCCCGCTCCAAAGCAAGAAACACATTGGCAAGCGTCTGGGCTTGCACCCCTTGGGCAGCGTCGACAACTAAAAGAGCTCCTTCACAAGCAGCCAGTGACCTAGAGACTTCATAAGAGAAATCGACATGTCCTGGCGTATCGATCAGATTCATCTGATACACGTGGCCATCTTTTGCTTGATAATACATCGTCACGGGGCGCGCTTTGATCGTGATGCCCCGCTCTTTTTCAAGCTCCATATTATCGAGAAACTGCTCTTGCATTTCTCTTTTCGAAACCGTTGCCGTCTCTTCTAATAGCCGGTCAGCTAATGTGGATTTCCCATGGTCAATATGGGCGATGATGGAAAAATTCCGAATGTACTTAGGATCATGAGAAGACATGAATCTACTATATAGAAAAAAGCGATATTCTTAAAGGATGGGTTTTACTCAAAACTGGCTTGGTTTGGCATCTTTTCATGATTGATCAGACCTATGCCTCAAGAGTATACGCCCCCGCCTTATCAAGAAAAAATTCATGAAACCCTCTTCCCGATGTGCCTACTTTATGCGCACTCTCCTATGCTCCGCATCAAAACACGCCTTAGCCACAAAAGAACTTACTGTTTTTCTACCTACTCCAAAGCGATGAGAGGGCGCTGCCTTGTGGAAACCCCCATCTCTATTTCAGCAAAGCCTCTGGGCTAAAAAAGACTCAGCGCCTCATGCGTTGTACGAAGAAGAGCTAACGTCGCCTGAATCGTCTGTCCAGCTCGTATGGAAAAACTCTCCCCGCTTTGCGTCGACTCGCTCGTAAGTATGGGCTCCAAAGTAATCTCTTAACGCCTGGAGCAAATTTGCTGGCAGCCTGTTTCTTAAATAGCCAAGAAAAAAGCTCAGCGCTGAAGAAAACCCAGGCAGAGGAATCCCTGCTGTTGCTCCAAAAGCGACAACTTCTCGAAAATCTTCGTGGATCCTCTGCAACTCTTTTGCAAAAAATGGGTCCAAAAGTAGGTTTTTTAAATTGGGGTTGTTTTGGTACGCCTCCCCGATTTTTCCCAAAAACTTGCTACGGATGATGCAGCCCCCTCTCCACATCAGAGCAATTGAGGCATAATTGAGTCTCCATTTATGCTCTTCAGAAGCCGCGCGCATCAACATAAAGCCTTGCGCGTAACTGATGATTTTTGATGCGTAAAGAGCCTTTTCAATTTTCTCGGTAGGTAGACTAGCCTTTTTACTAGAAATAGCGTAAAGGCTTGCAGCTTCCTGTCTCTCCTCATACAACGAGGAAAGGCATCTAGCAAAAACCGCTTCGGCAATCAGCGTTACAGGAATCCCCTGGTCAAGAGCTTCGATTCCTGTCCATTTTCCTGTCCCTTTTTGCCCAGCAACATCGAGAATTTTATCAAGCACGTACTTCCCATCAAGATCCTTTTTTTGCAAAATGTGCGAGGTAATTTCAATCAAGTAGGAGTCTAGCTCCCGCTCATTCCAGCTGGAAAAAATCTTCGTCAACTCTGGGTAGTTTTTCCCAAGAGCGTTGAGCATGAGGTCAAAAGATTCACAGATGAGCTGCATATCCCCATACTCGATCCCATTATGTACCATTTTCACATAGTGGCCTGAGCCCCCCTCTCCTACCCAGTCACAGCAAGGCTGCCCGTCTTGACTTTTTGCGGCAATCGATTGGAAAATATCTTTCACCTCAGGCCAAGCAGACGGGTGACCACCAGGCATGATTGAAGGTCCATGGCGGGCGCCTTCTTCTCCTCCAGAAATGCCTGTACCTACAAATAAAATGCCGCGGCTTTTTAGCTCCTCATAACGCCGCTGCGTATCCGAGTAGAGGCTATTGCCCCCGTCGATCACAATATCTCCCGGGTCTAAATGGGGTAACAGCTTTTCAATGAACGCGTCTACAGGCGGCCCAGCTTTGACCATCAGCATCACCTTTCTAGGCCGCTTTAGCGCCTGCAAAAACTCTTCCAAACTTTTTGCGCAAAGGATCGATTTCCCCTTCGCAGGTCCTTCTTCAAAGGCTTTTACCTTTTCTAGAGTGCGATTGAACGCAGCTACCTTGTAGCCGTGATCGGCCATATTGAGAATCAAATTTTGCCCCATAACAGCTAGACCAATCAATCCAATATCTGCGCTCATAATCTCCTCATTTTTTCAGGTTCTCTTACACAAAAGAGCTATCTCCAATCCTCTTTAGAGGTTCTTTACCTTCTCTCATGAAGGCTCTTAAGCGCTTTTTCATAAGCCCAATATTTACAGGAAAAACGGTGAAGAAACCGTTTCTCTTTCCTGGAAAAAGAGCTGTCCTACCTCGGTTTTGCAGGACTTTTGCGCTTTTTATCAGAGGATCACAAAGAATCACAAGTACCAAAGCTCTTCTTCCTTACATATAGAGACTAGGCCCTTATAGCAAGGAGTTTTTTGAGAAAAACAAGTCCTTACGCTTTGACATAGCGATGAATCCCTTCAGCAAGGGCTTTTGCAATCTTATTGATGTAGGCTTTCGATCGAAGCTTCTTTCTTTCTTGCACGTTAGAAATAAAGCCTCCTTCGAGCAAAACCGCAGGCATCGTGGTGTTACGAATCACATGAAAATTCCCCTTTTTCACGCCGCGAGAGGGGGCTTTTGTTTTTTTGATCACAGACAATAAGACATATTCCGCCAATTTTTTTGACTTATTCGTCTTTTTCTTGGAACGTTTAGAAGGGTAGTAAAAAATTTCTATTCCTTTTGCTCGCTTATTTTTAGACGCGTTATAATGCACGCTCACAAAGAGATCCCCTTTCGACTGTTTTGCAATAGCAACCCGCTTTTCTAACGATACAAACACGTCCGATTTGCGCGTCAAAACAACATGGTACCCCAGTTTTTGCAAATGTTTTTTTGCTAGAAGGGCTGTAATGAGACAAATTTTTTTTTCTTCGCAATAGGGCTGGCTTTGTCTAGCGCCAATATTTTTACCTCCATGACCTGGATCAATGATGATGGTCATCTTTTTTGCAAAAAGAGTCTGCGGCTCGGAAAAAGCGGTTAGAAGAAAAAAAAGAATCGTGAGCATGTGCTTCATGAACGTATCGCCTCTTTTGCAATCGCTACATCATCAAAAGGGAGCGTTTTATGCGCAAATTCTTGCGTTTTTTCGTGCCCTTTCCCAGCAATGAGTAAAATGCCCTCTTGTTTGATTTGCGCAGCTCCTTTCCAGATCGCTTCTTTACGGTCTTTGTAGATCTTGTGCCCTTTCTGGGAAAACCCTTGAACGATCTCCTGAATAATGGCTTCTGGATCCTCTAGTCTGGGATTATCGCTCGTAACAATCACCCGATCGGCGTACCTTTCGGCGATCTTTGCCATAAGAGCCCGTTTGCTTTGATCCCTGTTGCCGCCGCAACCAAATACGACCACAATTGGCTCTTTCGTCAGAGCGCGTAGCGCGCGCAAAGTGCGCTCAAGGCCATCAGGAGTGTGCGCAAAATCTACAAAGACCCTCTTTGCCACCTGTTCCATTCTTCCAGGGACTCCTCGAAACGATAACAAAAGCTCCCCCATTTTCTCAAGACAATGCCCACACGCAAGGCAGTAACTCATCGCGGCAAGTGCGTTGTAGATATTGAATCTTCCTATTAGAGGAAGGTTCATTTCTACTTTTTGCCTTTGGTAGGAAACGAGAAACTTACTGCCTGACAAAGTACTTTCGATGGGGATTGCCATCACATCTGCGCCTTGATCGATCCCATAAGTAATGATCGAAGAAGTGAGCCCTTTTTTCATGAAAGAGGCGTAAGGATCATCTTGATTGATGATGGAAAAGCGGGCTCCATGAGATAAAAACAGCTGTTTTTTTACCGAGGCGTACTCTTCCATCGTATGGTGATAATCCATATGATCCTGTGACAAATTGGTAAAAATCGCTCCATGAAACGCGATGCCTTCCACCCGTTTTTGGGCTAAAGCGTGGGAAGAGACTTCCATAATTGCCGCCCTTTTTTTATGCGCCACCATCTCTGAGAGATGTTGCTGATTGGTGACAATGTCGTCTGTTGTGAGCTTAGCAGGTACGTAGCACCCCTTCCTCCACTTTTCGATTGTGCCTAAAAGGCCTAAAGGGACCGATAGCCCCTCCAATAAGTGGCGCAAAATATAGCTCGTTGTCGTTTTCCCGTTTGTGCCAGTGATCCCAATCACCTGTAGTTGTTTTGAGGGGTTATGGTAATACCTCGCTGCGAGCTTAGGTACGACCTCCTCTACTTTTTCGGTGATGAGCTGAGCTACTGGAATAAAGGGATCATAAATATCTGTTAAAATTGCGCAAGCCCCGTTTTTTACAGCGTGAGGAATCATCTTGTTCCCATCAAACCGGGCCCCCTTACGTGCGATGAATAGATGGCCTGGAAGAATTTTTCGAGAGTCTTCACAAAGGCCTGTAACGAGCACATCTTTTGCCGTTTTTATCGTGATCGGAAGTCCCCGAATCAGCTGCTTGATCCTCATGAAAAATTCCACTCCTTATCCAGCTTGCGTAAATCGCGCGTTTCTTTTTTCCAATGAGTTTTCTCAGGATCGTCGGGACTTACCCCTAAATACCTCAGGGTTTCTTTTCCGATGGCAGCAAAAACGGGGCCTGCGCAGGTGCCTCCCATGTAGTTTTTACCCACTCCTGGAATGTATTTCTTTTCTGGCTCATCCATCACCACAAATAGCACAAAAGCAGGCTTATCCATGGGGGCAAACCCGCAAAAAGAAGAGATGTATTTCGTTTTTGAGTAGCGCCCACCAACAATTTTTTCCGAAGTGCCCGATTTCCCTGCTTCTGTGAACCCTGCGATATCGGCCCTTGGGGAGGTGCCTCCAAAGGTTGTCGTGAATCTAAGCGCACGTTTCATCTCTTCCACCGTTTCCTTAGAGAGCCTTCTTTCTTGCTTTTCGGTAGGGGCTTCATAAAGCATCTCCTCCTCTCCGTTATTTTGACGGACAATTTTTTTAATCAGCTTTGGCTGCACAAAAAATCCTCCATTAGCAATCATGGCATAAGCTCTCACCATCTGGACGCTATTGACGAGAATATTATGCCCACAAGCAAGAGCATAAGGAGTGGGTTTTGACCACTCTAAGGTTCCGTTGGGGTGCAATCTCCCTGGAGTAGGGATTTGTCCGCAAGCCTCTGCAGGCACTTCGATTCCTGTTTTTTTTCCAAAACCAAAGACCTCAGTATAGCTCTCCCGAATCCAAGTCGGACCAAACGTTGTGAGCATTTTTTCCATCAATTTCCCTACATAGATATTGGACGATTTTTGGATCGCCATATACATGTTTTGATGACGCCTTGTTCGTCCATCTTTGAGCCGATACTTTGTGTCTGGGAAGGAACCTATCTTTGTCGGCATTTTCTCTTCTGGAGAAAAAAGGGTGTCCATCTTTGCTGCGCTGCGCTCTTGATTGGCCTTTAGCGCCATCATCATCGTGATGGCTTTGAAAGTCGATCCCGGTTCGAACGCATCGGTCACCGCTTTAAGCTTGGTCCGCTCTTCCATCAGAGGATCTGCAAAGTACTTCGGATAGTTTCTCACATCAAACGGGGGGTACTGCGCAATGGCTAAAACGTCTCCTGTATAAGGGTCCATGAGTAGAGACCATCCCCCTTTTGCGTTACACCTTTTGACTCCCTCTTCTAAGTACTTTTCAGAAATAGCCTGCAAATAGTGGTTGATCGTGAGGTAGATATCAGCTCCGTTTTCGGGGACTTGTATCCGCTTTTCATGACTAAGAACGCGCCTATTGGATCGATAGATCCACTTCTTACCCCGCTTTCCCCGAAGATACTGATCAAACTTCATTTCAAGACCTCCTGTGGGAATACTCTGGCCCGTTGCAGGATCTTTTTGCTCTTGAACGGTATGGAGCAAAGCACCTAAAAGAGACCCAAAAGGGTAGGAGCGCTTAAAATCTTTGACAAAGTAGATCCCATTTTTAGGAAGCTTTTCTCTTTTTGCGTAAGAGCGCCACCAAGCTTCGAACGTTTCTTGCAAAGAGGGATCGATCCAAGCAGCGAGCTTGCGATTACGAGACTGTTTTGCAAACTGCTCTTTTGCAAAAAGAGCCGCCTCGTCACTTAGGGAGAATGTCTGCGCCATGTTTTGTAATACGCACGTTTTTTGGGCAGAAGAAAACAGGCTCGGATCGGCAAAAAGATGCACTTTCGGGACATCAAACACCAGTTTTTGTGGTCTTTCTGGATGCCCTTTTTTCACCGATCCATTCGCGTAAAAGCTCCCCCTTCGGAAAGGCTCGTAAACGATTTTTTTATGTTGTCGATTAGCGAGCGTTGCCCATTTATCATGTTCTAAAATCTGAATCTGATAGAATTTGATCACAAGGAGAGAGTAGAGAGACGCAAGAAAGACGCCTACTAAGACAAGCCGTTTTTTTTCAGATGAGGAGACGTTCCTAGCGCCCTTGAGAGGGTTGACACTTCCCATCGACTCTTTCCTAGTGAGCAGATCCATCCCACTGAAGAGCGTACCCTTCGCCCATCGACAAGATGTCACGCATAGTTGGATGTTCTAGATGACGAAATTCGGGATTCTGCGCAATATCCATGAGATGCGCCGGGCTTTCAAACTGATCAATCCCATACTGCAGCGCAGAGATCTCTTCTAAAAGCTCTTGGATTTCCTCTTTTTCTTTAGGAATTTGCATCCGCAAGTAGGCAAGTTTGTTTTGCTGGTCCACATAAAAGACAAGACAAAGACCTAAAATAACGATCACGACGACGTAGTGCCAGCCTATCTGTTTCATGATGCGCCCCTCCTTTCTAAGATGCGTAACTTTGCTGAGCGTGCTCTTGGATTTTGCCGGATTTCCTTGCGGCCTGCTGTCAAAGGCTTTTTGGTGACAATGTGGAGCTGATCATCCTCTTTCGCATGCTTTCGAAAGACCTGCTTAACAATCCGATCCTCCAAGCTATGAAAGGAAATGACAAATAAGATCCCCTCCTCATTGAGCTGAGGGATCGTTTCATTGAGCCCATCTTCTAACGCTTTGAGCTCTCCATTGACAAAAATCCGCAAAGCTTGAAACACCAGCGTTGCGGGGTGCAGCCGGCCTCTCCTTCTCTTCACGGTTTGAATCACCTCTACGAGCTCGAGCGTCGTCTGGATCCGTTTCTTTTTCCTCGACTGATGGATCGCTTTTGAAATCGATCTCCAAAAAGGCTCCTCTCCAAACTCCCTAAAGATTTCACCCAGTTTTTTCTCAGGGTATTCGTTGACCACCTCTTCTGCCGTTAGGGGATTTTCTTCATTCATGCGCATATCTAATGGGGCGTTGCGCAAAAAACTAAAGCCCCGACGAACAAACCCGTCGGCATTTTGATCAAGCTGCATAGAAGATACGCCCAAGTCAAATAGAACCCCGTCCATTTTTTGCCCCAGTTTTTCCTCTACAAGAGAGGCTAGGGTAGAAAAATTGGCGTGGACAAATTGGGTTTTTTCCTCGTACTCGTCAAGAGAGGTCTTAGCAAGAGCTAGGGCGCTTTTATCTTGATCGAGAGCAAAATAGGTCACAATTTCTGGATGCGCTTCTAAAATTGCGCGCGCATGCCCCCCATTACCCACCGTAGCGTCGCAAAAGAGTCGGAGTTTTTTTTCATCTAGCGCTTGTAAAATTTCATCTTGCAACACAGGGATATGGAGTTGGTTCATCAGGCTGGATCTCCTGCTCCTTTTCGAGAGCATGCGTCCATAAGAGATTCTAAGGAACCCTTAGGCGCAGCAAGATCTTCCTCATCGGCTCCTAAAAGAGCGAACGCTTCTTCTGCGAGAGTGCCCCCTTCTTCTCCAGAAACGAACGCTTGCATTCTTTTTTCGTGCACTTCTTCTGGCCAAATCTCGAGCTTGTCAATCACTCCTGCAATGATGATCTCTTTCCCAATGCCGGCGGCTTGACGCAAAAATCCAGGAATCGTGACTCTCCCAACTTTATCTGGGGAGATTTTTTGTAGGCTGGAAAAAAAGGTGGTGAAAAATGGTTGGTACTTTGCAAGGTGCTGCTTTTTCTGAAACCTTCTGACCATGCTCTCCACATCAGAGCGTTTGTAAATCGCAAGACACCCGCCTAAACCGAGGCCCAAGAAGACCTGAATCTCTCCATCCTCTACAAGCCCGTAGCGAAGAGAGCTTGGCAAGACAAAGCGCCCCTTTTCATCTAGTTTTGCGTTCCACGATCCGCTAAAAAAGTGCATCTACCCGTTTTTCCCACATTTTCCCACATCTTACGAAAGGGAAAGCATGTTGGCAATAGGTTTTGGAGAATATTTTAGAAAAAAATCCCGTAAACCTTTCTCAATCAACAAGATTAGGCTCTAGGTTTTTTTGGTGGGAAATTGTGGGAAATTTGTTCATAAACAAAACAAAGAGGCAGAAAACAATGAGAAAAAAATCTTTGCAAGTTACTTAAAATAAAAAGTTTATACAAAAAAACAGAGGAATTAAGGAACTATGAAAACAATTGTTCATAATTGTTTGTCCAATCATCAACAAAAGCATCTAACGCTGGCAGCCTGGCAAAAACTTTTCAGCGTGAAAATAGGCCACTGGGAGCCTGTGGGAAAGTCTGTGCAAAACTCTCTTGAGTAGGAATCCAAGCTAAAATCCCAAACATTTTAAAACAGATTTCTACTAAAGACCAAGAAAAATCTCAGAAAGAAGGATTTTTCCTACAATATCGCCCACGATAGAAAGGCCTACCCGCTAGCGAGAAGTGTCGCAAAAAATAGGCTATATTGTTATAGTAAAGGAATGAATTAAGGGGCACTTTTTATGAGCGTCAAACCAAAAACCATTGATGATTTAGGGCCTGAAGTATCTCTAGATTACATCAACAACCAGAAAAGATCGGGCGACCTCCCTGTTCAAGAGGGGCATTTTGTTGCCAATTCCACCACCGTTCACCCCCACGCTCCCTATCAACCAACTTGGGCCGATTTTCAATTACGTTACGGAACAAATCGTCACAATGAACCTTGGGCCGATTTTCTCCCCCCTCCAGGCTACTTCGCTTCCTTAAAAGGGCTTTTCACCTACCAGCTCATCCCGAGCATGGGAGGAGCAGAAAAACAGGAAATGTTGCTCGAGAAGCTCGAACGGATGCGCAAAAGGAAAAAGAAAAAAAAGGAACAATCGGAAAAACCGTTTTCTATGGATGATAAAGAGGAAGAAGGGGAGAGATCTGCTATTGAAAATTTACTTCTCCTCTTACAAAAACTCGATAAAGATCTCCAACTTGTGAACATGCTTCGCAATCAATACCACAAGGGCTGATGATGAACTGGCAAAAAATTCTCCACTGGTCGAAAGAAGAATTAGAAGACCTTCGTTATGTGGGATACTCCTATTTGCAGCAAGGCTCTTATGAGATCGCGCTAACCATTTTCCAGGCGCTTATCGTCGTTCCTCCCACCTTAGCCTATGATTTACAAACAATCGGCGCCCTCTATCTACAAACAAACAACAACGCAGAAGCTCTTCACCATCTAGAAAGAGCCCTTTCTATGGTCCCCGACCATTACCCCTCTTTGCTCAATAGAGCAAAAGCTCTTTACGCCCTTGGGCACAAAAGGCAAGCCTACCTCCAGTCGAAAGAGCTCGAGAATTGTGTAGATCCTCATATTGCAAAAAAAGCGGCCGCTTTAGCCATCAGCTATCAATAGCGAATCATAAGATGACAGTCACCTGCCTACCATGTTCCGCTTCTAGCGTGAACTATTCCTCAGAAAAGAATCCTAAGGCCCCTTCTTTAGAGCGCTACGCGATCATCTATTCAAAGACGCCAGAGCAAACAAAAATAGCCACGCAAGCAACAACGTTAGGAACGCTAAGAACGTACTCCGATGAGGAAGATTTCTCCGTCACGATCACTTTTAGCGTTTCTGTCGATGAAGTGTTTCTCATCCCTCAAGGCTACAATAAATCGAAGAGTCGAAAAGCGCTCCGTTACATCATTACGCTGCTTGGCAAGACGCACATTCATAAGCTATGGTTTGTGGGAGAAAGCTGCGTGATCAAGCATTCGGACGCAAGCAGCTCCAAACATATACAACGGATCGATCCTCAAAGACATGCCTATAGCTTCCCTTTGAGCTTTTATCTATAAACCGTTTATCTACAACTGTTCTTCACAAAAACCCTAGGTAGGGGCCGCGCAGTTTTAGATACAAAACGGGCTAGATCCTAAATGAAGCCCATATTCGCCTCCCGGCAAGGCATTTTGTGGATCGATTTTCTCAAAAAGCAAGAATAGAAAAGGAAACTTATCCTCTCAAAATTTCTAACCTATTAAGCCTCGAAGAGATGTCCTTTGATCAAGATTATTTTGTTGCGACGTATAAATTTCCCATGTTAAGGTTTCATTAAAGTAGATGAGTTTCATAAGAAAAATGACAACGATTGAACGCAGAGCTCCTCCGAAAAAGCCTTGGACACAGTTCCTATCGTACATGCAGGATAAATGCGACGCGATGGAATTCAATAACTGGCTTTCTCCCATTTCTTTGGTCAGAGAATCGGAGGAAGAAGTTGTTCTTGCTGTTCCGAATATTTTTGTCCAAGAGTATCTACTAGAAAATTTCAAAGAGGAGCTACTCCGTTTTTTGCCTTTAAGTGACTCTGGCAAGCTCTCTTTGCACTTCGAAATTCGGGAGCCTGCAAAAAAAAAACGGCCTAGCGTCAGGATCACAGCTCCTTCTCCTATTTCTGGCCTCAATCAGCTGTATACGTTTGATAATTACATCGAAGGACCAAGCAACCAATTTGTCAAATCGGCTGCTGTAGGCGTAGCGGCAAAACCGGGACGCTCGTACAACCCCCTTGTCATTCATGGAGGGGTCGGTTTAGGAAAAACCCATCTTCTTCATGGCATTGGGCATCAAGCAAGAAAGCAGCACAAAAAGTTACGGATTGGCTGCATCACGACAGAAGCCTTCATCAACGATCTTGTCGATCATCTCAGAAAAAAATCGGTCGATCAGATGAAAAAACACTACAGATCATTAGATCTGCTTTTGTTAGATGATATCCAGTTTTTGCAAAATCGTCTCAATTTTGAAGAGGAGTTTTGCAACACCTTTGAGAGCCTTATTCATCAAAATAAGCAAATTGTGATCACATCAGACAATCCTCCCTCAGAGCTACATCTATCTGATCGGATGATCGCTCGCATGGAATGGGGTCTTGTTGCAAATGTTATGGTCCCCGATTTAGAAACAAGGGTCGCGATTGTCCAGTACAAAGCGGAGAGGAAAAGCTTAAACCTCTCCAATGAGGTCGCTTTTTACATAGCAGAGAATATTTATCAAAACGTGCGACAAATTGAGGGGGCTGTCAACCGTTTATCTGCGTACGCCAAACTGCTAGAAAAAGATCTAAACGTCTCTGTTGTCGAAAAAGTGCTGGGGAACTTACTGCAAAAGAATCCGCAGAAGCATTTGACCGTGGACCAGATTCTTGCTTGCGTCAGCGCCATTTTTGAAGTCAAAGTACAACAGATCAAAGGGTCTTCGAGGCTAAAAACCGTCGCCCAGGCTAGGCAGTCGGCTATGTACCTTGCCAAAGAGTACATCACAGACTCTCTAACAAGCATCGCATCTCAATTTGGCAAGACCCACTCCACCTTGCTCCACGCTTGGAAAACCGTGAAGAATGAGATCCCCAAAAACGCTGTTTGGGAAAGACAAATCGCTATGGCAGAAAGGCAGCTTCTTGGTCCATCTCACCCAAGTCAAAAAGTTGTAGGATATACGTATTAGGCCTCTCTAGGATTTTTTTGCTCGCTTTCTGATCGCGGCAAATCATGAGCGCGCTCTTACAAGCCGCTTTTCCCCTTACCCTTTTCTGCAACATCGGCTCACTTTTTTGATAGGCCGAGTCTTTTTTCATCAAACATCTTCGTATATCTCGTAAAAGCAACGTCGATAAAGAAAACCATCCCTTCGCGCTTACGTAGGAGATCTTTCGGACAGGCCACTCTAGATGGAGCAGTTGCCAGTAACATAGGCTCACAAACCCAGAAAGGTAGTAGTGCAAATTTCCCCTTTCCATCGCCTGATACAAGCTATAGAGGGGACTTAGGGAAGAAAAAAGAGTCGTTTTTTGGTGGCGGTCTGGATCGGCAACTTTGGGGAATAAAAACGCCACCTCTTCTTGACAGCGTCTACAAAAAAGCTGGCTAGCTTCTTGATGGCAGTGCAAGCACTCTTCTACGAAAAGTAACGGAAAGTTCATGAAGAAAAAAAGCTGCTCTTCCTCTCTAAACCAAATTTCGGATCGTGCAGCTTTCCTGTAATAGAAATCACAAAATTTTCAGTAAACTTGAATAACACAAACTGCTTCATTTTTATATAGACGCTGAGCTCCCCGTCTAAATCCATGAACGGAAACTCCCCCTGTTTCTCTGCGAGAAAAAATTGGGAGCGTCCCCCTTCAGAAAAGCTGTTGCGCAAATCGGTTAAAATCACCCGCCCATCTCGAATAGAAAAGGAGAGATCTCCCTTCACAGGAATGAGCAGCTCAAGATCCAAACCAAAGATCCTTCCCAAAATATCTGCAGGGATGTCTAACACGCTATGCCCTCTTTTGAATGAGTTGATGAAGGTAAGCTCCCCTACTGCCGTGCATTCTCTTGGATCAGAGAGGTTGAGGCGTAAATCATCGATTTGCATAGCGCGCACAACAAGAGGTTGAATCGGACCAAGCGGCTTTCCAACCTCCTGCAACAGAGAGGGGCGAAACTCTTCGAGAGCAATCTTTGGAATCGCAAGTTCCCAATTTTCGTCTTCTTGTTTGCACACAATCTTCGGAATTTTCACAATGCCTGAAGAGTCGCTGATTTTGAGATCCTCAAACACCATACTACCTGAAGAGACATGGAGCTTTGATAGCAACGTTTTGAAGGTATAGCCCATCGCTTCAAACTGTTTCCCGCTACAAAGTCCGTCAAATGCGTAATCCAAATTTTCCAGATCAAGACGCAATTTCCCCCGAAACTCATAGCCGCTCGCTAGATCGTAGGTCTTGATCGCTTCAGCAACGGTTTGTGGGAAAAGGGCGCTTGCTTTGGAAAAGTCTACCTTCAAACTCCCCGAAAGCACCTGCTCTTGATCCGATTGGTGAAAAGAGGCATCGATCCCGGAGAACACGCCTTGGATGCTTTGACACTGGACAAGACCTGCTTCCCCCATTTCCCACGTAACAATAAGCGGCAGGTCATTAAGCTCTCTCTCTTCAAAAACAAGCCTACCTCGAGCTGGGTGTCCCCGCTCGATTTCTGCTTGCAAACGGTAGTAAGAATCGGCTAAAGGGACGTAGCATTCAGAATAGAAAGCTTCATTTGTCAGGGAAAACGTGAGTTCTTCAAACCGGCACGCTTCCTCTCCTAAAGGGATACTCAGCTCTGCCATGGTACAAAAGAGTCCGTCGCCCGTTTCTTTAACGCGCAGGTCTGCTGAAATCCGAATGTCATTTCCACTCTCGGTGATCTCTTCCATCCACTCTACGCAGGTAGAGGGGAGCTGTAAAGGCGTTAAGAGGCCGAGCGCTAAATCTTGCGGAACATAAAAAGAGACCTCTTTGAAAAAGTAATCCCCCTTTTCATAAGCCAACGATCCCACCTGGAACCGCAGATCATCTCTCGCAAAGTGGGGACTTAACGCGCTAAAATTTAAGCCGGTCACAAGAAGCCCCTCTTCCAAGGAGTAGGATAAGTGGACAGGAGAATGGTTACTATAAGACCAGCGATCTTGGTAATGCACCGTTTGGGGCTCAATATCTAAATCCAAGTCAAATTGCCAAGACCGTGTCTTAGAAGGCAGCGCCGCATCGATGTAGCCTGAAGCAGAGATCTCTCCCATAATCGGTTGTAGCTGTGGAAAGAAGCGTTTCAACCGATTGATCTCCATCTCCACCTGCTTCACCTCCATCAAAAAGGCCCCCTTGCCTTTATGAGAAATAGCCAATTCGGCCACCTTTTCGTTTTGCCAGTAGAGAAAAAAATGCGGAATATTTTTCGTGTGATGCCAAGAAAATGCGGCAGAAAAGTCGTCTACAGCGCACCTATTGAAACGCCACCCTTCGGCAATCGTATGGGCGTTGATGAAAAGGTGGTCTATTGTTTGCCCCTCAATCGCAAGATCCTTACCTTCAATCTCAATAGACGTAGTCTCTCCGCTGAAAGACAAAGCCGCTTCAACCGTTCCATCCAGTAAAGAGGTGTCCAGAGTAGGAAGCGAGTAGTGATCCAAACACAAACAGGAAAGAGCAAAAGGCATCTTCTCAACAAGGGAAGCTAATGGGAAAGAGCCTGCCACTGTTAGTCCCTCTGCGCCTATTTTTGGATGAAACCGACAATCGCTGATGGCTAATTTCTCTCCAAAAAGCTCCGTTTTCCCAGGAGTAAATGTAACAACGCACTCTCCCGAAGGAGTCATTTGGAAAGAGCCGCAGGTGCGCATAAGATCCCAATACCCCTCTTCAAGGCGGACATCAAAAAGAAAGGTACCTCCTGCTTTTTTCGATACGTAGGGAACCTTGCATAGATACTGTTGACCATGCAAATCCAAAACCGATGAGAAGGTGAGGTAAGAAGGCAAATGGTCATTTGACCGGTACGAAATTTTGCAGCGCATATCTTTGAGCTTAGCCTGATCATGGAGGGTCAGCTCCCCTTGTTCTAAACAAAGGTCGGCTCCAAAGAGAAACTCATCGGAGAAATTGGTGGATAAAAAGCACCCTTCATCATACGCGCTAACGACCCCATGAGAAAACGTTGGGAAAGCTATCTCCTCTTTAGCGCTTCTTGTAGCCGTTTCCAAAGAGCTCAGCAAAGAATCAATAGGGCCAGAGAGCTCCTTGCAATGAAGATCGAGCCGCAACTCATGAGAAAAATCAAAATGGACATCTCCTCCCATCGAAAGCTCTTCGCATTTTGCATCGATATTCAAAGCTTTAAGAACATTGTTTCTAATAACAAGAGGCCCCTCAATATTCTCAAGTACAAAACCATACTGCGCTATCGAAAGACTCGCTCCTTGCATCAGAAGATCGAGATCCCAACCCTGATGAGCAAAATTGTAACTACAAGAAATATTGCTCGTACGATCCAAAGAGAGCGTGACTCCTTTTGTTGCAAAAGAATACCCCGATCCGCTTAGGGCAAAGTAGGCCCGTTTTTTTTGGTACTGCATCGAAACATCTGCGTTACCATAGAGAGAAATGTTGGGGAAAAAGATTTGGTAATGGTGCAAATCAATCTCTTTTGCGCGCATCCAACCATGGTGGACTGAACACCACTCTTGCAAAGTGAGTCCAAGATCAAGACCAAAGGAAATCTCCTCGTCCCCAAGCTGCATGCTGCCAAAAATGAGCGCCTCTTCATTTTTTCTTTTGAGTGAGATGCTAGCGCTTAAAGGAAGATCAAACGTTTCTGGAAAATCTCCATACTGCTCAAAAAACGCCCCTGTTTTTCCTTTCACAAGGCTTGTTAACGAACACTCGTCGACCGCTCCAGAAATTTCCACATGATTCGTGATGCCAGCTAAAGTGAAAAACCCTTTCGAGGGGACAATGTATCCCTGATCAATCGTCCATGTGGTGGAGCCATTTTCAACAAGATACCCCGAAAAGCCTATACTTCCCTCCTCTATTGTACCTTTTGCGCAAAGGGAATCGTAGGTCGAATCACTGAGATCGTAGCTTCCTTCTAAGTGGCAGAGCGCAGAAAATAGGCGCACCTCTTTTTCTGGAATGGTCACAGCCAGGTTTTCAAGAAGGATCTGATGCACCTCGAGATTTGTGCAAGATCCCCTTTCATAGTCTAAAGATACGTCCACACTGGTTGTCCCTTCTAAACAAAGAGGGTGCAAAGAAGCTTCATAAAAAGAGCGCGCTGTTTCTTGTAAGGAAGTGAATTTATCATTTGATACCTCAGAGCAAAGGAAGCGTAAAGCAATACCCCCCGAGCTTTTTTCTACCGCTTTACAAACAATCTCATCCCCATCGACTTGGACCGAAGCGTCAAGCCAGTTCGCTTTTTTACTATGAAAATACCCCCGCAAATTCCAAGCAACCATCCGCCCCTCAGGATCGGTAGAAAAAAGGTACATTTTGGGGCCAATACTTGGAATGAAAGAGAGCTTACCTTGGATCTGATCCAAATGGCATAACTCCCCTACATAAAGAGAGGCTCCTTGCACCTCTGCCGATAGGGCCGTTTTTTCTAGCCCTGGGAAAAAGAGGGTGGCTAAGGGGCAAAAGCACTCTTCTTCTACAGGAAATTGGCAGGTAAAAAAGGCGTCTTCCGTCTCTAACCGATGCGCCTTTCTCTCGATAGATAATTCTTTTGCTTTCATTTCCATAAAGCAAGAAAATCCGCGGCTATTTTCCCAAGTTAGTTGCAATAAACCTGATGCGTTTCCAGAAATCTCTGTATGCTTTGTATCTTGTCCACAAAAAAATGTGCTCAAAGTAGCCGCCTCGCTCAAAGCAATCTTCTGAAGATCCACCGACGCGGATACACCCTCATGAAGATCGGTGAAATTACAAAGTAACGAGGATTCTTGGGTCAAAATGCGGTAGGTATGGGGATCATTCTCACAAGAAAATATTTCTCCAGAAACCGTTTTGTTGGTTTGCTGATCCTTTAAGGTGAAAGTGCCTTGGTCTAATCCAATATGGATAGCTTTTGGGAAAAAGCATTGTAAACACTCATCGAAGGAGTCCTCCTCTTTCACAACAAGAAGGTCTGGGGAAGAAAAAAACAGATCACACTGAAAGGTCCCATCCTTCCAAAAGGGACTGACCCGCATCTGCTTCATCGAGCAAAGATACTGAGCGCCCCCCTCCACTTTTTTTAAACGCACTTCATCAAACAGAAACGATCCTGACACGTAGGTCACCTGCGTTTTTTCGAAAGCGATTCCAAGCTGTTCCTGAAAAGCTTTTTGTACAAAATACTCTCCAAGGAACGTCATCCCTTGCTTCCAAAACATAGCGCTAACGATACTACAAAGAAAAAGAACGAGAAAAAAAAGACGTTTTATCATGGCAGGCCCTTTATTTTAGCCATAACTATGATGATAGACAAATGCAAGATAAAACAAAAAAAATTCCCTAAAAAGAGCGATCGGTAAAACTAAGTATTGATCACTATATTGTCCGAGCGCTCCCCCTGCTCTCATCAAATCCACCGTATTGAAAGAAGCGTTCCTCTCCCCTTTTCACCCGAAATGAAACGCTATTTTCATCAAGATTTTGTGTCTTTTTAGCAATTGACCCGTCAAATAGCGGCCATCGGCCCCCCAAGTTGCGACAGGTATCTCAATTGTTTGATCTCAGCCTTGGCGTGAAGATTGGGATTTTCTACTGTTTACTAAGGCTTGTAGAGAAGCTTTGAGCGTCTCTACGCTTTCCCATGAAAAAAGATAAGAGGTTAGGAGCGGTAACCCGATGCTTAGGATCAATATGCAAACAGGATTGAATGATACATTTTACGACATTTTCCTCGTTAGGAGAACGCTCTAAGGGTTTTAGGTATTTTCCCCAGTATTCAGGTGTATTCGTATTCAATACGATCCCCTTTGTAGCAACGTGCTCCTTCATCTTTGCTTGCAGTCTGACCAATTCTTCATTTCGCAACCCCTTTTCCAAACATGTAAAATATCCTTGTAGATGCTCCTTGGACACCTTTTTCTTATTCAATCCCGCAACCAAGGGCGCGTCCATCCTGAGAAAATTACTCTTCTTAAAGAGCTCAACCATAACGACCCCCAAAGACCACATGTCATAGGAAGGTTCAATCGGATTTCCCACAAAGTGCTCCCACGGGCGATGAGACGGAGAGCCAATCAATCTCCTAAGATGTTTCTTTCTGATGAAAGCGTCGGATGTATCAACGAATAAAAGCCCCTCTTCTTTGCTATATGTGATATTTGCGGGTTTCAGATCTCCATACACCACGTCAGCTTTATGCATGGCAGTAAGCGCTAATACTATCTCACGTACGATCTTTGAAAATGCCCGGTAATCGATTGTGTTGGTGGAAATAAATCGCCACAAAGTCTGCTTGGATCGGACCGTGAGCTGCACCGCCAACTTTCCGCGAGCAACGCAGTAATCGACCATTTGCATCACATCAGGAGAAGAAACATTCTTTTTTAGCCACTGCAATGTTGCAAGTTTTCTAGCAATACTCTTTTCTTTATGAAGCCCGCTTGTGACTTTGACTACAAACAGCTTTCCTTTCTTGAGATCGTTGTACCAAAAAACATTTCCGTTAGCTCCTGAAGCAAACGACTTTCCAAGATTTTTTTCTTGCAACCATCTCTCCATGTTGGCATATCCTTGAATATTTCCTAGATGTACCGGTAAAAATGCATACGATAAGATATTCTGTGGCACGAAATCATCGATGAATTTGAATGTCCAAAATGTAGAAGCCTTGTCTACAACGATCTCTGAATCTTTTTTTTCTGCAGAAGGGCGCTCTAAATAGCCCCTCTTTTGCTCTACTTTTTGACTACGCAACTTTCTTATGAGCAAGCCCAAAGGAAGCATCTTACTGTAACCTTGAGAATGCTCCTGATACTCACAATACACCACGTGAGTTAATGTAAAAAACGCTTTCCATACAATTTCGCAGATCTCTTTTTGCTGCTTTTGAGAAATAGCGCTCGCTTGGTCTACTTTGAATCCTTGTAACTCCGAATGTACTTTTTGATATTGATCAAGAAAGAAACGAGCGCTCTTAAAAATCTTCTGTCTAAACGCGTCAGATACTTTTTTGATCACTGCATTGCAGAGCTCTAGCGCGGGCCTACTCCACTTCACGCCGCCCTTCTTGATTTCTTTTTTAACGCATTGCGTTATGGCGTACATATTGAATACCCCTACTGGTGCGCAGGTCATACTGCCCTCAAAGCTTTTATAGACAAATTCCTTTTCCTCTCTCATTTCCGAGCCTTGCGCGAAAAGAAAGAAAAAACCTTGATTATTTTAAGAAGAGATCTCTTTTTTTCTGTATACATTTCTTTTCTTAAAAAAGTCTTACGAAGCATCCAGGGCATTCTGACAAGAAAGATTTGATAGAAAGCAAATGAATATTCGTGTATTCCTTTTCCGAAAAGTAGAAATGACATGCCCAAAAGACCAATGAAACATTCGAATTTTTTATAGTTACAGGAAGATATCGACGTAGAGCGTTTTGCATCTACCCTGAAAGGTGTTTTCGAAGACATCGATGACCCTGGGTAGAGCACAAAAACACACTATTTATTTTGATTTTTGATGTGTAATAGACAAGATGTTTGTAGGGTGACGTATCAAATCTTTCTTGTCAGAACGCCCTG
>JBCAXK010000025.1:0-22808 GCA_038534095.1 Chlamydiota bacterium | reverse complement strand
ACTAGTAGATTTCTTAGATGAATTGGGCCATACATTGGTTAGTCATGAGCTACTAAACTCTTTTGCCAGTCAATTACCAGATAGAATCCGTAATGAATCTAGAACACTCGCTCAGCGTCCTTGGAACTTCTCTGGTTTATGCTGTCGCTTCATTCCAATGATTTCTAGAACAGCTTTGAAGGATTTTGCTAGATATAACTTCATTCCAAGTATGCTTATAACACCTAACGGAACTCGCGATGATCAAACAGAGATCTGTTTTTCTTATTTACGAGACATGTTTGGTTATAGTTTGATTCTTCCTTCTAAATTAAGTACTGAAAACCTTTTGCCTAATCCTGACAGCATACAATTGTTGCGATTTTGGAAGAAATACTTTTGCAAATTTTTTAATAGGAGAAATCAATTCGGTCATCTGAATAGATTTGCAGAAAAACTACTCGAACATTTTCATACTATTGACCCCGAAAATTCTAATTTCTTAGAAGAAATTTTTTCCTCGATTCCAAATTTCAAGGAAGCCCAGCACTTCGCTAATCTTTTCAATAATGCGTTTGTCAGTAATACGGGTATTGCAATAAAGAAACCCCTCTACGAAAAATTACTTCTCAAAATAGCAGAAAGATCCTGCGCATTGCAAGAAACAAGCTCTCCCGACTCTAGTGTTATAAATTCTGAGTATACGAAATACACCGGCGCGATTAAGGCTCTGCAGCGTCTTTACAATTCTTGCTATACCCTCCTGCAGGAAGAAAAATCCACTTCAGCAGTGTCAAATACATTGCAAAAAAACCAGACAAATAGAATAAAGCTCAAAGAACTTAAAGATCTGCTGCAGATAATACGTGATTTAGAGAACCCTGTTTCTTTGCTTGCAACCTTTTACAGGCCGTTCTATGACAATATCTATCAACTCATCGAAAAAATTGAAAAGAAGAGAGGATCGAACTCTTTTTCACAAGCACTCGCCACCAAGATGAAACGCTTTATAGATTGTATTCAACCACTCCTCCCTCACACAACCATGGGAGAAAAAAGCGTCATGATACAAGAGGAGGATGAGAAGGGAAGAAATTCGCAGAGAAAGAGAGAGTATACAGGCGATTTGAAAAATCCTTTTCTCAAGAGAGTAAAGGAAAAATAGGGGTAACTGCCCGTAGATAAAAACCTCGAATCAGCCTAGAGTAAGAATGGATAACATACGCTCTTACTGCAAATTTCTTAGAAAAGTGCTCTTTACTTAGTCCCTTGCCTGCGTAGATTCTGATGCCAAACTCTACTACACTTTCACGAACAAGATATAATCACACCTTTCTAGGAAACGCTTCAAAAAATATCCTGAATATTTACCAAAACTCTCTTGCTAAACAGGAAAGAATTGGCGTAAAGTATATTTCCTTGTAGAAAAACGGCAAAACTACGGCTTTTAAAAGACAAGCTCTGGATCAATTGATCAACAAAGCCACTTAGGAGACCTTGTATGAGTATAGGAACTTTGGGAAGATTTTTTTTCACGGACATCGAAAAGGATCAACTAAGCGATTGTTTGACCGATGGCGCAGCCACAAAAAATCCCAAAGGTATTGTCGTTTTACCTAACGATGACCCTAGAGGGGAAAAGTTGCTAGAAATTGTGAACAAGATCCAAAATTTTGGTGGAGAAAAAAGACCACATATCAAATTCAGCGCTGCCTATTGCGTACTAGCCAGAAACCTACAAAAAAATCCTTGTGAATGTAAGACTGTAAAGGCTGTCACACTTTTTTTTCAGGAAGAAAAAGAAGAAGTCATGAAATCGCTGGTACCACATGCTTTACACCAGTGTAAACAATTACCCCTTTTGGACAGGCATCCTGAGTGGGCTGAGGATATACCACAAGAACTCCTTACCTTTGCACAAACTAATGACTTTTGGAAATCCTTGCATATGCTACATGAAATTCATCATAGTCGCATCAAAGAAATGTTTCGATCACTTGGTGTAAACGTATCACTGGAATGCCCTCCTGTACAATTTCAAGGCATTCCATGGGAGCTAGACAGGCGTTATGACAGTGTGTTTCCTGACATCACTACAACGAGTCTTGGCACACAGTTTCATCAGTATATTTATACTGCAGTAAAAAACGCTGTGAACACTACGAATTATAATTTCTCTATTTTTTTACTGGCTGCTGCAATCGTGGCTGACATAACTGGCTATCAGGGCAGTGGGGACTTTCTTGAGAAAGAATCTTTAGATCTCATTATTTACACGGCGATCACTTGTAATAATCCGGTATATCTCGCCCAGGTATTCTCTAAACTATTCGTTTTAAAAAAATTATTCGATAATAAAGATCTCTTTCATGATTATTCTTCTGAAGAGGCGCAGCGGTATTCTGTCAAAGTGATTGCTGTTGATTTCATGAAGCGTGCTTGTAAGCAAATACATGACATGCACAACCCTAAAGAATTTTTTAAACAATTCTGTATTGAATGTGCTAACAAAGAAAACAATCCACTAATTCATTCCGCTCTGTTTGAAAGCATGATTCCCATTTTCGATTATACTTATTTGCAGGATCTCATAAAAATATATAGTGACAAAGAGATCTACGAAATAACAGCAAGTGGAGATCAAGTCTTGTTTAACCACGTAGATTGTGTAATAGAGAATATCTCCTACATGAAGAATTGGAAAGCCTGCGAAGACTTCATTAGCGACCATTCTCATCATCTACATAAAGACCTATCGATTACTGATGCCATTTACTTAAAAATCATTGTATCTGCTACTCAGGAATCCCCTTCCCAGTTATTAGCCAGCATCTTGCGCAAAGACGGTGGTGCAATCGTTAGCAGAGAACTTTTAAATGCCCTTATCAACGAAAGCTCCAAGGATCTACATAGAGAACTAAATAAAAGTCGTTGGGATTTATCTGGTCTATGCCACTATTTTATTCGAAACAATACTAAAAAACCTTGGATAGATCCTGCGTACTATAACCTGATCCCAGAGAAACTGATAACTCCTAGCGGAACTTACAATAAAGACGAAATCGCTTTTCAATATTTGTCAAACGTATTTCATTGTTGCGACTTACATATTGAAAATTTTCTGCCTCCTAATCCAAAAAGCCCTTTGTCACAATTTTGGAAAAGATACTTTTGTAGATTTGTTACTAACACAAATAACGATTTCTCTGTTAATTACTACGCGCAGAAACTGCTCCAGCATTTTCATACTATCTGTCCCGAAGATCCTTGTTTCTTAGAAGAAATTTTTTCCTCAATTTCAAATTTCGAGGAGGCGCGGTACTGCGCCGATCTTCTCAATAAAACATTAATCCGCTATCCGGATATGAAAATGGGGAAAAAAATATATAAAAAATTATTTCACAAAATGGCAGAAAGATCCTGCGCATTGCAAGAAACAGCCTTAACAAATTCTAGTGATGTAGATCCCGAATATAAAAAATATATACCAGCCATTCACGCTCTGCAGCAACTTTACGATTCTTCCTATTATGTATCCTTGAACCCCGAACAATCCTCTTCAGATGCAGCGTCAAATACCTTGCAACAAAGCCAGACGAGTAGCAAGTTGCTCCAAGATCTTAAAAATACGCTAAATAGGCTCTGCTATGTACAAAATCCTCTTTCTTTATTTGCAACCCTTTACAGGCAGCTCAATGGCAAAAATATCCATGAAATCGTCGAAGAGATTGAACCTAAGAGAGGAGTGAACTCTTTTTCAGGAGAATTTGTCACGAAGATGCAAAACTTTGTACAGCTTGCTCAACGACTCTTATCTGCTGAAACCATGGAAGAGGATAAGCATATAACCTCTCATAGGAAGAGAGTCTTCAAAAAAGAAGACGATTCGAAGGAGTCTTTAGCGAAGAGAACTAAGAATGGATAAGATACGCTCTTACTACAAATATCTTAGAGAAGCGATCTTTACTTAGTCGTTTCCGTAAGTAGATTTTAATGCCAAATTCTAACAAAGACCAAAATTTTTCGATCCTAACCTTAAAGCAAGGAAAGGTCTTTTGCCCCTTTTGTGAGCTCATCTCGGAAATTTGGATGGGCTAATTCGATCAGCTTCTTAGCTCGCTCTGTGCTAGTTAAACCTTTGAGATTGACAAGACCATACTCTGTGCAAACATACTGGGTATCAATCCGAAGATCAGTCACAATGCTGTCTAACTTGGGCACAATCTTTGTGATCGTATTCTTTTTTGTAGTCGATTCAAATGCGAGGATACTTTTACCCTGTTTCGATAAAAAAGCTCCCCGAACAAAGTCGTTTTGTCCTCCCGGTCCTCCAAATTCCCGGTGTCCAATCTGCTCAGCATTTACCTGACCAAATAGATCCATCTCAATAATCGTATTGATCGAAATGACATGATCATTTTGCGCAATCACATTGGGATTATTGACATAATCGACAGAATAACTTTCCATCATGGGGTTATCGTTCATAAAGTCGTACATCTCTTTTGTGCCCATAGCGAGGGTAAAGACTGTTTTTAAACGGTTAATGTTTTTGTATCTGCCCGTCACGGCTCCCGACTTGATGAGAGAGAACATGCCGGGAGATAAGAGCTCAGAGTGAATCCCCAAATCTTTTCGATCTTTGATGTAAGAACAAACCGCATCGGGAACGCCTCCTACTCCCATTTGTATCGTAGCCCTATCTGGAACAAGATCAGCAATCAGCCGGCCAATCTTTTCATTTTCTGGTTTTGCAGGTCTAGGAGAGATTTCTATAAGGGGCTGGGTATTTTCTACAATGCCATCGATTTCTGAAATGTGCAACATTGAATCCCCAAAGACTCGAGGCATATGTTCATTGACTTCAACAATGAGCCGCTTACAATGCCTTGCCGCTGTAGAACTGTAATCATTATTTGTTCCCATCGAAAAATAGCCCGCTTTATCCATAGGAGCAACCGTCGTGACAAATGTATCTAATGGGATGTGATTCCTAAAATAACCAGGCATATGACTAAAAGAATTGGGCACATAAAAGATCACCTTTCTCCCGTCTTTACTACCTTGTTTTGCAAGTTCACGCTCTTTTGCTCCAAGAAATCCTGGACAAGGCTTGATCACATCCATCAAATCGTATTGCAAAAGATGCTCATTTGCAGGCTTTTCCGCGTGTAAATAGTAGACTTTGATCTCCTCGAACTCTCGAGAGCGCGCTCTTTGACCGATCGCTTCTAAAAGAGCGGGCGGTTGTGATATAGCCATCCCAAAGCCAATATTGCACTTTTTCGGAATGAGACTTGCCGCATCAGCGGCAGACAACTGTTTCTTTTTGTACTCTTCTTCAAACATCTTTTCCTCTAGTCAATAGCCAGCAGATTCGTAGGGACCGCAACCCTTCTTATAAATCAAAAAGAACCGCTCATAAGTACAAATAAGCTGACCGTCTTGATTTTTCCCTTCTGTTTCCACGTGCATGATCCCTTGTGTAGGGCGTGATTTCGACTCCCGTTTATCTAAGATCTTAGAGCGCGCATAGAGGGTCTCGCCTTCCCACATTTTCGAATGCATCTTGATGTTTTTCCAACCTAAATTAGCAACTACCCGATCAAACGTTCTTGTAGACAAGGCCGTTAGCACCGATAACACAAAAGATTCCTGAACAAGCAATTTCCCTTCATGAAATTCTTTTGCGTAATGCGTATTTGCGTACTGCGGGGAAAGCTCGATCGAACGGAGCGCGTGCTTCTGACATTCCTCTCGGCTAAACGTTTTCCCCGGCAAATGGACGTAGGATTCATTTGGCTCAAGGTCTTCAAAGTATAGCCCAATTTCTTCCATAAAACTCCCATCTGCAAGCGTTCTATGTGAGGCAAATTTTTCGGGGAGGGTTTTCCGCTTGTAGCCACGCTTTTCTTCAAAAGGGTGCCGACCTGATTTGTAGATACGCATCGTATACGCAATGCTCGCAACAACCTCCCCCTTTTGATTCACCCCTTCTGTTTTCACAGAGAGGGTTCCAAGCAGGTCGTTATGATCTTCTTTACCTGTGATGGTTGAGCGGGCGTATAAAGTATCGGCACCAAACACGGGACGGGTCATCGCAATATCTTCAAAATGGATAATCGATTCTTTGCGAGCAAAAGTTTTTGAGGCCATCCCAAGGACTCTTTGTAACGTAAGGGTACTCACTCCGAGACAACACTTCCATTCTGTTTTTGACGCGTAATGAGCGTCATAATGCAACTGGGCGTTGTTGATGGTATCAAGAGCTTCATCGGCATTATCCTGCTGGGATATAGTTAGGCCAGGTCTATGGTGGAATACTTGGCCGATGGCAAATTGCTCAAAATCCAATCCAAAATGTTCTTGGTAGGTATTTTTGCTCAGCTCTAGGTAACTACGGAAATCATTCATAGGCTTTCTTTGCAAGTTGTAAGATCCGTTTTGCAGATAAAAAAACGGGCATATCGATCATTTTACCATCTAATTGACACGCATTGCCTTTTGCTTTTTCAAAGGTATCTACAATTTTTTTTGCTTTCTGAATTTCCTCTTCTTGCGGAGTTAAGACAGAAAGAATCGGAGCAATATGTTTTGGATGAATACTGGTTTTACAGGTAAATCCAAGCGCTTTGACTTTTTCCGTTTCACAGATAAGTGGCCCATCATCGGCATCTTGGAGGTGTAAGTAAGGTACATCAATCGCGGCGATACCCGCTTGCGCCGCAGCTTGGCTCAGCTCCGCGCGAAACGTTTGCATCGATTCCCAGGTCAATTGCGCTCCAAGATCAGCAGAAAAATCGGCGCCCCCAAAAAGGAGAGCAGAGACGCCGTCCTCTTGAGCAATCAAAGGCGCTTGGTAAAGCCCTTTAGCCGTTTCAATCACAGGAATCAAAGGCACTTGTTTTGGAAATAGAAGCTGACGCAAAATCACAATCTCCTCTGGGCTTTCGGTTTTGGGTAACACAATCATGTCGGGGAAAGCGCCCGACTCTACGAGAGCTAGCAGGTCCCTTATCCCCTCAATGGTCCGTAGAGAATTGATACGTACCGATCGGATAAAAGAGGGATCTTCTGTTAATGAGCGGAGATACTCGACAACGGTTGCTCTCGCCTTTTCTTTCTCTGATAAAGAAATAGCATCTTCTAAATCAATGATCACTCCATCAGCCCCCCGCTCTTTAGCAGCCTCAAAATGCTTGGGATTATTCCCAGGAGTGAAGAGGAGGCAGCGGGCATAAAATGGTGTGGCGCTATTCTTTTGATCCATGATTGTGTTTATAAAAGTAGTAAAAAAAAATTTTCAAGATTTTTTTGCTTAGCAAAGACTCCAAAACTGCTGGATGAAAAGGGAAAGACCCAAAACTTTCTTCCAAAGCACCTTGAGCGGAATCTTTGCCGCATCATGCGAGGTCAAGCGGTAAAAGGAGGAGGTAAGCTCTACTATCAAGGGTCTATATGATAGTGAAATAAGCTACTGAAAAATAAATACTTACGGATCAATTTGTCATTAATGGGCTTTCTCAAACAGCCACCGATTGTCCGAATAGTCGATCGGAACATCGATGATGACAGGCCTCTTTTGCTGAAAAGCTTCTTCGAAAGTAGGCAAGAGCTCTTTTGGGTGACCTATCCTATATCCTACTGCTCCAAAGCTTTTTGCAAAAGCTACGTAATCGATCGGATGAAGAGCGACAGCGGTTTCCCTTCCATACTTGATCCGTTGTTGCTGCCGAACCATATCGTACGACCCATCATTCCAAACGCAGTGCACAAATGGAATCTTCTCCCGGACAGCTGTTTCTAATTCCATGGCAGAAAATAGAAATCCACCATCTCCTGAAACGGAAAGAATACGCGCGTTGGGCTTGATGAGCCGCGATGCCATCGCCCAAGGAAGCGCCACACCTAACGTTTGTTGCCCATTACTGAAAAGAAGCTGATGAGGCTCATGAGAGAGCAAATACCGAGCAAGCCACATGTAATGTGTTCCTACGTCGCAAGAGATGATCATGGTTTCATCCATCATCTTTTTGAGCTCGTGAATGAACCATAAGGGGCGTACAAGTTGGCTCCCTCCTGAACTAGAAGAGGATCCCTGACCTGTTTCGGTAAGCTCTCGGATTTCTTCCAAACTTTTTTGCAGCTTCTGTATACGTTTCCGATTCAGAAGCGTTTTTCGAGCAGGAAGCCTTTTTGCTAGCTCATTTAACGTAAGGCTAATCTCTCCTAAACCTTCTAGATGAGGAATATAGGTATTGTGCAGATTGGCTTGTCTATAATCGATATGGATGAGCATTTTCGGAGAGCGGGCATTCCAAATTTCGGGATCATATTCTACCGGGCTAAACCCTACTGTCATGATGCAATCGGCCTCATCGAGAAGCTGATCGCCAGGCTGATTTTTAAATAGGCCAACGCGACCTACAAAGCAGGGTAAAAGCGCCTTCGAAATCACCCCGGCTGCTTGATACGTGCTGACAACTGGAAGAGGATGTTTCTCTAATAGATGGCGTATCGCTATTGTATTTTCAGGTCGGGAAGCCTCCATGCCCAAAAGAAGAATTGGCTTTTCTGCGCGAGAAATGGTGGAGGCAATGTTCGAAATCGTCTCTTCCCGGGCGCCTCCAAAAACGGGCCGGGTGGGGTGAATCGGGGTTTCCCCGACTGCCTTCTCAAGCAAGAGATCTTGGGGAATACTCACAAAAACGGCTCCTGCCCTGGGGCTTTCCGCTTTGCGGAACGCATTTTCTAGAATTTCTGGAACGTTTTCTGCTAAAGAAGCTTCAACGCTCCATTTTGTCGCTCCCTCGGTGATGCGAACGTTATCTGTACTTTGGTGCGATTCTTTGAGCTTCATCGATCGGGGCACATTCCCTCCAAGAGCAACAACAGGATCGCCTTCCGTTGTTGCGGTCAGTAACCCTGTGACTAAATTCGAAACCCCAGGACCCGAAGTGACGAGCACAACACCTGCTTTGCCCGTCATCCTTCCTACCATGGCAGCCATAAACACGGCATTTTGCTCATGACGACATAAAATGATCCGGATAGGCGTGTCGATGAGCGCATCAAATAGGCCATCGATTTTTGCTCCTGGGATACCAAAAATATACCGAACGCCCCTTGTTACAAGGCAATCTGCGAGAAGTTTTGCTAAGGTTTTTGTTTCTTGTTTACTCATCGATATTCCGCAGCTCCTTGTAAAGCGTACAAATCTACAGACGTCGCCTCTATTTTGCATCCATAGTGGAGTAGATGGAGACACTCATCATCAATTTTGGGAGAAATCTGCGCAACATGAGAGGGATGCTCTCGAAGCGTAAGTACGTGGGCGTGATGGATAAGCTCTGTAGGCTGATCCATCGGGTTATCATAAAGAAGGCTATCCAAACGATCTTCTTGCAACGTTTTTCTAGCCGAAACAACGCCCATAACGTACCCCGAGATATCCTGCTTATGAACCTCGGGAAATGGGTAATATTTTTCTTGGCAGGCAAAGATATTTTCTTTGTGGATAGTGGGCTTTTTAGTGGCAACATGAGAAAATGAAGAGAAGTGAAAAATTCCCGCAAAAGCAAACGGCCCTTCGATGGCTTGGTAGGCGGCTGGATAAAAATCGTAAAAAGGTAGCGTAGCATTTTCTAAGACAACCTGGTGCGTAGGCAAAGCTCCTTTGGGCAATAAAAACACGTCTCCAGGAATAAACTGCTCTCCAAAAATCAGTTGCCCATAACTACCGCTTTCCTGATCGGTAGAGGTGGTATAACAAAGAGCATTGACAATCACAGACTCCCCTAAAGAAGAGGCCTTCTGGCGACTGGCTAATTCAAAACCGCAAGAAAAGTCGCGAGCATCAAGTCTTTTAGTAAGACGTTCTTGGGAGATCTCTCCATCAACCACTTCTTGTATATATCCCCAATGCTTTGCAAGGACTTTGGGGCGGTGAACAGACTGTAGAGTAGAGGGCATACTAAACTTCTTAGCGCGGTTTCTTCTTGCTTAGCAAAAAAATCTTTTCGACCCAAGCCTTTAGATCTCTCTGGTATAGTGTCCGTTTATCCGTTACGAAGAAGGCGCGCTAAGTGGGATCGTTTTTTAGGATCTCTTGAAAGAAGAATGAAACCAAAGCACTCTTCAATGCTGTAGGTGATCAGTTCACACGAAGGATAATCCTCTTTTTGGATGAGGTTATGCACTTTGTCTCTATATTCTCGATCCGTTTGCAGGGAAACAAAGAGCGCTTTCCCTTCGTGCTCTTTGATCGTCCAGGAGGGAGATTTCTCCCCTTTTTTTAGACACTGGAGAATAGACCGAAAAATCGCTTTTAACAAAAAACAGGAGAGCAGGTAGCGCATCTCGCTCGGTTGCATGGAAAAAAACAGTTTTTCTAAAAAGAAATACTGAGGCTGGTAAGAGGGGCCTAACGAGGTTTTTACCTCATCTAAAAGAGCTGCTTGCGCGTGCATCATTCCTCCATTATAATCACGCACCTCACCAACAAGTTCGGTAATCTTATGAAAAAGATGCGCGCGCGCTTGATAAAGATCTACGTAATGCCCCTCTTGGAGATACGTTTTGGAAGGAATTTTCACCGAAAAAACAGCCGCCTCTTTCGGGTATTTACGCCGAAGCGTCCCCACATTTTTTCTTCTTTCTAAACGAAATCCCCAGTGTTTGGGTACATTTTGGAAAAGATCTAAAAGCTTTTGATACCCTGTTTTTAAGATGCGCAAAAAAATCACGGTAAAGACAAGGTCATCATTTTCTTGTCCATCAAAATTGATGATCATTTGGGGAAGATCGTCGACGTATTTTAGCTGCTGTGCCAGCGCCATGATGCTTTTTAAAACCTCTTCTTCATTACGCGGCTTGAAGATCGGATGGGTTAAGCAAGCAATCTGACTTTTGATGAGCTGGGGCAATTCTGACCGAAATACTTGGATATCTTTCGAAGAAATCTCCCCCCCCCTTTTTTTCAGTTCTAGATAGAGAACGTTGTGGGAAGAATTTTGGTTTTGGTCCACGAAAAAAGAGCCTTCCACAATCGAAAACTTTGGGTCAATTTTTTCAAGAGCTGCCCGAAAATGCTTCTCTTCAAAAACTTCCCGCTCTTGTAAAAAATTCATACCAACAACAATGCCCAAGACAGGAGAAACTCGTTTTTGTTGTGTCAGCTTAGCCTTCATGAACTTCACAACAACTTGCCTTTCAGTATGAGCTTGATTAGAAAGATTCTTTTGTAGCCGTTTACGCGCCCAGTACAAAAGGGCAATCACCTGGGCGATGTGATCGTGGGAGCGCACCTTTTTGAACTCTTCTTTTGCGGTCACAAAAAATCGTTGCATTTGCGTCAAAATACTTTTCTCATACCGGCCTGATGGCTTGTGAACAAGCGCTCCGATCTTTTTTTGAATCATCTCCGCTTTCTTGTCGGGAGATAGGTCTTTAAAGGTAAGTATCTGATGCGCCTGGGAGCTTGAGCGCGCTCCAAGACGCAGCTCACTATGGATCTTACTCCGGGTTTGTTCGATCGATTGTTTTTTTGATTCATCAATTTCCAAAACAATTTGGGCGATTGTGAGCAAAGAGGGGCGCAGATTTGGTAGAGAAAAATCGGACGAGAAAAAGAAACTACTATTGAGCCGTTCATGAGGCAAAAGCCACCGGCTCATCATATCGTAAAAGAAATGCACCACTCCGGTTCTTTGCTTGCATAAAAACGTGACTGCGAGTTTCTGCTGACTCAAATATTCCCAATGGACAATTGGTAGCGTTTTTTTTAGTAAACGGGCCTGCTTCTCTCCAAAACGATCTGTCCAGTCGATCTTGGGCAAAATTTTATACAAAAGATCGCGGATCTCTTCAAGGGAGCGATCTGCGTGATTTTTTTCCTGACAAGCCATTGTGATTTTCGGAGAAAGTTTTGTGCTCATACAGACGCGAGACCCTCTTTTCGATCTCCCGAGAGTTTTTCAAACCCTGGCGCAGAGATACTGTCTTCTTCTCCCCGAATCCAGGTACTTAGTTCCCCTTTTGAAGGGGCCGGTTCGTAAGAGAGCACCCGCAAAGGCATTTGCATCGTCTCGGCAAGGTCTAAGCACCTGTCGTGCAAAATTTGCGCCCCCTTTTGCACAATCAGCTTTGCTTCTCGGTAAGTGAGCTGTTTGTAGTGGGTAGCTGTCGGATCCTTTTTTGGATCTTGGCTAAAAATGCCAGGTACATCTTTGTAAAAATCGACCTGTAGCGCGCCGAGAGCGCCTGCAATAGCAACTGCTGTGGTATCTGATCCGCCTCTACCAAGAGTTGTGATCCTATCATCCAATGTAGTTCCTTGAAACCCTGCTACAATCACAATTTTTCCTTCACGAAGAGGGGGCAGTAGCCGGTAGGGCTTTACATCGATAATACGCGCATCTGTATGACGGGAGCAGGTGATGATCCCTGCTTGACTACCTGTAAAGCTCATGGCATCTAAACCATTTCGCTTAAGAGCCATTGCGAGAAGCGCGGCGCTGATTCTTTCTCCTGCAGAAAGGAGCATGTCCGCCTCCCTTTTAGGAGGATTGGGATGAATTTTTTTGGCAAGAAGAAGGAGGTTGCTTGTGGTACTCCCCATGGCACTTAAAACCACAAGAACTTGATTAAATACCTGTTTTTTACCAGCAATGATTTCGGCAATTCTCCGAAATCCTGCTGGGCTCTTTATACTAGCGCCTCCAAACTTGACTACAATTGT
Organism: Chlamydiota bacterium; assembly: GCA_038534095.1. GTDB lineage: Bacteria > Chlamydiota > Chlamydiia > Chlamydiales > SM23-39 > JBCAXK01. Next base: position 10,090 of record JBCAXK010000025.1, on the reverse strand, counting down.
TGACATTTTTGATCAGCCCACCTTTTATCGAAAGATTATTTACAAGCGCATTTACAATATTTTACCACGCTAAATTCTATTTTTTATTTTTTTATCTTTTTTATGTCCAAAAAAAACTTTTCTTAACAGTCCTATTGAAAAAGAGAATTTGTGAAAAAAGCGATCGTAAAAACCTGCGGAAGGTACAAAGACGCTACCTTCAAAGCGCACTTTTTTCTTAATAATTAGGATGCGTTTTTTGGCAAACCTCTGTGGATGTATTTCGAAGAGTTCCAACGGGAGATTCTTTTAAAAAATAACTTTTCAGAGAAAAAAGCCAGCTACTTCCGGAAAGGAAAACAAAAAATACGGAATAAAATTGTTGTGGTGAACCTGCGGAATAAAAAATTTATTAAAAAGAAGAAACCAACCCTTTTTTCCAAAAAAAGAAAAACGACATTCTCAAATTATGTAAAAAACAGAGAATTTTAGGAAATGTTGCGTTTTTCTAAATCTTTTGCTACGATTTCTTCTTTCAACTTAAGAAAACAGGAGCCTCTTTTAGATGACAAATCAATCCCAGGATTGGAGCAACGTAAGCAACATTTTAGACGACGAAGCCTTTTTGCCAGGCGAAGTGGAAGAATTTAAGCATCTTCTCGACGGAGACAAAAAGCAAGAAGAAAGCTCCATCAACATGATGAAACCCGGTGAAATTTTAAAAGGGATCATTGTTGAAATTGTAAAAGATTTCGTAATCGTAGATGTGGGCTTAAAATCAGAAGGTCTGGTTCCTGTTGCAGAGTTCACCGATTCTGATGAACTCTCCCTTGGGAATGAAATCGAGGTCTACCTCGATAGAACCGAAGGTGAAGATGGGCAGATTGTCCTTTCTAAGGAAAAAGCGCGCAAACAGCGGCAGTGGGAATACATCGTTACCCACTGTAAAGAGGGCTCCCTCATCACAGGAAAAGTGATCCGAAAAGTGAAAGGTGGCTTAATGGTCGATATCGGCATGGAAGCCTTTTTACCAGGGTCACAGATTGATAATAAACGGATCAAAAATCTCGATGAGTTCATTGGAAAGACCTATGAATTCAAAATCCTCAAAATCAATATCGAGCGTAAGAACATCGTAGTTTCTAGACGAGAACTCTTAGAAGAAGAGCGCGTATCGAAAAAAGCAGAGGTCTTAGAAACCATCCATGAAGGGGACTTGTGCACAGGTACTGTGAAAAACATCACCGATTTCGGGGTGTTTTTAGACCTAAACGGTATTGATGGACTCCTCCACATCACAGACATGACCTGGAAAAGAATCAAACACCCTTCAGAAATGATTTCACTAGGTGACACATTAGAAGTGATTATTCTACACGTCGACAAGGAAAAAGGGCGCGTTGCGTTAGGTCTTAAGCAAAAAGATGCCAATCCTTGGGAAGAAATCGAAAAAAGGTACCCTCCTGGCAAGCGCGTACGAGGAAAAATCGTCAATCTGGTCTCTTACGGCGCCTTTATTGAAATTGAACCTGGCATCGAAGGTTTGATCCATGTTTCAGAAATGTCTTGGACCAAAAACATCACCGACCCAAGCGAAATTGTAGAAATGAACCAGGAAGTGGAAGCTCTTGTCCTTTCTGTGCAAAAAGAAGATGGGAAAATTTCGTTAGGCATCAAGCAAACTCAGCACAATCCTTGGGAAGATGTAGAAGAAAAATACCCAATCGGCAAAAGCGTCACAGCAGAAATTCGAAACTTAACGAATTATGGAGCCTTTGTAGAGCTTGAGCCTGGCGTCGAAGGCCTGATCCACATTTCTGACCTAAGTTGGAGTAAAAAAATCTCCCACCCTTCAGAAGTCTTTCAAAAAGGGGAACGGGTCGATATGGTGATTCTATCTGTCGATCGTGATAGCAAAAAAATCACCCTCGGCGTAAAACAACTGGGCCAAAACCCTTGGGATGACATCCAAGCAACCCTGCCTATCGGCTCTTTGGTCAAAGGAGTTGTGACCAAAACAACCGCTTTTGGTGCGTTTATCTTGCTAGATAATGGTATTGAGGCTTTGATCCATGTCTCTGAGCTTTCTGACCAGCCTTTTGGCAAGGTGGAAGAGATCGTAAAAGAGGGAGATCATGTCACTGCAAAAATCATCAAACTCGACTCAGAGCGCAAGAAAATTTCTCTTTCGATCAAAGATTACATCATCGAGAAAAACAAGGTCAATCATGACGACATCCTGATTGGTCAGCAAAAAAACTCTGAAGAGGATGACACAGCCTCTCATGATCAGGAGCCATCTGAGCCGAACGAATAAACAGGATCGCCTTGGCGCTTTACCTAAGCATGTACCATCAACCATGCTAGACAAAATAACAACATCTTACCTGCTCATCACGTAAGACGAAAGAACGGAATTAAACACTTAAGTGGGACACGCATGAATAAAGACCTAATCGCAATTTTCGAGTACCTGGAAAGGGAAAAAGGGATCAAAAGGGATGTTGTCATCCAAGCGATCGAAGACTCTTTGCTGGCCGCTGCGAAAAAAAGTGTTCAAGGAGTGGGTAAAGTCCAAGTACAGATCGAGCCAAAATCGGGCGATATTGAGGTTGTGACCCAGAAAAAAATCGTGCAAGAAGTGGAAGACCCTGAAGAGGAAATTTCTTTGGAAGAAGCTCTTGAGCTCGAGCCAAGTTCTGAACTAGATCAATGGTTAGAAATGGTCGTCACGCCCCAAGATTTTGGTCGCATTGCCGCGCAAACAGCAAGGCAAGTGATCACGCAGAAATTGCGCGGCGCAGAAAAAAATGTGATCTACGAAGAGTATCGTCACCGTGTAGGTGAGATCATTTCGGGAAAAATCAAGCGGTTTTTCCGAGGACGCAATGTCATCGTCGATCTAGGAAAAGTTGAAGCTGTTTTACCAGAAAGGCACTACCCTAGAACCGAGCGTTTTAACGTAGGTGAAAAGTTGCAAGCTCTCTTGCTCGAGGTGCGTGATACAGAAAACGGCGGCGCTGAAGTGGGCTTATCCAGAAGTGATCCTCAATTCGTCAAAGAACTATTCAAACTCGAAGTGCCCGAAATTGCCGATTCAATTGTGAGCGTAGAAAACATTGTACGTGAACCTGGCTACCGAACAAAAATGGTTGTCCGATCCCACGATCTTAAAGTCGATCCCGTTGGAACTTGCGTAGGAGTCCGAGGCACAAGGATCAAAAATGTCATCCGTGAAATCAACAACGAAAAAATTGATATCATCCCCTTTTCCGATGACTCGATTCAATTGCTCCAAAATGCCATCGCTCCGATTGAAATCTCTAAACTCAAAGAATCAGAAGAAAATATCTCCATTGTTGTCAGCGATGAAGATTATCCGATTGTGATTGGGAAGAAGGGGATGAATGCCCGTTTGATTGCCAAGCTCATTGGAACTGAGCTCGAAGTGCAAAAAATGAGTGAATACCAAAAAAGGGTCACGTTAGAAATGGAGCATTTGGCCAAGGAAGAAGATGAGAAACTCGATGCGCCTTTGAAGCTAGAAGGCATTAGCTCGTTGATCATTGAAAGCTTAATTGGAGCAGGGTTTGATACGCTTCGCAAAGTCGTGAGCAGCTCGCCTCATGAACTCACCTCACAGGTGCCTGGCTTTAACTACTTTGATATTGCGGAAAAAATCCTCGAACAAACTCGAAACAAGAAGGTATAACTCTTGGTAAAAAATCTAAAAATCAACATCAAAAACACGCAATTAGCCAAGGCTCTCAAGCTCAAATCCTCTACCAAAGAAGCTCCTAAAAAAGAGGCAAAACTTGCAGAAAAATCTCCGCAAAATAAACCAAAAGTGCGGATCATCAAAAAGCAGGTGCAAGAAAAGTCCGCAACTACCGACCTCCCCCCCCCTGCTACAGAGCTTCCAACCCCGGTAACTGCAACCGATCCTACTCCTGAAAAGGTCCCTCAAAAAGAGGTGATCGAAACGGCTCCTGCTCAAGAAGAGCCCTCTCCTCCAAGCACTAAAGAGAGTCTCCCAAAAGAGCCCGATGCAAAAGCTCAGCCTAAAAAAACGGCTAAAGTGCAAAAAAAGGAGACCAAAGAGACCACTTCCCAAGTAGAAAAAAAAGAGAAAAAGAAAAAACCTAAGGTAGAAACTCAAGCAAAACCAAGCGGCTTTCGGGATTTTAGAGAATTCAAAGCATCCCGAAAAAAAGTGCGAGAGTTTGATGGAAGAGATAAGCAAGGCCTTCGAGCAAACGAAGATGAAGCTTGGCGGAGAAAAAGGCATAAACGGAAAAAATCGGCCCCCTCTTATGAACAGATCATTCGTCCAAAAAGCTTGAGCATCCGTCTTCCGATTACCCTAAAAGACCTAGCCCAGGAAATGAAGCTCAAAGCTTCAGAACTGATCGCAAAACTTTTCATGCAAGGAATCACCCTCACGATCAACGATTACCTCGATGATGAAACAACTGTTCAACTGTTAGGACATGAATTTTCTTGCGATATTTCCATCGATCGCTCAGAAGAAGAGCGGATACAAATCACGACTAAAACCATTTCTGAGGAGATCCTCGAAACCGATCCAAAAGACCTATCCATTCGTCCCTGCGTTGTGACCTTTATGGGACACGTCGACCACGGAAAAACGAGCCTCATCGACACGATTCGGAAAACAAAAGTGGCACACGGGGAAGCAGGATCGATCACCCAGCATATTGGAGCGTTTAAAACAAAAACCAATGCAGGGGAAATCACCATTTTAGATACCCCTGGTCACGAGGCATTTAGCGAAATGCGTGAACGGGGCGCCAACGTAACCGATATTGTCGTTCTAGTCATCGCAGGTGATGAGGGGATGCGCGAACAGACGGTTGAAGCGATGAACCAAGCCAAAGAGGCTTCTGTCCCCATCGTCGTTGCGATCAATAAAGCCGATAAACCGAATTACAATCCTGAAAAAATTTATAGACAGCTCGCTGACCATGAACTTTTGCCAGAAAGCTGGGGCGGATCCACCATTACTGTCAACTGCTCTGCATCGACGGGAAAAGGTATCCCTGAGCTTCTCGAAATGTTAACCCTACAAGCCGAAGTCCAAGAACTCAAAGCCAATCCCGACTATAGAGCTCGCGGGACGGTCCTTGAGTCGGAGATGCACAAAGGCCTTGGTGCGGTAGCAACGGTCCTAATCCAAAACGGATCGCTAAACCTTGGAGATGCAATCGTTTTAGGTGACCATTCGGGAAGAATCAAAACAATGCACAACGATTATGGAGAAAATGTTGCCATCGCTCCCCCATCCACTCCGGTAAAAATTACAGGCATTTCTGGTCTTGTAGAAGCTGGCTCAGAGTTCATCGTCGTAAAAAACGACAAAGAAGCGAAAGCCTTAGCTTCTGCAAGAAAAGAGGGAAGAAAAAGAAACCTTCATCAATCTGTCCGATCAGGCATGGAAAAACTCTTACAGAAAAAGGCAGCAAGCTCACAAAAAGTCCTCCCCCTCATCATTCGCGCCGATGTTCAAGGCTCATTAGAAGCGTTAAAAACTTCTCTCTTTAGGATTCCAAGCGATAAAGTCCGTATTGAAATTGTTTACGAAGGTGTGGGAGAAATTGCAGAGTCTGATGTAGAACTCGCCTCTGCTTCAGGAGCGCACATCTTAGGGTTTCATACCCAGATCGAAAGCCATACAGAGGACCTAATCAAACAAAAAAATATCCATATTCGCCTTCATGATGTGATTTACCATGCTGTAGATGATATCAAAGAAGAGATGACCAACCTCCTCGATCTTCTTCCCGAAGAGACCGACACAGGAAAAGCTGAGGTGAAAGCTATCTTTAAATCTTCTCACCTGGGCGTGATCGCCGGTTGCCAAGTGAGCGAGGGAAGTATCCATAGAAATCATTTTGTGCGCGTTCTTCGCGGATCAGAGCAGGTTTGGGGCGGAAAAATCGCTTCGATCAAAAGGGTCCAAGATGATGTGAAAGAAGTACAAAAAGGGATCGAATGTGGAATCGTTTTTGATGGCTTTTCTGGCGTGAAGCCTGGAGATACCATCGAAGCGTACAAAATTATTTACCATAAACAAACCTTATCATGAAAAAACGGCGCGTAGAAAGACTCAACTCCCTCCTCAAAGAAGTGATCTCTGAAGTGATCATGAAAGAGGTGAAAAATCCTGATGTAAGCACTTTTGTTACAGTGACTAGCGTTGATATGACAAACGACGCTCACTACGCTAAAGTGTTCATTAGCGTTCTGGGTACAGACGAAGAAAAACAAAAAACTTTGCAAGCGTTGGAGTCGGGAGCAGGATACATTGCCGTAAAAGCGTCAAAAAAAGTGGTGATGAGAACGTTTCCTTCCCTTACCTTTAAGTTAGACACGTCGATCGATGAACATTTTCGTATCGACCAAATTTTGCACGATATCCATGAAGAGGAAAAAAACCGATCCACAGAGTTGCCTCATAGAGACCCCTCCTGAAGGCATTTTACTTCTCAACAAAGCTAAGGGAGTCTCTTCATTTTCTTATGTCCCCAAGCTCCGAAAACTGCTCAACATCAAAAAAATTGGGCATGCAGGTACTTTGGATCCTTTAGCAACAGGCCTGCTCATTCTTCTTATTGGAAAATCGTACACAAAGCAAGCAGCAACCTTCTTGCAATGTACAAAAGAGTATACCGCTACCTTCTTTCTCGGGAAAAGCACGACAACCTACGACGCGGAAGGATCGGTTACCAAAGAAAGCCCCCTTATCCCTCAGCAAGAAGAAATCGATCGGGCTCTTAGCCACTTCCAGGGAGATCTCGAGCAAACGCCTCCCATGTTTTCTGCAAAAAAGGTGCAAGGCAAAAAGCTCTATGAACTCGCTAGGAAAAATATCCAAATCGATCTCAAGCCATGCAAAATCCATTTACAAACTACCCTTCTATCCTATAACTATCCCTACCTGCATCTAAAAGTTCACTGCTCAAAAGGGACCTATATCCGAAGCCTTGCCCACGACTTTGGGCAATTTTTAGGAACAAATGCTTTTCTCTACGAATTAACACGGACCAAAGTGGGTCCCTTTTCTTTAGAGAATGCTTTGTCATTAGAAAGTATTGATCCCAGTCCAGAAGCCATTTTGGAGCATTTGATCCATGAAACTCCTCAAGTATAAAGAGCTGGTTCCTGAACTTGCTTGCTCAGCTACCTTAGGATTTTTTGATGGTGTCCACTTAGGGCACCAAAAGCTTCTCAAGGCCCTCAACCAAAAGAATCTACCCTCTGTAGTGCTCACCTTTGAGAAATCCCCAAAAAGCATTCTTTTCCCTGAAAAAAAAATAGTTCTTCTCTGCTCATTTGCAGAAAAAATTGAGCGCTTATCTGCTTGTCAAGTCGATTACGTATACCTACTACCCTCTACCCGATCCTTTTTATCTCAAAGCTACGAAGAGTTTCTCCGCTCCATCAAGACTTTTGTCCCCTTTGTTCATCTCGTATTAGGAGAAGGAGCCGCCTTTGGAAAACATCGAGAGGGAACCCAAAAAAATATCGAAGCTTTAGGGAATCTTTGGGGCTTTTCTACCGAGTACATTCCTCCCCTCCAAGCAGAAGGAAAGATCATCTCTTCAACAAGAATTCGCAAACTATTTACAAGCAAAGAAAAAGGCAAGGGAGAGGAGCTTTTACGCAGTAACCCCTGAGGAAGAGTGCTCTGATGTTCTACTACTTACTTCTCCCCTAAGCCGCTTAGGCGACCTTTCTACCCGTTTTTCATCACCCGGGTCGGAAAGAGCATCGCCACGCTTTCTGGTCTTTTCTTCGGACTTTCGAGATCTTGTTTGAGCGTCTAGTTTACCAAAAAATTCATCTATTGTTGTTTGTTTTTGTCGCTTTTTTAGCCACGTAATCGGAGGGTGCTGGGCGCCTTCCGGTATAGCGTTTTTGTACTTTACAATCTCCTGATGGAACCTCCGAATGGAAGGGATGTCCTTAGGATTTGATTGCAATAACAATTTTTTTTCGGTTGTTTTCCACTCTTCACTCAAGGCTCCTTCCGGCAGCATGCCAGGAGGAATCATCTGACTATTTGTTGTTAACAGCGAATAAAGAGCATCCGGGAAAAAAGTTACCTCTGGACCATGCGCTGTTTGGTAAGGGACATAACATTGATTCAAAAAAGGAATGTTGAGCGCTTTTAATTGATGAATAATAAGAAGCAAGCGCTCCGCATCATCTTCTGATAGATATTTCCCTTTAACAGAGCTACGTAGCGAGAAGTAGAATTCTTCTGCATGCAAAAATTCATCTTTCTTAAGAGGATCGCATATTGTAGCTTTCCGCAGCTTTCGAATATTGCTAAAATAATTTTTTGCACTGTTGTGCTTGTGATTTGCTTCGAGGAACCATTGATTATATTGTCTCATAGCGGTGTTTATATGCTGATATACTTCTGTGGTGGATAGTTTGTGCGCATGAATTTTTAAGACTTGGGTAAATAATTCCATATTAGCATATTGGTTTGCTATTTTTAGCACAAAAATTACGTTTTGCTTTTTTCCGATGCTCTGTAATTCTTGTAATACAAAATTATGCCTTTCATAGCTTATGGCTAACCGTATAATCACCGCATAGTTTTCCGATATCTCATTGCTCGTTGTACCCTGTTTTTCTGGGGTATAGTTTTTCATACAATCTTTGAGAAAATCATCCTTCTGGTATCTAGCAAAGCTTGCTACTGCGAAAGAGAAAAAATGTGTTAATAGGTGGCTGCGCTCTGGTAATTGAATCCCATCACCAAGACACTTATCTTGTGAAAATTTTTGCAAAATTTCTTGCGTCTTTTTTTTCTTATTCAGCCGAACGCTTTGAAGAAGTAATACATGTTTTACTTGGAGCATAAACCTTTTTTTACTGACAACAATACTATTTGGACAGCTGTCCATAATCTGTGTAAATAGTGTGTCATTTTTTTCTACTGCATATCTAATAATACAAAAAGCCTTCTTTTTGGTTATCTCTGTAGAGGCTTTGGATCCAATACTTTGAAGCATTTCGAATAAAAACCAAATATGCTGTCCCCCACATGCTGCCTTTACAAGGCACTGATCCAACTTATCTGCGTCTTTCGAATATACTTTTCGACAGAAAGCCATTGTTTTTTTCCATTGGCGCGTTAAGGAAAGGCACAAAATTTCCTGTTTGAACGGCACCTGTGAACGACTATAGATCACAACGGCATTCTCATGATCAAGGAGCAATTGCTGTACAAACTTAGTATCGCTGTTTTCCAACCCATAATATATCATCAGGGAGATCAAGTAATAACATTTCCTAGACATATTTTTTTTTGCCGCATCGGTTATAAAAAATTCCCGTAAATAGCCATAATGTTTATGTAATGTGGCGGCACGTACGATACAAGCTTCGTAGGAAAGTGAACGGTGATTCCCTTCCGCACGGAATTCCCTATCACGATATTTTGCTATTAACTTCCGGGTCAAATCGTGCTTCCCCAACGAAAAAGCGTAGTCTATTACCCTTTCGAGGCATGTTGCGTTCCGGCCGAATCGTTTGTCTTCAGATCCTTGTAATACCTGCATCACAAATTCAGCGGAATTTTTTGTAACTACATGAGAGATGATTCGATCGCTATAGGCGTATATCTTACCCCCGTGAGAAAATGTTTTCTCTCCGTATTTTTGTAACAAAGCACAGAGAGTGCTTGCGCAGCACTTTTGCGAAGCTGTTAGGGTCGCAACATCGAATATGGTTGTATTCTGCAAGATGAGTTCGCCCTCACATCCTTCTAGAAGAAATAGAATATCTTTTTTTGCAGTGATCATGTTGCCCAAGAGAATTCCAGCATATAGAAGAGGCGAATTTAGGCTCGTTGATACAGCACATCTCCTTTTTCGGTAGGTTTGAAAGAGCTGTTTTATAAAATCTTCTTGATCATCACTAGTAATCGCCCAATAGGTTACTCTATCTAGTAAGAATAAGTTCCCTAGAGGAGCGTTTTCATGTCCTTTTAATAACTGCATACACACCTTCTGTCGAGCTATTTCATCCAGAATACGCGTAAAATATACAGGTAACTTTGGGTTATCTGCTCCAC
>JBCAXK010000024.1:0-22976 GCA_038534095.1 Chlamydiota bacterium | reverse complement strand
GATGGCAACAGATCTATTTCTTTCTCTCATGACAATCGGAGTTGGATGTACGATTTCTTTGATGGCAACAGATCTATTTCTTTCTCTCATGAAAATCGGAGTTGCATATACGATTTCTTTGATGGCAACAGATCTATTTCTTTCTCTCATGACAATCGGAGTTGGATGTACGATTTCTTTGATGGCAACAGATCTATCTCTAGGTGGTTGTTCTATTGTGCTAATTTGTGTGCTAAAAGGATTTTCTCGTATGAAGGATGCGCTCATATAAATTCTCTTTAAAAATTAATCGGACTATTCATCTTATATAATTATAATATTTATCTACAATACAAAACAAAAAGAGCATCTGAGACATTGTATTTAAATCTTCTTGCAACAAGTTATTTTAATCTTATTTCTATGCATACAAGATGGGCATTGTTGCAGTGCTTGTCTAAGTAATAGAAATCACCAACAATTGGATCAAAAAACCCTTAACTATTTGGAGGAGAAAATAAGCTATAGTTAAAAGGATTGTTCGTGAGTGAAAATTCTCTAATGAATTTTTGCTAAGAAAACATCAAAATATTGTACGGGATGTTTGATGAATCAATAACGAAAGTGAATAAGGGAGGCGGCTTAACGGCTTACTAGCTTAAAGGAAGTAAGGTGGAGAATTTTACTGCTAGTTTTTAATGGACTCCCCTGAAAATCCCTCTTATCGATAGTGAAGATAAGGCCTTTTCGACAGCGTCGCGAGGTAAGAATCGCGCACGCTCTCGAGAAAGACCGTTTTCATCCATAACGAGTAAGGGTTCCTAGATTTGTATATTTAGAGCTTGTTTAAACAGTTCACTAATACGATGGCTACTCTGATCCTCCGCACCTAAGTGACAAACCTGTTTTCGAGAATTAAGAGAGCTCTGTATTCCGCCCTCTGTGCTGAAATAAATAGGACCGCCCCGAGGAATATGAAATTCATTTTTTGTGGGATTTAAAAACTCTTCTATGCGCTTATTTCTACTACTAGAACCGAAATTCGTTGTATCCAAATCCCACATTGCAGATAAAGAGTTGTTAGCAACATCAATAACTTTCATAATAAACCTCGAAATTACATAAATACGGAATCGTTTTATAGAGAATGCATTTTATATGCAACAAAAATCCCAACAAACAATCGCTTTCCATACAAAAGTTTTCTTCTCTAGAGACTCGAACACATCGCTTTGTCCACTAACTATCCCTTACATACGACCTAGATAACTCTTGTAAGAGCAGAATAAAGAATCTACAAAAACCCTTTGAAGAAATTTTTGTAAAGACAAGGATCTGACGCCCTTCTATCATTAGGCATATAAGGGATTATCGGTTTCATGCTGCATGAACTGTATTTTTGGAAAACATGGCGCTTTAGGTGTTTTATGAAAAGTTCTTTTTTTTGGATTGCCCTAGGGGGAGCTCTAGGCTCCGTTGCTAGAGTAGCCGTGATGAGGATCTTGCCTGCGATTTTTTTATCGATCCCTCTCAAGATCTTCCTTGTAAATATTTTAGGATGCTTTTTGATAGGTTCTTTGACAGAGGTGATGGCGTTTCATGGAAATCTCTCCCTCAATACGCGCCATTTTCTCATCCAAGGGTTCTTAGGCGGCTTTACCACATTTTCTGCTTTTGCGCTCGAATTTGGTTTGCTATATCAAAAAGGAATGCACTGGACGGCGGTCTTTTATGCCATTCTTAGTGTAGTCTTGAGCATCCTTTTTTTCTTCATCGGCTTAAAGGTGGTAAGACCTCTTATATAAATAAGAGCTCTTACCATTTGTGTTCATTTTTTAAGGTGCGTCATCGATCTTTCTGCCGGATGAGGCTCTGATGAACTAAGAGAGTTCTTGATTCGTAACTAGGATTTTACGCCGAGTAAAAGTTTTTCACGAGTTCTGTAGATTTGTAAAAAACCCAAATGAATAAGGGGGAGGTATCTTTCTCACCAAAATCGAAGGGAATTTGTACAGATTACGATCCATCTATCTGAGTTTTTTCTGAAAAGACCTACAAAAAACCCCCATTTCCCCGTGTATTTTTTTTCCGCTTTTTTTATACTCCCCGAAAAAATTTTCGGGAGAATTTTATGAGACAATTACTATTCATCGCTCTATGTTGCTGTTTAAATTGCGCCTTTGGGGAAGGGGGCTTAAACTACTGGAAAATCGAAAATTCATACCAGCGCATCTATGTTTTAGAAGTAAACCCAAAACTTTGTAGAATGGAGATCGCAAGGGCGAGTGACAATGGGATTGGTAGGGAGTCTTTGGTATCGATAGCCAAAAGAAAAGGAGCGAAAGGGGCGGTCAATGCCGGTTTTTATCATGAAGGAGGTCTTATGGACGGACTTTCTAAAGGCGCTCTAAAAACCCGTGAATGGGTTTCTCTACCAAGAAAAGCGCGAGGAGCCATTGGCTGGAATCCCCTATCTTCGAGTATCCATTTCGATCTACTAACGGTTTCTGCCGAGGTGGTGATTGATAGAACTCCCTATCCTATTTCTGGGTTAAATAGAAACCGTAAAACAGGAGAAGCGATTGTCTTTACCCCAAGCTTCCATAAAACAACTCTAACAAATCCTGCAGGAACAGAAATTCTTGTCGAAGGAGGAAAAATTCGGGAAATACTCTTAGGAAAAGGCTCTACAAACATCCCTGAAAATGGTTGGATTCTATCGATTGATAAACATTGTAAAGAGCATTTCCCTGTAGAAAAAGGAGAAAGCGCAGAAATCGCATTTTCTCTAGACCTTAAGCTCCGGCCAGAAGATGCGTCTCTTTGGTCTTCTTTTGACTACATCGTAGGGGGGGCGGGGTTATTGATCTATGAGGGAGAAATAATCTCTGATCACTCTATCGAAAACATCACAATCGAATCCTTCATCACCACGCCTCATGCCCGCTCAGCAGTAGGCCTTCTCCCAAATGGGCACTTATTGTTTGTGCTTGTAGAAAAAACGGGCCCTTTTGATGGAATGCATTTGGATGCGTTGACCCAGTTTTTTACGCTGTTTGGATGCACTCATGCTCTCAACCTTTGCGGAGGAGAAAGCGCTTCTTTGGTCTACGAGGGTGAGGTAAAAAACAGCACCTTTGGGGAAGAAAAGGAGCAAGGAGCGTGGATCAGACGGGTGTCAGACGCCATCCTATTTTTTCCAGAGAAAAGCAAGCTCTGATCTCTTACGCAAAGCAAAGACAACTGATCGCAAAGGCCATCATCAACACAATGGAAAAGCCAAACACCGATCGCGCCCAAGTCTCTAGGTCCTTTCTCCAAAAACCTAGAGCGCATTGCCCCATCCAAAATAGGCTTATTGGCCCCATCACAACTAGGAAAGCGCGGGGCCAGCGAAACGAAAACCCGAGAAAAAAAATGGTCACAACAAAAGCGCAGGCAAACAGCGCCATGTGGACCTTTGTCCGAAAAATTCCCTTTTTGATTGGGAAAACCGGGAGCTTAGCCTTACGAAACTCTTCAAGACGGAAGAGAGAAATGGCGTAAAAATGGGGAATCTGCCAAAAACTCAAAAGAAGAAACAGCAACACGAATGTCCCATCAACGGTAGGTTTTACAGCAGCGTATCCTACAAGGGGAGGAATCGCTCCAGGAACGGCTCCAACAAGCGTTGCGTAAGGCGATACGTATTTGAAAAAAGAATAGACAGCTACATAGGAAAACAGTCCTAAAAAGGCTAATCCAAGCGCAACACCGTTGACCATCCCGAGAAATAAGGCACCTAAACAAGAGAGAAGTAGGCCGAAAAAAAAGGCGGCTTTTTTTTCCACCTTGGCCGAAGGGAGCGCCCTAGTTTTCGTTCGAAACATTTTTTCATCAAGCTCTACATCCAAACAGTTATTGAACACGCACCCCGAGGCGATAACAAGTGAGAGACCCATAGAAAAACATACAAAGGAAGAAAGCATATACAAACCTGTAGATGCGAGTAAATACCCAGCAAAAGCGCTGATCATATTCCCCATCACAATACCCGGTTTCGTGAGCGACAAATAGGTACGTACCGTATCGAGCCGCTTCTTTTCTACAACAATCTGCGTCATGCCTCTCCTTCAATTTGTGCGCATCAAATTATAATCTAAACTGTTCAAAATCCAAATGGTGCCAGTAACAACGATAATAAGAATTAGAGTTGTGAATAAAAAGGCATATAGATTCCATTTGGGTTTCTCTTCTAAACCCAAATGAAAAAAAAAGAGGAATTGTAAAAGCGCTTGAATTGAGCAAAGAGCAATGATCGCAAACGTGATGGCCGAAGAATTTGTTAAGTGTATCTGATCTAAGCGGTAAGCTGCGTAGATAAAAATGAGGGAAACAAAAAATCCTAAAATGGTGGGTTTAACGCTACACTTCCACCCTTGATCTTCATACATATATCCCCTCCACACCCATCAAATACACGATCGTAAAAATAAAGATCCAAACAATATTCAAAAATTGCCAAAACATCCGAAAGCAGGTCAATCTACGCACATCTCTTGGGCGAATTCCCTGAAAAAACAGGGGAAACAAGAGAACAATCATCCAAAAAAGGCAGAATGCCACATGGAGTCCATGGGTAATAATGAGAGTAAAATAGGCCGAAAAAAAGGCAGAAGATTCCCAGCTGTATCCTTTATTGAATATCGTTACAAGATTCGAACACTCAATGGTTAAAAAGCACGCACCAAAGAAAAAAGCGCACAAGAAATACACCAAGGTATAGGGGCGATTGCGCCTATGCAAATAGGCTCCTGCCAGCCCGGCGCTCGCGCTACTTATGAGCAAAAGCAGGGTCGCATAAAAGGTATAGTTCAAACGGTAGAGCTCGTTTGCAAGCTTTAGATCCTGAAAAAATGCGTAGACTGCAAAGAGAACTCCAAAAAACAAAAAATCACTCAAAATATAGAGCCACGTTCCTAGCGTTGCTTTGCTATACGCCTCTTGATCTGCATGAAGGCCACTACTCATACCATTTTCTCCACATCTTCTTTAGAAATGATGTGCTCCGTTTCTTCAAAATAGAGCCTAGCTATCATAGAAACTACAATCCCAATCACGCTCAAAATAGCGAGCCAAAAAATGTACCAAACCATCGCAAAGGAAAATAGAAAACTCAAAAAACCGATCACAAAACCGTAAGGGGTATTTTTGGGCATGATGATCTCTTCAAAAGGACCTTCTCTTCCTGTCTCTCCCCGTTGCTTCATCTCCCAAAAGGCATCTTTTCCTTCGACTGTAGGAATCCGGCCAAAATTGAAGACAGGAGGGGGCGACTTAGATGCCCATTCGAGATTCCTTGCATTCCAAGGATCTCCAGTAACATCTTTGTAAGCATCTCTTCGTAAAATGCTCACAAAAATTTGAAGAAATTGCAGTCCAATCCCAAGTAAAATGATCATTACACCTAAAAATGCGATGATAAAAAATGGTTGCCAGCCTGCTACTGTATAATGGTTTAACCTTCTTGTTGCTCCCATCAATCCGAGCATATACAAGGGCATAAAGGCGAGCAAAAACCCAATGAACCAACACCAAAAAGCGTATTTTCCCAGTTTCTCATCAAGAGAAAATCCGATGAATTTCGGAAACCAAAAAGTAAATGCCGCAAAAAATCCGAAAAGCACTCCGCCGATGATCACAGAATGAAAATGCGCAACAAGAAAAAGGCTGTTGTGCAGCTGAAAATTGATCCCGGGAACAGAAAGAATCACGCCCGCGACACCTCCAACAGTAAACAGAAAAACAAAGCCTAAAAACCAGTACATAGGAGAAGTAAAGCGGAGCTTTCCTCGGAACATCGTGAAGAGCCAGTTGAAAATTTTCACTCCTGTAGGTATTGCAATGATCATGGTCATGATCCCAAAAAAGGCATTTACCTTGGGCCCTCCCCCCATCGTAAAAAAGTGGTGAAGCCAAACAAGAAAGGACAAAAACAAAATAGCGATAATCGCCCAAACCATCGATGTGTAGCCAAACAGTTTTTTCTGGGAGAAGACAGGGACAATTTCAGAAAACATGCCAAAGGTGGGCAAAATCAAAATATAGACTTCAGGATGCCCCCACGCCCAAAATAAATTGAGGTAGACCATCGGGTTACCTCCGTAGGCCATATCGAAAAATTTCGTGGAAAACATCCGATCGGTGAACAAAAATCCTAGGTTAGCTGTCAGAATAGGGAACGCCACTAAGACCAAAACCACCGTCGCAAAAACCGACCAAACAAAAACAGGCATACGCATCAGATGCATGCCCGGGCAGCGCATTTTGAAAATAGTCACCAAAAAATTGATCCCCGAAAGAAGGCTACCAATCCCAGAAACTTGCGCGCTCCAAAGCCAATAATCAACCCCTACACCGGGATTGTACTTCATGCTAGCTAAGGGGGGATACGAAGACCAGCCTGTTCCTGAAAACACGCCGATTACAAGGGAAACAATGACCAAAAAAGCTCCCGAGGAAAAAAGCCAAAAGCTCAGATTATTCAAAAAAGGAAAGGCGACATCTCTCGCGCCAATTTGCATCGGCAAAATGAGATTGATGATTCCAAAAATAGCGCCCATAGCCACAAAAAAAATCATGGAAGAGCCGTGAGCGGTGAAGATTTGCTGGTAATGGTCTGCTCCTAAATAGCCAAACGAGTCTCCAACGGCAATCGCTTGCTGAGCGCGCATCATTACCGCGTCGATAAGGCCTTTGACCAGCATCAAAAAAGCGACTACGATGTACATAATGCCGATTTTCTTATGATCTACGCTTGTGATCCAATCTTTCCAAAGAACAGTCCACAGTTTGAAATACGTGATGATCGCTATGGCAAAAACGCCGCCTCCTACGATGGATACGCCGGCCATGTACTCAATCCAGTCATGCTTGAGCGCTTCTAATCCTAATCTACCGAACATGCTTTACTCCACCTCAGGTCTTTGGTACTGTTCTAGGATCTGCGCAAATAGGTCACTTTCGACTGTATAATACTGCGCGGGAACATTTTCACTCGGCTTAGCTAACTCTAAATACTCAGAAAAAGTGAGAAGGGATCCTTCACTCCTCGTTGTTTCGATCCAAGAGAGGTAATCTTCCTCTGAGCTAGCTTTTGCTGTAAACACCATCCCAGCAAATCCTTCTCCGCTAATATGAGCGGAAGATCCCCGAAACTCGCCAGGCTGTTTGGCCATCAAATACAGCTTAGATTGCATCCCCGGCATCGCATAAATCTGTCCACCTAACCTAGGGATCCAAAACGAGTTCATAGGAGCGTCCCCTGTTAAGGTGAAATTGATCGGTCTCTTTTCTGGAAACTGGATATAGTTGACAGTAGCGATCCCCTCTTCTGGGTAGATAAATAGCCATTTCCATTGGAGAGCTACAACCTGAATAGCCACCGGAGGTTTACCATCATCAAGCGGCTTAAATGGATCGAGATCATGCGTTGTTTTCCACGTAATGATCGATAGTACAAAAATAATGCAGATAGGAACGCCCCACCAAAAGTACTCTGCAAGATTGTTATGTTCCCAAGTGGGCTCATAGCGCGCCGCAAGATTCTTTTCTCGGTAATGGTAAGCAAACATAAGCGTAAACACAAAAACAGGGATCATTACGATCACCATCAAAAGAAAGGTCGTGATCAAAAGATCCTTTTCTTGCTGCGCAATGATGCCTTTCGGATCGAGTACAGGGACGTCACTGGTCATCACAAGGAGAGCAGAAACTGCAATCAGCGCAATCAGCACAAGAAAAATAATCGTGATTTTAAAAGAACGTTTCATTAAGTTCTTTCTACAAGAAAAATTTCTACTTTGTCTAGAAAAAATTTTCTTTTTTCTAATATTTTTGGAGGCGTATTGTGAAATACTCGCTGAAGTACTATTTGTTCTTTTTTTTTCTAGGATATATGCCCATGACGAACGCAAGCTCTGTGATCGCCCATCGAGGCGGCGCCGCAGAAGCTGTAGAAAACAGCTTAGAAGCCTTTTCCCACGCGATTGCTGTGGGAGCAGACTGGATTGAGTTTGATGTGCAGCTTTCTAAAGACTGCGTGCCTATTGTCGTACACGACGCGAAAACAGACCGTTTTTGGAAAGGTTGCTCTCGAAATTTTTCCGATCTAAATTTTAATCAAATCAAAAAACTCATCACAAAAGAACATTTAGCCCTGACGATTCCCTCCCTGGACGAAGCTCTAGCGTTAACGGCGGGGAAAATTGGCATTGTTCTCGACATCAAGGGAGATAGCACCTCCAATTACAAACTGTTTGTGAAAGAAATTTTGAGCGTTTTGTCTCAATATGAAGAGAGCCTACAAGACCTGTGCATTTTGAGCAGTTTTGAACCTGCTATTTTAGAAGAGATCCGCCTACAAGCGCCCAACAAAAAAATCTGTTTGATTATCGAGGATGAGGTTTTTTTGCGTTACGCAGATGCGTTAAAACCAGAATTCCTATCCATACATATCGATCTTGTCACAAAAAGCTTTGTGGACAATGCGCATGAGAGAGGGATCAAAGTGTGGGCCTGGACGGTTAACAGAAAAAACCGGATTAAAGAGTGCCTCAATATGGGCGTCAATGCCATTATCACCGATTGGCCTAGAATGATGCGTTCCCTCATCCAATCTCTTGAAACATAACCTCCTAGCCTGCTAAAAATCCATTCTTACAACAGTTCGGCTGCAATTTTTGCTAGCTCAGATCGCTCTGTTTGCTCCAAGACTACGTGACCTGCGATCTCTTGCTTAGAAAATTTCGAGATCGCATAGGTCAGTCCGTTCGAGTCTTTATCGAGATAGGGATTATCGATCTGTGAAGGATCCCCTGTTAAGATCACTTTTGTTCCATGCCCTGCTCTCGAAATCACCGTTTTTACCTCATGGGGCGTCAGATTTTGCGCTTCATCAATGATCATGTAGATTTTCGGCAACGTTCTTCCGCGGATGTAGGTAACCGCTTCCATTTCTATTTTTTTGCTTTCCAAAATAAAATCCATAGAAGCCTCTGCGTTCCCAAGACCCGAGGTCAGCTCTGTTAAGTATTCAAGATTATCGTAAATGGGCTGCATCCAATGGTAGAGTTTCTCTTCTTTTGTCCCTGGCAAGTATCCAATGTCTTTTCCTAGAGGGACAATGGGCCTCGAAATCAAAATCCGATTATAGACTCCTTGATGAAACACCTTGTGCATCCCACAAGCAAGGGCTAATAATGTTTTTCCTGTTCCTGCTTGACCAATCAAGGAGACAAGATGGATGTCATCCCGAAGTAGAAGGTCCATAGCGCATTTTTGTTCGACATTGAGCGGACGGATTCCCAGTACATCTTTGTGCACTTCGACCAAAGATTCCAATTTTTTTGTTTTTAAGTTGTATTTACAAACAGCCGATGAACGCTCTTTCGAAGTGAGTACGCAATAATCGTTTTTCTGAAAATCTTCAATGATCGATGGAGCAGTACCATCCTTAAAAAATTGATCGATTTCCCTTTTGGTCACTTCAAATTTGTGGATGCCTTGCGCCATTTTTGCGTAGGAGACCTTGAGATTTTCGTAATCTTCTGCTTCAATATTCATCGCTTCTGCTTTGACTCTTGAGACAAAGTCTTTGGATACAAAGACAACCTTTTCTCCTCTTGCTTGCAAAAGCTGCGCCATGAGCAAGATACGATTGCTGTTTCTATCAAGCGACAAGGGAAAATCTTTGAGCCTTTCTCGCGTATTTTCAAAATGGATCCGGACGGTAGGTCCTTCTGGCAGCGTGACACCCTTCGCAAAATCTCCCCGGTTCGCCGTTTTTAACCCGTCAATGTAACGAAGAATCGATCTTGCATTATTTCCTAGCTCTGTAGATTGCTTTTTCATGCTATCGAGCTCTTCTAAAACAAGTAAGGGGATAATAACATTATGAGAGGCAAAATTTTTGATGGCATGGGGATCGTGAAGAAACACATTGGTATCTAAAATGAAGGTTTTTTTCATGAAATTTCCTACCGTTTCTGGTTCAAATGGCGTTTGTATTTTTGACTGGTTCTAAAAATCTACATACTCTAACTTTTTTTATATTTAAAAGTGAAAATCACTCTTCACCGTTTTTTTATAAATCCGCTTCTTTTAGGTGATGCAAAAGGTCATTAAACTACAAGAGTTTAGAATATTATTCAGCAAACAAAAACCGCAACTGCTAAAAAATATTGACAAACAGCCTAAAATCTTGTTATAATGAGGGGTGAAAAAATTTGAGGAAATATTATGAAGATGAATGAAAAGTTTCTCAGTATACCTCCTTACATCACAACCGCCTGGACAAATGTTCAATCGCTTTATGTGCAAAAAGAGCAAGACACCACCTCTTTTTTGGTGATTGAATTAAAAAATGGAACAACAGCCATTCGAATTCCCGATTTATCCCAAGCAACGATTGATCAAGCTTTTCATTATCATACCAAATTTTTAGAACAAGAAGAATCTCCCATCTTAACAAGTAGTCAAGGACCTTTGTTCAAGCTCGGTAGCATTGGCCTAGGATCCTTGGATCAATTAGGCTCAGCAATGCAGCACAACCCAGAGCAAATGCACGCCCCCGACCTGCCCCAAGAATTTCTAAAAAAGGTGGGAGACATTGCTAAAGCCCTCGGTATGGAAAAACCAGACCAGCTACCTAAACCAGAGCCCCACTGCAATTGCCCTTATTGCCAAGTGGCTAATGCTTTGCAAAAACCAGGCGCTTTTGAGGAGGAAGAACTCGTATCAGACGAAGAGCTTCGCTTCCGTGTTTGGGATGTGGAGCAAACCTCAGATCAGCTCTACGTTGTAACAAATCCCTTGGATAAGATGGAAAAATACAACGTGTTTTTGGGAAATCCTATTGGCTGCACCTGCGGGCAAAAAAATTGCGAGCATATCAAGACGGTGCTCAATAGCTGAGCACCAAGGCGCTTTCTTATAGGAGTTTCTTAAAAACGCCCTCCGAAACTTATGTTGAACGTATTCAATAGGTAATCGGATCGGAATTCTCCTTTGTAAGCTGTTTCGAACGCAAAAGGACCAACCTTTCCTCGCACCCCTACTGAGCCAGTAACAAATCCCAAACTGCGATCAAAGGTTGTAATAGTCAGCATGGCAGCTTGATCAGCAAACTCGGCATATTTGGACGATTTTCTCCCCTTTTCTAGATTGGTTTTATAGACCCAGCTTGATCCTAGAAAACATTCCATACATCCGCTTTCAAACGTTATTTTCGGAACAAAACGCCCTCCAATTTCTGTACGCAAAAAGTGGGTCTCTTCTTGCATAACGGCTAAATTTAAAGAAGAGGCTCCCTCCTCTTGAAACGAGGGAGCATACAAGTAATTGTAATTGCTGTTTGCAAATCCCTCAAAAGCGATAGAATCTATTTGGGTATTTAACCCCAAACTTCCTGTAAAAAACCCTCCCGTATACTTAGCTGTAGCTGTTCTATCGATCGAAGCAAAGTCGATACGCCTTTTTGTACTGTAAAAGTCTGCCCCACCAAAAGCCTCTAAATCGAGAAAAATCGCAGGTTTGCCAAAGCCACCATAGACGCCGCCGCAAAATTTTTGCATAGAAGCTTTCCCAGCATTTTGATCCCAATCGAGATCGGTATACTGATACCCAGTAAACGCGCCTACTTTGTCTTGATGCGAACTGCATGTATCATACCCCAACAAAAATCCACCTGTTGTTGTCTCAAATCCCCGAAGCTCCTCAATCTTTTTTACATTTGAGAAAAGACCGTAGGGGGAAACCCAGATGCTTCTTGTCTGTTCTTCCGAGCAATCAGAAAACGTGTCCCCTTCCGCACAAGATCGCAATCTTTCTCCAAGGAGGTAACTAGTCATCCCATTCACATCAAGATTGACAAAGGGAAAAGCGCCAAATAATCCAGGATGGAGCGTATCTAAAGCGGCGTTCAGTGCCTGATCATCCAAAGTATCTAATTCTAAAGCGACAAATAATAAATCCGAGCCAACTGGGATCTTCAATTGATTGAAATACTCATCTACGCGAAGTGGATTTCCTGGATCAATATTCCTTTGATCTAAAATACAGGTACTTAAAATGGTCAATCTAGCGGTTGTTCCCCCATCAACTAAGCTTACAGAAAAGGGAACATTTCCAAGAGAGTTGACTTCGCTCCAAAGGAGGTCGATCCCCCCATTAGCAATGAGAATATCGTAAAAGGTGCCTTCGACAATCGTACCGATTGGGGGTAAAATATTCAGAATCGCCCCATTTTCGATGGTCGCTGTACCTCCAACAAGAATTTGATCACTCAGCGTTCTATCGATTTCCACTTCATAAATCGCACCGGCCATTTGTACATAGTTCCCGGTAATATTGATGATTCCAATCGAATCTCCTGGAGCGATCAATCCCGATTGGAGCGATACGCTTTTATAGAAACCATTTCCTGAAACCTTTCCCCCACTCACAATGGTATCACCGTAACCGCCAGCTCCATTCACTACCCCTCCAGAAAACACCTCAATCGTAGCGTTTGCAATAGAGCCCACTTCTCCAACGGTGAAGGTGCCCGACTGGACTGCAACCGTTTCAGTAAACGCAGAATTGACCGGAGAAGAAAAAAGGATTTGCCCAGGGCCCTCTTTGATGAACCTGCTCCCTAAAATATCCCCTTCGATCGTTAGAGTTTGACCCTGATCTACTTCAATACTGGGAGCGCTTGCTGTAGAGCTAAAAGTAAAATTGCGCGGCGCACTAAGCGTATTTGCGATACGTAGAGTCCCCGATGCAATCGATACATCTCCGGAACCTAAGTTATCATTCGAACTTATCTGACAGGTGATTTGATCGATGAGCGTCCCCCCTAAATAGCTGTTGACTCCTGCAAGAACCACACTATTTGTACCATCGCCAATTAACTCCAACCTATTTGCGCCGCTAATAGCTCCTGATAAATTGAGCGTACTTCCATTACCTACCTGAATATTTCCTCCAGTAGCATTGAGCATAATGGGGTTACTTAAAGAGCGGTTGCCACTAGTAGCTAAGTTACCCCCATCTAACACCAATGTTGTGGAGCCAAAAGCAGTATCCGAACCTGCAATCAAGGTAGCTTGCTGCGTTGTTGTCATCCCTGCGTGCGTATTATTACCACTAATGAGGTAATTACCGACACCAGAAAAAGTGAGAGATTGCGCTCCCCCACTAAATATAGATCCGCTCAAAGTTACATCCTCATCGCTTGAAAAGATGCCCGAATCATTCAGCACAATAGTATTGGGAATTGTTCCTGGCTGAGTCACCTCAATGGTTCTCGTTGCGCTCGGAATTTGCGCCGTACTCACAAAAGTGATCGTCCCTGTTCCAAGGTTGCTAGCGCCAGGTACCGACAAAGTCCCGGCTCCATGCTCAACCCCGATGAACGTATTGTTCCCCGTTAACGTAACAGTCCCTTCATCGAGCGTTCTTAAGGTGCCTGTCCCCGATATATCCCCCTCAATCGTTAGAGCTCTCCCACTTGGCACCGATAGACCTCCAAAAGCGCCATTGAAAGTCACCACTTGATTGACAGGTAAGGTAATATCATTCGTCTCAGCAACTAAAATCCCATCTCCGAGTTCTAATGATCCGTTAATTACAGAAATATCGGACAAAGTGAGATTCGTGCCCCCTTGAACGACGGTATTTCCGCTGTAGTTATTGCCCGTGTTGGTCAATCTAGCAATCCCATCACCAGATAAAACCAGATCTCCACTACCACTAATTTGGCCTGCAACCGTGACTTGCGCGCTATTGGCCACTTCTACAACAGGATTCCCGGTACCTGCAATGTTCAAGATAAGATTGTTTGACAACGTGCCTGTTGAACCAACCAACAGGAAGCCGCCGTTGGCCGTGATGTCTCCAGAACTACTAGAGAGCTGCGGATCACCTATCTCTATATGGCCAGCATCGATTCTTGTTGTTCCAGTATGCGCAAGACTCCCCGCATTAAACGTTCCATCTCCCGTTTTGATCAAATCTTGATTCCCCACTACACCTTGAGTAAGAGAAAACGTAGTATTTGTATCCACCTCTACAGTGGCTGGACCCGGTGAGACTGGTCCTGTAAACAATTGAAAAGCACCCGTATGGGTGAACGTAGCTCCTGTATTTAACGTAGCTGATCCATTAAAGGCGATGCCTCCCCCATTAGGTAAGGCGTTTGCTGAAGATAGGCGAAGCGTCCCATCATTGATATTCATATCTGCAATCGATTGATAATCACCTGCAATGGATAAAGTTCCTGCTCCATTCTTCAAAAAGACAGGGGCTAGCGTATTTCCTGTGATCGTTCCCTGCAGGGTGGCTAAGCCGCTTGGCACAGAAAATTGCGTGGATCCCGCTATCACAATATCGTTAGCGATTGCAAGGGTATTGGCTAATTGTACCGTCGATCCGTTATTCGATAAAACGCTTGTCCCCACATTGCTATTACCTGTTAAGATTAAGGATCCCCCCCCCTCCAATCTTGTGGTCCCCGAGTAGGTATTATTCCCTTGTAGAGTAAATGCTCCTCCCCCAACAGTAGAAAAAACGAGTACCTGATCCCCACTGCTAGACATTACTCCGCTCAAAGTTACAGCCTGATCGCTTGAAAAGATGCCCGAATCACTCAGCACAATAGTATTGGGAATTGTTCCTGGCTGCGTCACCTCAATGGTTCTCGTTGCGCTCGGCATTTGCGCCGTACTCACAAAAGTGATCGTACCTGTTCCAAGGTTGCTAGCGCCGGGTACCGACAAAGTTCCGGCTCCATGCTCAACCCCAGTGAATGTATTGTTCCCCGTTAACGTAACAGTGCCCTCATCGAGCGTTCTTAAGGCGCCTGTCCCCGATATATTCCCCTCAATCGTTAGAGCTCTCCCACTTGGAACCGATAGACCTCCAAAAGCGCCGCTCAAAGTCACCACTTGATTGCTAGCTAGGGTTATGTCATTTGTCTCGGTGGCTAAAATGCCCTCGTCGAGTTCTAATGATCCGTTAATTACAGAAATATCGGACAAAGTGAGATTTACTCCCCCCTGAACGAGGGTATTACCGCTGTAGTTATTGCCCGTATTGGTCAATCTCACAAGCCCATTACCAGATAAAACCAGATCTCCGCTACCGCTCACTTGGCCCGCAACCGTGACTTGCGCGCTATTGGCCACTTCTACAACAGGATTCCCTGTACCTGCAATGTTCAAGATAAGATTGTTTGACAACGTGCCTGTCGATCCTATCGATAGAGAGCCGCCGTTGCAGGTGATGTCTAAAGAACTGCTTGTAAGCTGCGGATCACCGATCTCGATGCGACCAGCATCGATTCTTGTTGTTCCATTATGCGCAAGACTTCCCGCATTAAACGTCCCATCTCCCGCTTTGATCAAATCTTGATTGCCCACTACACCTTGAGTAAGAGAAAACGTAGTATTTGTATCTACCTCTACAGTGGCTGGACCTGGCGAGAAAATATCTGGTCCAGCAAACAATTGAAAAGCGCCTGTATGGGTGAACGTAGCTCCTGTATTTAACGTAGCTGATCCATTAAAGGTGATGCCTCCCCCATTAGGTAGGGCGTTTGCTGAAGCTAGCCGAAGCGTCCCA
Organism: Chlamydiota bacterium; assembly: GCA_038534095.1. Classification (GTDB taxonomy): domain Bacteria; phylum Chlamydiota; class Chlamydiia; order Chlamydiales; family SM23-39; genus JBCAXK01. The sequence goes on along the minus strand of JBCAXK010000024.1, from coordinate 7,355 downwards.
TCAATGATATTCATATCTGCAGATGATTGGTTGTCACCAGTAATGGATAAAACGCCTGGTCCAGCCTTCAAAAAGCTAGAAGGCAGCGTATTTCCTGTGATCGTTCCCTCGAGCGTAGCCGATCCGCTTGGCACAGAAAATTGCGTGGATCCTTCTATGACGATGTCATTAGGGATCGAAAGCGTATCGGCTAATTGTACCGTCGATCCGTTATTCGCTAAGCTACTTGTTCCTAAATCATTATTACCGGTTAAAATGAGAGATCCTCCCCCCTCTAATCTTGTTGTTCCCGAGTAGGTATTATTTCCATCTAGAGTAAACTCTCCTCCTCCAGTAGTAGAAAGAATGAGCTCTTGATCTCCATTACTAGAGATAGAACCGCTCAAAGTCACCGCTTGATTGCTCGAAAAAGTTCCCGATTCGTTCAGGGCAATATTATTGGGAATCGCTCCTGGCTGAGTTACCTCAATGGTTCTCGTTGCACTAGGCATTTGCGCGACATCGGAAAACGTGATCGTACCTGGCCCAAGATTGCTAGCGCCAGCTACCGACAAAACGCCAGCTCCGTGCTCAATCCCTGTGAACGTATTATTCCCCGTTAGCACCAGCGTTCCTTCATCGAGCGTCGTGAGCGCGCCTGTTCCCGACACATCCCCCTCAATGGTTAGCGTTCTACCCGCTGGAACTGAGAAACGACCAAAAGCTCCATTCAAAGTAACCGATTGATTGCTATCTAAGGTGATGTCGTTCGTTTCTATCCCTAAGATTCCATCAGCAAGTTCTAAGGAACCGTTCATTACAGCAAGATCTGACAGCGTTAAATTAGCCCCATCTTGAACGATCGTATTGCCCCCATAATTATTCCCTGTATTGGTGAGTTTAAAAGTCCCATCACCAGATAGGACAAGATCCCCACTACCCCCAATTTGCCCTGTAATGGTTGCTTCCGCGCCATTTGCCAGTTCTAAAACGGGATCTCCTGTACCTGCAACGTTCAAAGTGATTTCGTTGGCTAACGTGCCTGTCGACCCAGTCGATAGAGAGCCGCCGTTAAACACAATGTTCTGAACATTTGGTAGAGCGTCAGGTGCTAAAATGTCTAATGTCCCTTCAGAGATTTCCACATTTCTATCTGCTTGATAGTCCCCTGTAAGAAACAGAGTCCCTGCGCCTTCTTTCACAAATACGGCAAGAGTGCCTCCTGTGATCGTCCCCTGAATCGTTGCAGATCCGCTGGGAACAGAAAATCTTCCTGTTTCTCTAACAACAACATCGTTCGGGATCGAAACGCCATCTGCAAATTGCACCGTACTCTTACTATTCGACAGCTGGCTGGTTCCTAAATTGTTATTCCCTGTTAGGATCAACAGAAAGTCGAGATCTATGGATGTTCTACCTGCGTAGGTATTATTGCCCTCAAAAGTAACGGGGGTATTCGGAGGATTAGAAATAAGAAACAGTACCGGATTTCCGTTACTAGAAATCGTACCACTCAACGTGAGCGGCGCCATGGGGAAAATAATTGGTGTACCTTCATTCAGCACAATATCATTGGGAATCGTCATAGGTTGAGACACGCTAAGGGCTACGCTGGCATTTGGAAGTGGGGGATTCTCTATCATCGTAATTGTGCCTGAACCCAAATTGCTAGGGGACTCCACAGTCACATTACCCCCATCAATGTCGAGCGCAGGAAAGGTATTGTTGCCATTTAAGAACAACGTTCCGGGACCAAGCTTTTTGAAAGTAGCTGTTCCAGAAATATCTGATAAAACCCTTGTGCTGCCACGAATAACGACGGAAATCGCTCCAAAAGCTCCGCTCACGATCACAGGACGATCGGCTTGTATGACGAAATCATCCGTCGCATTATTGTGTGAAAGGATCCCATCTTCGATTTCTATTGACCCACTATTAGAGATCATCAATGCTGATGGCGCAGCGATAACGCCTCCGTTTTTAATGATGGTATTCCCTGCGTAATTATTGGCGTTATTGGTCAATTCCACTTCTCCGGAACCAGACACAACAAGATCTCCAGGACCTGAAATTTGCCCCGGGACAGCTATCTCCACGCCGCTACCCACTTCGATAACCGGATCGCCTGTACCGGTAATATTCGTCACAAGATTGTTGGATAAGATGCCGCCAGTACCGATGAGTAGCGATCCTCCGTTCCAGATGATGTCTCCAGAAGTGCTAACAACCTGAGGATCGCCGATCTCTATCCGCCCCATATCGATCGTAGTCGTACCCGTATGGGCGAGAGTACCTGGATTAAAGCTGCCTGCTCCCGTTTTAACGAGATTTTGACTCCCGCTTGTCCCTTGGGTAAGGGAAAAGGTGGTGCTCGGATCGACATCTACGGTCCCTGTGCCCGTCACCAGCTCAAACGCTCCCGTGTGGGTAGAGGTGCTTCCTGTGTTAAGAGTGGCTGCTCCCAAACGAATATCACCCCCACTTGGTAGCGCGCTTGCTACGGCAAGTCGCAGCGTCCCCTGATTGATATTCATATTTGCAGTCGATTGATAGTCCCCTGTAAACGACAGGGTCCCTGCTCCCTCTTTCTCCAAGAAGATGCCTCCTCCTGTGATTGTTCCCTGAATGGTCGCAGATCCGCTGGGAACAGAAAATATTCCTGTTGATCCACTCTGAACATCGTTCGGGATCGAAACGGTATCTGCAAATTGCACCGTACTGTTATTATTCAACAACAAGCCGGTTCCTAAGTTGTTATTCCCTGTTAGGATCAACGTTCCTCCGCCTGATCCCAAGCCTATGGACGTTGTACCTAGGTACGTATTATTATTTCCCTCTAAAGTAACATTACCGAGAAGATTCAGGTCTGCATTTCCGTTACCCGAAATCGTACCACTCAAAGTAATCGGCGCCGTGGGTGAAATAAATACTTGACCATCATTCAGCGCAATATCATTGGGAATCGTTATAGGTTGGGACACACTAATGACTGCGGTGGCATTACCTATAACCGTAATTATGCCTGAACCCAAATTGCTAGGGGACTCCACAGTCACATTGCCCCCCTCAATTTCGAGCGCAGGAAAGGTATTGTTGCCGTTTAAGACCAATCTTCCGCCACCAAGCTTTCTCAAAGTACCTGTTCCAGAAATATCTGATAAAATCGTAGTTGTGCCAGTACCAGAGGCGGAAATCGCTCCAAAACCTCCGCTCAAGATCACAGGACGATCAGCTTGTAGGACGAAATCCTGCGAATTATTGTGTACAAGGATCCCATCTTCGATTTCTATGGACCCACTATTAGAGATCATAGATGCTAATGGCGCAGAGAGAGTTGCTCCATTTTTAATGATGGTATTCCCTGCGTAATTATTGGCGTTATTGGTCAAGGTCACTTCCCCGGGACCAGACACAACAAGATCTCCAGCACCTGAGATTTGCCCTGAAACAGCTGCCTGTATTCCGCTACCTACTTCGATAACCGGATCGCCTGTACCGGTAATATTCGTCACAAGATTGTTGGATAAGGTGCCGTTAGCACCGATGAGTAGAGATCCTCCATTCCAGATGATGTCTCCAGAAGTGCTAATAAGCTGGGGATCCCCAATTTCTAAGCGCCCCATATCGATCGTAGTCGTACCCGTATGGGCGAGAGTGCCTGTGAGACTAAGATTTCCTGATCCCGTTTTATTGAGACTCCCTGTGCCTCCAATATTTGCAGAAATGATCGGTGTGCTTGTTGTGTTTTGCACCAAATTGAGGGTAGAGTTTGTGGTGAGCGCTCCCGTAATGATATGATTGGCCGCTCCATTTGCATCTAGATAGGTGATCGAACTATTGACCAAAAGGCTGCCTCCAGAACCGCTTTGTACAGCGATCGTATAAGGGACAGCTCCATCAAAACTGATGGTATCCACCGTGATCGGAATCCCGACACTCACAGTCGTTGGAGCTAAAATAACATTCCCAAAATTCGCATTCGCGGTTGGGGAATTTGGAAAAGTAGCAGGAATCCAGTTCCCATTGACTTCCCAATTATTATCTACTGACCCAGACCAATTTTCTGCCGAAAGACCCGCTACACAAGAAAATATTGTGATGAAAATGGGACTTGGGCTGCGAAAGAACCAATGAATGCGCATGCTTTCCTCACGTTTTACCCACAACTTCTTGGTATACGAGAAGAAAAATCTTATCAAATAATTTTTTTTAAAATTTGAGGTGCATAGAAGAATTGCTGAGAAAAGTTTCTTGAAAAGATCCAGAAAAAAAAGCGTTTCAAGAGAACCTCGAAACGCTTGTGTCTAAATCTAAAGATAAAAACGCCCCATTCTATTGAAGAATGGGGATCAAAAGGTTTTACCAGACAAGATTGGAAGCAGACTGGTACTCATTGACTCTAGTTTCAAAGAAATTTTTCTCTTTACCAAGATCAATGGTCTCACTCATCCAAGGGAAAGGATTTTTTGAGTGGTACCTTGCTTGTAGTCCAATCCTTTCAAGTCTGCGGTCGGCAATGTACTGCACATACTCCCGGAACATCGGCGCTGTCAGGCCTAAAATCCCCCTAGGCAGGCATTCTTTTGCATAGGCAATTTCTAGCTCAACAGCCTGCGCAATCAGTTCTTCCATTTCCTTCTGAAAACTTGGGGTAAACGCTTCGGGATTTTCTTCTTTAATTCCATTGATCAGATCGATCCCAAAGTTCAAATGGATCGATTCATCACGCAAGATATACTGGAATTGCTCCCCAATTCCCACCATCTTATTCTGGCGTAAGAACGAGAGAATCATCACAAAGCCGCTATAGAAGAACACCCCTTCCATAATGATGTAAAAACCAATCAAATTGCGTAAAAATGTTTGTACACCTTCTAGACTATCTGTAGAAAAGTTGGGATCTAGAAGATCCTGCGTTAAGCGCATTTCAAAGGCATCTTTCTCATGAATCGCATTGATTTCATGATACATGTTAAAAATCTCCCCTTGGTCTAGATTGAGCGATTCGACGATATACAAAAAGGTATGGGTATGAATCGCCTCTTCAAAGGCTTGACGTAAGAGATACTGCCGCGCTTCAGGATTGGTCACATGCTTAAAAATCGCAAGGACAATATTGTTCCCTACAAGACTTTCTGCTGTAGAAAAAAATCCTAAGTTCCGTTTAATCACAAGCTTCTCATCGGCAGATAGCTGCCCAGATTTCCATAGTTCGATATCCTTAGCCATAGATACCTCGGTCGGCATCCAGTGGTTAGCGCAACCGTTGATGTAATGCTCCCAAGCCCATTTGTACTTGAGGGGCATTAGCTGGTTCACATCAACAGCTTTTGCGTTGATGAGCCGTTTTTTTAGAACGTTTACCCGTTCTTGATCTTTTTGTTTCTGTTCCATTTGTTCCTCCATCATGTTCATTGACAACTTTCACAGCCCTCTTCTAGGCTACAACTTAGAGGTCTTTCAGGTCCCCTTTGGACTTGAATATTCCCCGAAGCCGATTTGCTTTTCATCCAACGGGGTTGCAGTCCCCGCCGGTTGACATCCGTAGATGATTTTTCAATCTGGGTCGCTGCTAACGTGCGAAGATAGTAGTTGGTTTTGAGCCGCTTTTCCCAAGCAAGAAGGTACATCTCATGCAACTTTTTCCCGCTTGGCTGCGCAAGATAGAGGTTGAGGGATTGCCCCATATCCAACCATTTTTGCCTTCTAGCAGCGCATTCAATGATCCAAAAAGGATCAATTTCAAAAGAGGTTAAAAAGAGCTCTTTGATCTCTTCTGGGATCCGTTCTATCTCTTGAATCGATCCATCGAAGTATTTCAGATCATCGATCATCTCCTCATCCCAAAGATCGATCAGTTTCAACCTATCGACAAGATGGGGATTGGTGATCGTGAACTCTCCGGAGAGATTGGATTTGACAAACAGATGTTTGTAGGCAGGCTCAATCGAAGGAATCACTCCAGCAATATTGGCGATCGTCGCGGTAGGAGCAATCGCAAGAACGTGACTATTTCTCATCCCTTGCTGTTGAATCTTTTTTCGAAGCCTATCCCAATCCATCGTCGATCCTCGAGGGAGATCAATCGGCACGCCCCGATCTTTTTCTACAAGATCTAAGGTGTCTGGAGGCAAAATCCCTCGGTCCCATTTAGATCCTTTGTAAGAGGAGTATTTGCCCCGCTCTTTTGCAAGATCACTAGAAGCTTCGTAAGCGTAGTAGGCAATGACCTCCATGCTTTCATCGGCAAACTGGGCCGCTTTTTCTGACTGGTACGAGATGTCCAGCAAGTACAAAGCATCTTGAAAGCCCATCATTCCAAGGCCTACAGGGCGGTGACGGAGATTTGCATTTTTTGCTTCAACGATTGGGTAAAAATTGATGTCGATGACATTGTCTAACATACGCACAGCCATGGTGATCGTCTGTTGCAATTTTTCTTTGTTGAGCTTCCCTTCTTGGACATGCTCTTTTAGATTCACCGATCCCAAATTGCAGACAGCTACTTCATCGGCGCTCGTATTGAGAAGAATTTCGGTGCACAAATTCGAAGAATGTACGACACCTACATGGTCTTGCATGGAGCAAATATTGGAAGGGTCTTTGAAGGTGATCCAAGGATGTCCTGTTTCAAAGAGCATGCTGAGCATTTTTCTCCACAAAATCTCTGCTTCCACTTTTTTGTAGAGTTTGATTTGCCCTTCATCGACCATTTTTTCATACTCTTCATACCGTTTTTCAAACGCCTGACCATAAAGATCGTGAAGATCTGGAGTATCTGATGGAGAAAAGAGGGTCCACATCCCTTTACTTTTTACCCGTTTCATGAAAAGATCGGGGACCCAATTGGCGGTATTCATGTCATGGGTGCGTCTCCGCTCATCGCCTGTATTTTTTCTTAGCTCTAAAAAGTCTTCGATATCAAGGTGCCACGTTTCAAGGTAAGCGCACATGGCTCCTTTTCTCTTGCCACCGTTATGAGCAAGGCAAGGGGTGATCATGTACGAAGCGTCCCCTTCTACAAGAAGATCGCAGACAAACGGCGTGGTTTCTGTCTTTTCCGCAGAAAGGAGCGGCATGAAAATCGCATCATCGGTGATCACTCCCGAAAACTCCCCATCAAGCTGCAAAGTCCCTTCTTCTAAAATAGTAGGGATCTTCAAACGAAGATGCTGGTACTTCAGTTGCTGCAAAAGAAGAGATTCTTCAGAAGAAAAACTCTCGCTTTCTTGCATGATGCCTCGAAGAAGAGCTTTCGTCTTTTGCGGCGGCAGGTGAGAAAACCTACAAGCGATCCGCTTTTCTTTCTTCTCTCCGTAAACATCTTCATAGGAAAAGGGAAACGGCGATTGGCTATGCATCTCGCTAGTGGAGCC
>JBCAXK010000023.1:0-23033 GCA_038534095.1 Chlamydiota bacterium | reverse complement strand
TTCCCGAAAATCAAATGGCCGAACGACCTGCTGATTGAGGGAAAAAAATGTGGAGGCGTTTTGGTAGAGCTTCTAGAGTCGATAACTCCAAAAACGCTCCATAAGTTTATCTTAGCAAAATGGAGCTCAAGGTGTTATCTTTTCATGTATGGACTATGAAATCCTGTCTATTTCGACGGTCTCTTCGACACAAAAGTACGTAAAAGAGCGCTGCCACGGCTGGGACCGCAAAAAGATCACGTTTGTTTCAGCCGATGAGCAGACACAAGGGCAAGGCACAAAAGGAACATCTTGGCACTCTCCTCAAGGTCAGAATTTGTATGTCAGCGCCTATTTCTCCTCTAAAAAAGGGGAAATCCCTCCCCAGCTGATCGGACAAATGACCACACTTAGCATCACAAAAGTCTTAGAGAGTAAGGAGGTTTTCCCGAAAATCAAATGGCCGAACGACCTGCTGATTGAGGGAAAAAAATGTGGAGGCGTTTTGGTAGAGCTTCTAGAGTCGATAACTCCAAAAACGCTCCATAAGTTTATCTTAGCAAAATGGAGCTCAAGGTGTTATCTTTTCATGTATGGACTATGAAATCCTGTCTATTTCGACGGTCTCTTCGACACAAAAGTACGTAAAAGAGCGCTGCCACGGCTGGGACCGCAAAAAGATCACGTTTGTTTCAGCCGATGAGCAGACACAAGGGCAAGGCACAAAAGGAACATCTTGGCACTCTCCTCAAGGTCAGAATTTGTATGTCAGCGCCTATTTCTCCTCTAAAAAAGGGGAAATCCCTCCCCAGCTGATCGGACAAATGACCACACTTAGCATCACAAAAGTCTTAGAGAGTAAGGAGGTTTTCCCGAAAATCAAATGGCCGAACGACCTGCTGATTGAGGGAAAAAAATGTGGAGGCGTTTTGGTAGAGCTTCTAGAAGAGCCCACCTTGTGGCACTTTATTGTCGGTTTTGGTTTGAACATATCGATGGGAGAACAAGATCTCTCCAAAATTCCCCAAGCGGCCACTTCTTTAGAAATGATCACTCAAAGATCTTGGAACAAACAGGAGCTTCTTTATGAGATCGTGATCATGTTGACGAGGGACCTAGGCGAGATGCGGACAAAGGGAGCCTCTTCCATCCTTCCTGAGCTAAAAAAACGCCTTTGTTACTTGGGGAAAACCGTCGTATTTGATGATGGAAAAACCAAGCATCGGGGGCGATTTGTAGGGGTTTCTTCTAGAGGAGGCTTTTTGCTACAAAAGACTCCAAAATATTCGGTCACAAAAGAAGAAAGAGCCTTAGAGGAGTTTTTTTCCGGGAAAGTCACACAAATAGATCTACAGGAGTGACCGTGAGATCGGGATGGACCTTGGTCTGTAAAATATTTTGGATCGCAGAGAGGGTGGAGCCACTCGCTGCGTAGCAGGTAGTGCAAGCCCCTTCGTAGGAAATTTTTAACACATACTCCTCAAGACCTTGAATCGTCACACCTCCAGCGTCCATTTCGACGTAGGGGCGGATCTCATCATCTAAGATGGTTTCAATCAGCGCCAACTTTTCTGTATGGGAAAGTAGAGGAAACTCTTCATGGTAATTCTCTTCTGAGGGGGGAGGCCCGCTGATGGGAGTCACCGTTTTTGTGGCGAGATCAAGAAATGGCTCAAGAGCGGCATCGAGAGCGCTTAACGAAAAGTTGAGCCATTTCCCCTCTTTTTCTGGGAAAGGGCCAAGCACCTTTTCTAGCATATCGGCGCGCAACTTTTTTGCCTGTACATGCGTTTTCCGGAGGATCACTTCACAAAGGAGATCGGCGGCTAAAATCAGATATGGAGGACCAAAGACATGGAACGCAGCGTCTGTGATGATCCCATCTTCTTCATCGATCAGCAGGCTTAGGCTGAGCCTCGCCCTACGTACAGAATCGATCTCTTCTACAAACGAATAGCGCATCCCAGTTCTTGGTTCTAGCCGGCCAACGTACTTGGGAGAAAGAATTCTTTGTTCAATAGAGCGTTTCATGGGCGACCCGCGATCATTTGTAAAGCCTGCACTTCCCTTGCAAGAATCGTGGCGCTCTCTTCAATCTTCTCTCCGCTCATGTCTGCAGAGATCTCTAACGCAATTTTTGCTGGGTGACTCGGATGATAGGCAAGAGGAAGACCCGCTAACTTCGCCCGAAACGCCAGCGCTTCCCCATAAATATGAGGAATCGTGCCTGTTAGGGTAGATGGTAGCGCAGGCAACTCTTGAAATCCTGGGATTTTTTCCTGCACCTTTTTGACAAGAAGCCGCTTTTTCTTGGCAAAGCTGAGAAGCCTTGCGCTAAAGGTCGTTTGTACCTCAAGCGCTTTTTCTCGCACCTCTTCATAAAAGGACTCTTCAACAGCATGAGGATCAAGAAAGCTCTCTTTTTTCGAGAGCAAAAGGGATCCTAATGGAGCGCCGATCGCCTCTGTCATGAAGCTGAGCGAGTCGATTTTATCTTCTTCAATCAATGACGATTGCAATCCAATTGTTGGAGTGATTTCGACGTGAAGCGGAACCTTGTTTTCTGCGGCTTTCTCTATAATGGGAACCATATTGCATGGCTCTTTCGTATAAAGATCTCCGCTTGTCACGACAATCAGGGCTGTTCTAGGACCAAAAATTTCAGAGGAGAAGGTATCGACCTCCGCAGTATCGTACCTTCGGACCGAGCAGTAGGCCTCTTCAAGAGAGAAAAAATAGGGAATATGGACAAAATGGCCAATGAACGCAAAATGGCTTTTCCCCTCAAGAAGCGTTGTGGAAAAGTAGGCATCCAAAATCACTTTCGTAAGCGCTTCATAAACGCCTCTATGGAGCGTTGCTGTAAATTGGGATAGGCCGGTCATTTTGGCCATATCCTTGGTGAGCTTTTCGTTCAAAGGGACCCCTTCGTAAAAGATCCCGCTCCATACTCATAAATGAGGGGCTTCCCTGTAGGAATTTCTAAACCTAAAATCTCTTCATTAGAAAGGCCATCTAAAAATTTGACAATGGCTCTTAAAGAATTGCCATGCGCGGCGATGAGCACATGATTGCCCTTCTCCAAAGAGGGAAGGATCGTTTCCTGAAAGTAGGGAAGGGTTCTTTTCGTGTTATCTTCGAGACTTTCCCCTTGAGGAGGTCTTACATCATAACTTCTTCGCCAAAGATGTACCTGTTTTTCCCCAAATTTTTCTCGCGTAGCCTGCTTATTGTATCCTTGCAAATCTCCATACATCCGCTCGTTTAAGCGAGAATCGATGTACATAGGAAGAAGCTCTTTTTCACATTCTGGGCTATGCACTTTGCCCCAAACACCCTCCTTGCTCTCTTCTGAGCGGATCATAACGGGCACTTTGGTGGTGGAATGCTCACTCATCGCCAAACAAGCTGTCATCTGAGCGCGGATCAAGGTGGAGGTATAAATCACATCAATGGGGAGGTCTTTTAGCTGTTTGCCGGCGAGAATTGCCTCCTCAATCCCCTGTTTGCTTAAAGGAACATCGACCCATCCTGTAAAAATATTTTTTTTATTGAATAGGGATTGCCCATGTCTTAAGAGAATTAATCGATTTTTCATATTTTTATCATACCAAGTTTCTCTCTTTCTTGTATAATATTTGCCATGGAAAGACTAAGTAAAGTAATGAGTAGAGCGGGTATCTCTTCGAGAAGAGCCGCTGAAAAACTGATCCAAGAAGGTTTGGTTCTTGTGAACGGGGAGAAAGTCTTACTCCCAGAGACGCGGGTCGACCCGACGAAAGATCATATTTCGGTGAGCGGCAAACCCCTCCCAAGCCAGCCTCCAAGCGTAGTTTACCTCCTCAACAAACCTCGCGGGTTTGTCTGTTCGAATGTGCGCTCTAGCCCAAAACAGCGTCTTGTTTTTGATCTCCTCCCCTCATCGGAAAAACGGCTTTTTACTGTAGGGCGTTTAGATAAAGACACAGAGGGTCTACTGCTCATCACCAATAACGGATTTCTCAAACAAGAGATCATCCATCCCAAGCAAAATATTGAAAAAGAGTACATCATCAAAACCAAGGAGCCGCTCGGTTCCTCTGAGCTCGTTGCGCTTGGGAAACCGCTTTATATCCTTGGGAAAAAAGTACAAGCAAAGCGGGTGAAGAAAATCCGAAAAAATACTTGTAGCATCATTGTCACTGAAGGAAAAAAACATGAGGTGCGTCTCATGGTGGAAAAAGCCCGTCTTACGCTGCTTAGTTTAAAAAGAATCCGCATCGGCAATCTCCGCCTTGGAGCTCTGCCCAAAGGTCTTTTCAAAGTGCTGAGAGAAAAAGAGCTAGAAGCTCTTTTCTCGAGCCATCCGAAAAAAGACGTCATTAGATCTGCCTCCCACTAAAACAGCCCATGAAAACAGCTGGCCCGAGATAGGTAAAAGCCCCCTCTTTTTTTCCATTCTATCGTTGCAAAAAACTTCTAATCCATATCGCTACGCTAAACGCCTTATCCAGAAGAAATGGGGGGGAATAGGCGCTACAAAATACAGGAATAGCGCGCTATAGAAATAGGCTGTTAGAATCGATCAAAAACGAGTAGAGAACTCTTGATGATCACCATTTTTTAGCCCAAGCTGCGCTACAAAAGTTCATGAAATTTGCTGCTTGATTCTCACTGTAAATACTGATAAATTTTTTCTTTTTATTTACATAAGGAATCTCGAACATGTCTTCTTTCAAAGATCTACTCTCCTTTTTTATCCTAATGTTTTTTTGTTGCATAAGCCCAGTATTTGGGAGCAACATAGCCTCTGATCGAGGAGACTCACTACAAACAGACGTGCTTTTAAACCGGAAAAAACACCTGTACTACCGAGGAAAACAGCAAAAGCAGCAAAACCCTTGCGCGTTACGCAATTGGACAAGGGACACTCTCGTCCCCACAAACCACCCCTCTTCTAGCCCAAGTAAAACCTGCGTTCTCATCATTGTCCCCACAGAGTACAAAGATGACTACGTTCATAATCGGTGGTTTTTAGGGAAAAGAACCTGGGATCAGTACATGAACTTGCGTGAAGATGTCGATTGTTACTTCATGGTTTGCACGCATCCAAAACCTGGCACAAACGAGCAAGTCTGGATTGAGGGGAACACTCTTTATGTGGGCGATGCCCATTTTACAAAAACAGGATATGATCGGATTTTGCATAAAACGATCAAAGCGATGGAATACTTTCAGGGGCAATATACCCATTTTATCCGTACAAACGTCAACACGTTCATCAATGTACACGCCGCGGCCCATTTTGCAAAAACGCATACAAAAAGCTTCTATTCCACCCCCATTTGGCAAAATGAGTGGTACACGATTGGCTACGCGATTGCCTATACAGCCGATGTTGCTGAGCACATCGTTTCTGAATACAACCGTCTAGAGACTGCGGGCAATGAGTGCATTAGCCCCGACCATGCCGATGACGTTGTAATGACTTCATTAGCAACCGGCATCTACCCTTTCAGTCATGACAATCCGTTCCGTTGCTGTAAAGCGCTGACTCTAGGCTGCCGGCAGCTTCTTTGTCATCAATCGCTAAACACAAAGCGTTTTAGCCGCTACGGAGTGCTTCTCAGTCCTGTACAATCTCTCGAAGAAGCCCTATCAGACTTTGATCGTGCTAGCGAGGAAGCGATGTTGTTTCGGATCAAAGAGGGGTTAAATCTAGAAGAATTGAAATACCTCTATGAGCACATGTTGCAAAAAATCTACCCAGAATTGCAGGCAGTGTTATAGAAGAGGGCTACGGGCCGCTTAGCTGGCCTAAAGGACGCGCGGCAAAAGGTCCCCCAAAAGCAGCCGATTTTTGGGAGAGGCTCTCTACTTGTCCCATTTGTAGGTAACAACAAATCCCATCGTTGCCTTCTTTTTAAGAGAAATCATTTATAAGAAAAATAGGTACTTTTCCGTATGAGCATGACAACACGCCCCATAGACACAAACGAGCCCATCTACATCAGCGGAGCAGGCATCGGTGGCTGCGCCCTTGCGATCAGACTTGCAAGACAGGGATTCAACAACATACACCTCCTTGAAGCAAGGGAAAAAAATGATAAGGGGAGACAAAACCCAATTAGGCTTGCGCAGAGTTCTTTGCGTTGGATGGAAAAAATAGGAGTCTATGACGCTCTACTTCAGCAAAAAAAAATCGCCCCTATCCTGAAAGAGCAGCGCCTACAAGACTGCTATATCAGCATTTCCGATCTTGAAAGGGCTTTTCGGGAGCATATTGAGAAAAATCATCCTAGGTGCGCCATCGATTATGGACGATCCATTACAGCAATTTCTGAAAAAGACCAGAGCATAACCGTTGCCAATAGAAAAGGAGAAACGAGAACACTTCCTTTTCCGAAAATCCTTGTGAACGCAGAAGGAGCAAATAGCCACTTAACTACTCTGCTCCACCTTCGGCGTATTCCCTATATGCCCAAAGCCCCTTTGTGCTACGCCATCTATGATCGCTCCCCTTTACAAGGCTTTTCCCGGGTCGGAGTAGCCACTTTCCGTTTTTTTCGAACAATCTACTACCTCTTGATCTACTTGGGCTATTATCTATTTCAGAATGAAGGTCTCAAAAATCCCAAAAGAATTTTGCGGAGCGGTCTGATCGCCAATCTGCCAAGAGCGCAGTTCCTAGGGTTTGCCCTAAACAAAGAGAAAAGCGCCCATCTTAAGAAACTGATCCAAGCAAGTCAGGCCGCAAAGCAGCGATACAACAAACAAAGAAGTAAACGCCTTGCTACAGCTTATCATCAGGCAGACAAAAGGGTCCGGAATTTTTTCGAGTACTGGGGGGAGCTTAGTAGAGCAAGAATCAATGTGGTTGCTTGCATTTCTTGGATATTTGGAATGGAAAATTTTGGTTTTTTTGAATGTTCCTTGGCAAAACCACTCCAAGGGTATCAGTACTTCGAATGCACTTCGGATCGATTGGAGAAGCCCATACACGAGGTGGGATCTATGTCCGTCATCGCCTTAGGAGACGCTTTACAGACAGTCGACCCAGCCACAGGAGGAGGAGCGAACTTTGCTATTGAGCAGGGAGAAAAGGTTGTGCATTTTCTTCAAAATAGATCCTCCAAAAACTACTATATAAGCCGTATTGAAGAGGAGATGTACTTTGCTCAAGAGAGTGGCAAAGTCTTGCGCGAGCATTATCGCTCCGATTTGATTGAAATCTCCCGTGTCTTTCTGTAACTCTTGCCTTATCGAGGCTTTTGTCTCATGACCTAAGATTCTATATAGAGCCCTCAGTAGAGCGCTTAGAGAAAAAAGAGCGCAGCGGGATAGAAACGGGCACCTTTTGGTAAAATGCGTTCTTATGCTGCGTAGACTTTTGGGATGAAAAGGGCGCTACTTTTTCGATTAGGCAGAGCTCTTTATAGAAAAGCAGGTAGAATTCTTTGACTTAAGGCGCTTAAAAGATCTTCGTAAAGTGTCCACTTTTGTAAAATAAAACAAGCCGCTATACTTACAAGTATGCTTACCATCGCGAAACTCTTTGGGAAATCCCCTTTTGCTCCTTTGCAAACACATATGGAAAAAGTCTTCCTTTGTATGGAGGGGTTGCAATCCTTATTCGCTGCGCTTGACGAGGGAGATCTTCAGGAAGTGGAGAAACAAGCGAAGCATATTTCCCACTTGGAGCATGAAGCAGACCTCACAAAACACGATATCCGCGTTCATCTCCCCAAAAGCTTTCTTTTACCCATCAATCGGGAAGATTTTTTGCACATTTTGGAATTGCAAGATGAAATTGCTAACCAGATAGAAGATGCTGCGATCACAGCGACTCTTTCCGCTAAGCCTTTGGATCTCTACTCTGCCTTTCAAAAAGATTTTCAGGAGTTTCGGGAAAAAAATCTTGCTTCTGTTTCCCTAGTCCGCCAGTTGATCGAGCAGCTCCAAGCGCTCGTAGCTGCCTCCTTTGGAGGCGTTGAAGCCCAAAAAACCCGTAAGATGATCGATCATATCGCCTACTGCGAACACGAAGTAGATATCCTGCAATACGCCCTTGTCAAAAAGCTCTTTCGCAAAGCCGATCAGCTGTCTAATGCAAGCTTTTACTTATGGCGCTCCCTTTTCAAAGAACTGGCCAGCTTGTCGAATTTATCAGAAAAATTGGCCAACCGCATCCGGATGATTTTGGAGTTGAAGTAGAATACGATGGAGCTGATCTTCCTCAAGTATCTCACCATTCTTGTAGGATTTTACATGGCTTGGAATATCGGAGCTAACGATGTTGCCAATGCCATGGGAACTTCTGTTGGTTCAAAAGCTCTTACGCTAAAAAGAGCGGTCATTCTCGCGGCAGTTTTGGAGTTTTGTGGCGCATTTTTTGTAGGGAGCCATGTCTCAGAAACCATTCAAGGTGGGATCGTAGATCCTGAGATTTTTTCTGCCAATCCGATCATCTTTGTGATTGGCATGATGGCTTCGCTCTTCTCTACCGGCCTTTGGTTACAACTCGCTTCCTATTTTGGGATGCCCGTTTCAACAACTCATGCGATCGTAGGAGCCATTTTAGGCTTCGGAGGAGTAATCGGAGGAATGAACGCCATTTACTGGCTCGAAATCGTGAAGATCACCGTGAGTTGGGTCACTTCTCCCCTCTTAAGTGGGCTGATCTCTTATCTTGTATTCCGCTTTCTCCAGCGGTCAATTTTTTATCGAGAAAATCCTCTGGCTGCTACGAAAAAAGTAGCTCCCCTCCTTGTGTTTGCTTGCTTTTCGATCTTGAGCTTAGCCATTATTTTTGATGGTCTCAAAAATTTGCACCTTGCGATCGATTTTCCAACGGCGCTCCTACTTTCGGTGAGCGCAGGCGCCTTTTTTGCGGTGATTAGCGCCTTTCTCTTCCATTATATGCCTGGAGGTGAGCTGAAAGCTCCTTACCACAATCCGCAACATGTGATCGGGCTTGAAAAGGCGGCGAAACACCTACAAAGAGTCAAGCTCTCAACAAAAGCCTCTACCCACGATGAGGTCGCAGATTTACTCACCCGCGTGCAGAGTTTATCAAAAAAAGTGCAAAAAACGACCAAATTCCAAGAAAGCTCTTCCCCATTTCGAGCGGTAGAAAAAATGTTTGTGGTCTTGCAGATTGTTAGCGCTTCGCTTGTCGCTTTTGCTCATGGAGCCAACGATGTTGCGAACGCGATTGGCCCTGTCGCGGCTGTTGTTCAGGTGCTTCGCAGTAAAACGCTTGTGCAAAGTACCGAGGTGCCCTTATGGATCCTATTTTTAGGAGGCATAGGGATCGTCATCGGTCTAGCTACCTGGGGATGGCGGGTGATTGAAACCATTGGGAAAAAAATCACAGAACTGACCCCTACGAGAGGCTTTTCTGCAGAATTTGGAGCGGCGAGCACCATTTTACTCGCTTCAAAATTGGGCATCCCCATCTCCACAACGCACTCTCTTGTTGGAGCGGTCTTAGGTGTGGGGTTAGCAAGAGGGATACAAGCGCTCAATCTAAAAACCCTGCGAGATATTGTCCTCTCTTGGGTCGTCACCATCCCTTTTTGCGCTTTTTTCAGTATCGTCATTTTCTATCTCTTGAAAGCGATCTACGTTTGATTTATATACAAATTTATGGATACCCAACGCTCTCCTGAAGAGGTTCTCATCAAGACCATTGAGCGCTACTTGCTCACAAACTATGGCAAGCTCCTAAAAAATGCCTCATTAGAAGAGTTTTACTATAGCCTTTGCCAGTCGCTAAAAGAGGAGATCATGATCCATTGGACAGCAAGCTCCCTTTCCATACAAAAAAAGCGGCCCCGCACATTGTTTTACCTTTCCATGGAGTATTTACCAGGCCGTTTCATCGACAACAATATTTTGCATATTGGCGCAAAAGAGCTTGTGGAAACCGTCCTCAAAAAAACCCCCTTCTCCTGGAAAAAGCTGCTCAGCGTTGAACCCGATCCGGGACTTGGCAATGGAGGTCTTGGGAGACTTGCTTCCTGTTTTTTAGATTCGATGGCTGCGTTACAACTGCCCGCCATCGGTTACGGCCTTCGCTACCAATATGGCATTTTTGAGCAAGAGCTATGGAACGGCGTCCAAATGGAGAGACCCGATTGCTGGCTTTTACGAGAAAATCCCTGGGAGTTTCGTAGAGACGCGCTCGCTTGCCATGTGCAGTACAAAGGAGCTTTTGCGCAAGGAGCAGAAGGAGAGATCCTCGAGGGGGGAGAAAAAGTGCGGGCGATCCCTTACGACTACCCGATTGTAGGCTTCCCCACAAAAAAAGCCGCATTTTCTGTCATCACCATGCGCCTTTGGTCGACAAAAGAATCGCCCCGTAACTTTGCTCTACAAAGGTACAACGCAGGCGAATTTGGGCCTGCTGGAGAAAACACCTCTCTTACCGACGTACTCTATCCAAGCGATCACCATAATGAGGGGAAAAGAGTACGACTCAAACAGGAATTTCTACTCGTGTCTGCCTCTTTACAAGATATTCTCAGGCAGCAGGCTTTAGGAGAAACTGCGGGATCCCCCGCTCATCTCCCCATCGCTCTCGTCGATAAGGTGCGCATTCAGGTCAATGATACTCACCCAGGTCTTGTTATTCCCGAGCTGATACGACTTCTTAGAGCGCAAGATCCTAAGCTTTCCTTAGAAGAGGCGTTTGAGTATACCCAAGCGATGACGAGCTACACCAATCATACCGTCTTGAAGGAGGCCTTAGAAGAGTGGAATGAAGAGCGGGTGATGACTCTTTTGCCGGCCCAATACAAAATCATCCAGCAGCTCAATTTTGCATTTTGTAAACAGGTGCGTAGCCATTTCAATGAGGGAAACAAAAAGGCACAAGAGCTCTCAATCATTCAAAATGGGCAGGTAAAAATGGCCCACCTCCTTCTCTACGGATCTCATAAAGTCAACGGAGTAGCTGAGCTCCACACAAGGATTTTAGAAGAAATGTTTGCTGATTTTTTTTCCCTGTATCCTGAAAAATTGTGCGCCGTCACAAATGGCGTATCACACAGAAAGTGGCTCCTCGATGCCAATCCTCTACTTGCCCGTTTCATTACCGAGCAAATTGGAGGAAAATGGGTCGAAGATTTTTCCCATATTGAGCGCCTAAAAGAGCGGGCAACAGAGCGAAGCGTCCAAGAGCAATTTCTTGCGATCAAAGCGGAAGGGAAAAGGGCGCTTATCGACTTTTTACGCAAAGAAGCGCGTCTGCGCGATCAAAAAGGCGCTCTTATAGACCATTACCCGGTTTTAGGAGAAGAGGCGCTATTTTCTGTCCAAATCAAACGGATCCACGAATACAAACGGCAGCTTCTCAATCTGTTGCATGTGCTAGCGATCTATTTAGAACTCCGAGAAAATCCAGGCTCCCGCTCTGTGAAACGGATGGTCCTTTTAGCAGGAAAAGCGGCTCCAGGATACCGCAACGCAAAAGCGATTCTTCGGATCGCGTACATGATTGCAAGAAAAATCAATCAAGATCCTAGAACTTCAGGCTCTTTGCAGCTAGCATTTTTAGAGAATTACAACGTCACAAAAACGATGATGATCCTTCCTGGAGCCGATCTTTCGGAACAAATTTCTTTAGCAGGAAAAGAAGCTTCGGGGACAGGGAATATGAAACTCGCGATGAATGGAGCGCTAACCATCGGCACAGATGATGGGGCCAACGTTGAGATGCGAGAGGCTGTCGGAGAGCGCTACTGGCCTTTCCTTTTTGGGATGAGCGCTTCTGCAGCGGCTACTGCGCGTGATCACTACTCTCCTACAGACCTCTACAAACAAGATCCCCTCCTCCAAAAAGTGCTCGATTTTCTCATTAGCGATGAGCTCAGCCAAGATCCTTCTGAAAAAGAGTGCTGTGCTCACATAAGAAAAACGCTTCTTGAGGGGGACTACGACGAAAGGCCCGATGAACATTTTGTCCTCAAAGATTTTCCCGCTTACTACAAAGCGCAAAAAAAGGTGGAAGATCTCTTCCAAGATCGGTACAAGTGGGCCGAATACGCGCTCCACAACATTGGATCGATGGGACGATTTACTTCAGATCGAAGTATCCAAGATTACATAAAAAACATCTGGTCTTTAGAGGCTTGCCCTACAGATGAAACCATTTTAGAGCAGCTTTATCACGTAAGATCTGCAGATCAACGGATCGTAAGAGACCACTTCTTTTCTAAGCGCTCATACTCTTGAAGAGGGATCGAAGAAAACGCTCTCTCTAAAAACCTCCCTTGCTGTTCGCTATTTTTTAGCGAAAGTAGGTACAAAGACTGCTGAGCAAGGGGCTCTTTCAGAAAAAATAACCGGTTCATATAAAATTCGTTGATGTAGCTACTTGCAATCACTTTTTTCGCAGCGGCGGCGTCGATCTCTCCTTGATCGAGCGCAGCAAAAAGATCGCGGTATGACCCGTAGGGGCGTAAAACCGCCTCTGGATACTTGGTCACAAGAAGATCGTGATCTTGCCTAGCAAAGTAGCCGATGACTTTCTCTCGAAAGCGGGAATCTTTAGGAGCTTTTTCCTCCTGCGCAATGAGATAGACCCCGAGATCGATGATCGGAGGAGAAAAGTGGTAGCGCTCTTCAAGAAGCGCATTTTTTTGCTCCAAGGTGAAAATTCCTCCGATCTGCCCTTCCTCTAGCTGGTAGAAAAGCTGGTCTTCTTCGCCAAAAACCAGGGAAATCGTGCGGCGCTGTTTTTCTGCAATCGCTTGTAATAGATCTTGTAAAAACCCTTCTAAATACGCATTTTTGCTGTACCCAGGAAGAACAAGAAGTTCTTTTTGTAAACCGAGCTTCCAAAGAGAAGAAGAGGGGGATCCGCACGCAAAAAGAAAAAGGAAGGAAAAAAAAATCCCTTTTTTGATAGGCTGCCATTTCATACATCCTATGGTAATCGATGCGTTGCTTGCTTGTCAATTTTGGCGGACCTAGGTCCCTTCTCGAAATCCCCGAATTCTTAATCGAACTGCTTTGTGATCAAGAAGTACTCAGAACGGGCCTTCCTCGCAGCTGGCACAAGTTTGTCTTCACAAGGATTGCCAAAAAACGGGCAAAAAAAGTGGAAGAGGACTATAGAGAGATTGGAGGAAAGTCCCCCATTCATGAGGACACAGAAGAGTTAGCGAGGCAGCTCGCACAAGACCTTGACATCAAAATCAGCACGTTCCACCGGTATCTTCCCAAAACTCACGCAAAAAGCCTAGAAACCTTAGAGATGGCTAGTGAAGAGGAGATCACCGTCTTGCCCCTATTTCCCCAGTTTTCGTACGCAACGACAGGGAGCATCGCGCAATTTTTTGTCGAGCACTTAACCCCAGCTACCTGTGACAAACTCCGCTGGATCCGCTCCTATCCTGACCACAAAAGCTTCACTTTGGCCTACGAGCAAAAAATCCGCACCTTTCTCACCAGCAACAATCTCCAGGAAGAGGAAGTGCTCCTCTTTTTTTCTCCCCACGGCATTCCTCAACGTTATGTGAAAACCGATCCCTACCAAAAGGAGTGTGAAGCTTCGTATAGAGCGATCAAAAGCGCTTTTCCAAAAGCGCTATCCCGCCTTTGCTACCAATCGAAATTTGGTCCAGGAGCCTGGCTAAAGCCCTACACAGAAGAGGCAGCTTCTTCCATTTTATCGTGGCATCAAGGGAGAAAACACGTACTGTTTATTCCTCTCAGTTTCACCTCAGACCATATCGAAACCCTCTTTGAAATCGAAAAGCTCTACCTTCCCTTAGTAAAAAAACAGGGGCTTTGTGCATACCGGTTAGATGCGCTCAACCTCGATAGCCATTGGGTACAAGGAATCTCCGATCTACTGCAGGTAGAAGAAAAATCGACGACAAAAGCCCTTTTGCGAAAACAAAATAGAAAAAATTCACGCAAATGGTTGCAAAGATTGCAATAAATTGCTTTGCTATTTCCCTACTTAATGAACTACTCAAATAAGCAATGAGCTCTGCCGTACTACTCACCACATCAAAAAATGGCTGTTCTAAGCGCTATTTTCAAGGGTTTTGTCCCATAGATCAAACAAAGAAAGCTGTGGGGGAACTGGTCTTTTCCACGGGAATGACCGGATACGTCGAATCGCTGACCGATCCCTCTTATCGGAGACAAATCCTCACCTTCACCTATCCCCTCATCGGAAACTACGGAGTGCCTCCAAAGGAAGATTGGGAATCTGACCGAGTGCAGGCAAGTGGGGTCATTGTTGCGGAGCCGAGTTTTGTTCCCAACCACGCTGCTTCGACGCAATCTCTCTTAGAGTGGCTAAAAGAGCAAGATGTGCCCATCATGTGGGGGGTAGACACAAGAGCTCTCACAAAAGTGCTCCGTGACGAAGGTTCATCTTTCGGAGCATTTTGCGTAAAAAAATCCTCAGAAAAAACCCCGCCTGATCTCGAAACTCTTTTGCAGCCCCCCTTTGGTGAAGAGCGGGACCTGATCGCTGAGGTTAGCACGAAAACGCCTTATCGTATTGGATCGGGAGACAAAACGATCATCGCTGTCGATTGTGGGATCAAAAGAAATATCTTACGCTCCTTAAGCGCAAGAGGGCTTCGCATTCTTGTAGTGCCTTACGATTACGACTATACAAACGACCCGGCTGATGGGATCTTTTTATCGAACGGTCCAGGCAATCCTAAAAGCGCGACCAAAACGATCAAGGTGCTAAGAAAAGCGCTCAAGCAAGATCGTCCCATCTTCGGCATTTGTCTCGGCGCGCAGCTCATGGCGCTCGCTGCTGGAGGAACCACCTATAAGCTCCGTTTTGGTCACCGGGGACACAATCAACCCTGTTTTGATCATACGCAAAATCGGGCGATCCTCACTGCCCAAAACCATGGTTGGGCCATCGATCCAGAAAGCCTCCCCTTAGACTGGGAGGTCCATTTCACGAGCCTCAATGATGGGTCGGTTGAAGGGATCATGCATCGAAAAAAACCCCATGTTGCGGTGCAATTTCATCCTGAAAGCGCTCCAGGACCCAATGATGCGCGCTACCTTTTTGGAGCTTTTGTAGAATCATTATGAAAAAGTTTTCAGGGAAAAAAATTGTATTGCTCGGCTCGGGAGGACTCAGAATTGGACAAGCTGGAGAATTCGATTACTCGGGATCTCAAGCGATCAAAGCGATTAAAGAGGAAGGGATTGAAACAGTCCTTGTGAATCCCAACATCGCTACGGTCCAGACCGATGAAAAAATGGCCGATACTGTCTACTTAGAGCCGTTAAACGTAGATAGCTTAACAAAAATTCTAGAAAAAGAGCGTCCTGAGGGGATTCTTCTCTCCTTTGGAGGGCAAACCGCCCTCAATTTAGGCCTTGCTTTAGAAGAGGCGGGCGTTTTTTCTGACCTAAACGTCAGCGTTCTTGGGACAAATACAAGCACCATTAGAAAAGCGGAAGATCGGGAATTGTTCAAGCAAGAGCTCCGCTCGATTGGGATCCATACCCCAAAAAGCTTTTTCGTTACCTCTGTAGAGGGCGCCCTAGCAGGCGCTCGAGAAATCGGCTACCCGTGCATGCTACGAACAGGCTTTTCTCTTGGAGGTCTTGGCTCTGCGCGCATCTCCAATGAATCTGAGCTTCTTGCAAAAATCTCCGAATCGTTAGCGATCGCTCCCCATGCGCTCATTGAAGAGTACCTCTTTGGTTTTAAAGAGATCGAGTATGAGATCATCCGAGATCATAACAACCAAAGCCTATCGATCTGCAACATGGAAAACTTTGATCCTATGGGGATTCATACGGGAGAAAGTGTGGTTGTTGCCCCTTCTCAAACTCTCAATAATGAAGAGTACCACTTCTTAAGAGATGTAGCGATCAAAATTAGTCAACATTTTGCCGTGCTCGGTGAGTGCAATGTGCAATTTGCTCTTCATCCAGATAGGCTCGATTATCGGGTGATCGAGATGAATCCCCGCCTTTCAAGGTCAAGTGCTCTCGCCTCAAAAGCGACCGGCTACCCGATCGCCTTTGTGGCTGCAAAGATTGCGCTAGGCTACAAGCTGCACGAAATCAAAAATGTGATGACCAAACAAACCTCTGCTTTTTTTGAACCTGCCCTCGATTACATCACCGTCAAAATCCCCCGCTGGGATACGGGCAAGCTCCCCTTTGCAGAAAGGACGATTGGGACAGAAATGAAAAGTGTAGGTGAGGTGATGGGCATCGGGCGCTCTTTCCCAGAAGCGCTACAAAAAGCGATCCGAATGCTCAACATCGGAAGCTGCGGGATCGAAGATCCCCCAAGACCGATTACTGCGATTAAC
This sequence comes from Chlamydiota bacterium, assembly GCA_038534095.1. Taxonomy (GTDB): domain Bacteria; phylum Chlamydiota; class Chlamydiia; order Chlamydiales; family SM23-39; genus JBCAXK01. The sequence continues at coordinate 6,753 of JBCAXK010000023.1, read as the reverse complement.
CGGGAAATTGAGCATCCAACAGATCAGCGCCTTTTTGCTTTGTACCAATTTTTCTTTGCGGGAGGATCGGTAGAAAAAGCGCACCATCTCTCCCAAATTACTCCCTGGTTTCTGCGCCATATTGCTAAGATCGCACAAGCCTATAAAGATTTGCAGACAAAAGACGCAGGCTACTCGTCTCTTCTCCTAGGAAAACAGTGGGGCTTTTCTGATGAGAGCTTAGGGAAGATTTGGAGTCTTTCTCCATCCGAAGTGCGATCCTTAAGAAAACAGGAGAAGATTCATCCAGTTGTGAAGCAGATCGACACGCTTGCTGGAGAATACGCGGCTCAGACCAACTACCTTTACCTCACCTATCATGGAGAAGAAGATGATCTTGCTCTAGAAAAAGAGCATGTGATTGTGATCGGATCGGGTCCCTACGCAATAGGATCTTCTGTAGAATTTGATTGGTGCGCTGTCAATATGGTCAAAACCCTAAGAAAACATGGGGTAAAAACCTCGATCATCAATTGCAACCCAGAAACGGTATCGACCGATTTCGATGAGTCAGACAGGCTCTACTTTGAAGAGCTCACCTTAGAGCGTATCTTAGATATTTGCGATTTTTCTCCTCCAAAAGCAATCGTTGTCTGCGTAGGAGGACAAATAGCGAACAACCTTGCTTTTGCTTTGGAACAAGCAGGTCAGCCCCTGTTTGGCACTTTGGGATGTGATATCGATCGGGCAGAAAATCGGGAGCGATTTTCTTCTCTTTTACGCGAGCTACAAGTAGCCCAGCCTCCATGGCAAAGCATCACAAGCATTGCAAGCGCGAAAGCCTTTGCTAAGGAGGTGGGCTATCCGATTTTGGTCCGCCCCTCTTATGTGCTATCGGGATCGGCTATGAACATCGCTCCCGATGAAACAAGCCTCGTCGGTTTTTTAGAGGAAGCGGCTATCGTTTCTCCCGATCATCCCGTTGTGATTTCTAAATTCATCAGCAGCGCGAAAGAGCTCGAAGTAGATGGCGTTGCTGAAAGGGGAACGGTTGTGATCTCTGCCATTGCTGAACATATCGAAAATGCGGGGGTCCATTCGGGAGATGCGACTATTGTACTACCTCCCCAAAGGCTCCATTTAGAAACGATCCGCAATACGAAAAACATCACCAAAAAAGTGGTCAAAGCCCTCAAAATTACAGGCCCTTTCAACATGCAATTCATTGCAAAAAATCAGACGATCCAAGTCATCGAATGCAATGCTAGAGCCTCCCGGTCTCTCCCTTTTGTCTCAAAAATCACGGGAGAAAATTTTATGGAAATTGCGGCAGAAATTTTCTTGGGCTGCCATGAGCAAAAAGCCTATGAGACATTAGAACTCGACTACGTGGGAGTAAAAACCCCCCAGTTCTCCTATCAAAGGCTCAAAGGCGCAAACCCAGTAGCAAGGGTAGAGATGGCTTCAACCGGAGAGGTCGCCTGCATTGCTCCGAGTTATTACCAGGCGTTTTTCTCCTCTTGGCTAGCAACAGAGCAGACGATTCGTGGGAAAAGACTGCTGATGAGTTTAAGCTCCATTGACAAACAAACCCTCATTGAAGACCTCATTCGCCTAGAAGAAAAAGGCTGGGAGCTCTACGCTACAGAGGGGACGCATGACCGGCTATGTAAAAGCGGAGTTGGATCGAAGTTTGTGCATCAGGTCTCAGAATATTTAGAACCCAACGCAGCGACTTTGATCGAGCAACAAAAAGTGGATCTGATCATCAACATTCCTAAACAGACAGAAACGGGTGATAATGGCTTTCTCATGCGACGGTTGGCGATCGATCATCACATCCCTCTCATCACCAATTTACAGCTCGCAAAGATCTTCATACGGTGCTTGATTGAAGTGGACCCAAAAGAGATTCCGGTTTGTTCTTGGCAAGACTACATTCACTCGGCGGCGCTTTTGTATTAAGCGGCTTTACTAATAAGAAATCTTGCCCCTTTTTCTGAAAAATCTGGCATGATGCAAAAGAGTGCCCTTGCTACGCAAGCTGGCAAGGTAGCACAAAAGCGTTAGTAAAAAGTAAGCACCTAAGACCTGGATTCCTCATGATTCTTGCAAGCAAAGGTTCCAGTCTTTTGAGAAACAATTCTGGTTTTTCATTGTTAGACTTTGGAACATTCCCGCAAACACTGAGGATCAAAGCTAGCAGGTAAAACAAGGTTCAACATCTCTAAAATAGGGGTAGCTCCTCCCCTTTCTGCCCAAATAAGCAAAGGAGACTCATAAGGGGCTTTGACCACTATTTGATTAAAAGGAGCTCATAAAAAACTACCATGGCTTTCCGTTTTTTAAAAAATCTTGGCATCCGCTCCATCTGCGCTCTTTTTCCTAAAGCGCGCTCTAATCGTCCGATCAAACGGTGCCTTGCTGTAGCCACAACAGGCTTGGGAGACTCCCTTTGGTCTACTCCCGCCATTCACGCCCTTAAAAAGAGCTCTTTTGAGATAGATCTTTTGACAAATCCCTTAGGAAAAAACCTTTTTTTACACAATCCTGACATTCGTAAAACGTTTCTCATTAAAGAGCCGCTTCTTTGGCAAAGCCTCCGCTTCAAACAAAAACTCGAAAAAGAGCGTTACGACGCGGCGTTTATTTTTCACTCCTCCCAAAGACTCCTTTTACCACTCCTTGTTTGTAGCGGAATCCCCCGGATTTTTGGCACAAAAGGTCAGCATAAAGGGTTAGATTCTCTACTCACCGATCCTGTAAAGACCTCTCTCCATGAAATTGACCGCCGGCGCAAGCTCATTGAAGAGGTGGGCGCTTCGATTCTCGACCCTTCGTTACGCTATTTTTTCACTGAGGAAGAAAAGAGTTGGGGAGAATCTTGGATCCAAGAAAAAAACCCTACAAAAAAACCGCTCGTTCTTTTACATCCTGGGGCCAAAGACCGTTATAAGTGCTGGCCAATCTCTCATTACGCTCTTTTGGGGAAACGGCTTGAAGAAGAGCTCTCCTGCCAAATTGTCATTGGAATGGGCGCTGGTGAAGAAGATCTTGGAAACGCTCTTGTACAAGACCTCCCCAAAAGTCTTTTGGCAGGCCCCCTCCCCTTAAGGAACTACGCGAGCCTACTTGGAGCAACCGATCTCATCATCACAAACGATACGGGACCGATGCATCTTGCTTGCGCGTTAAAAAAACCTACGCTTGCCCTTTTCTCCCCGACTGATCCTAAAAAATGTGGCCCATACGATGTGCCAGCAGCGCGCATCTTAAAGCGTCCTAGATCCTGCTCTCCTTGCCTTGGGAGATCTTGCAGGCTCCCCTTTTGCTTAAGGCAAATAAGTGTCCGCGCAGCCTTTGAAGAGGCCGCTTCGCTACTCGAGTCCCAGATTCCCTTCGAGCGCTAAACCTTCTCTCATACAAACATCGGTTTTTATTCGCTAAAACCAACCTTGATGAAGCTACGCTCTCATCAACTGAGCAGGTGGAATACAAAAATGGCTGATTGTCTCCCTATAAAAAAGGCAGACAGCAAGTGTAGAGAAAAAATTCTAGATGATTCGCTGTAGAAAGACTAAAGAAGCAATAGCGTTTCTAGCCTTACAGCTTCGGTATCTTTTGCATGTTGTATAAAAACTACCTTTGCAATGTTTCTCAAGGGAGTAATGAGAGGAAAGCACGTAAGCCGTATACCCTGATCTAACTAGGAGAGGTTAAAGAGTAAGCAGGCTGTGGAAGCTATAAGAAAACTCCTCTCAGCCGTCCATTTGTAAAAAGCTTTTACACAGTTTATCAGGGATCGGTGACCAAGTTTTTAAGCAGGATTTTTGATGACCTCTAAAAGGACGGTGAGTTTTTTCCCCTCAAGGGATCTGGGATCTATTGCGCCTTTTGAAAGAAAAGAGAAAAAAGGGGTTTTTTTCATCCCTTCAATGATTTCACACGTAGCCGTAGAACGGGAATAAGGCCCTTTGTCTTTGCAAATCAACTTTAAGGTTACTGGCTTGGCGCTTCCTCTTTGAGCACTCTGCATTTTTTCAATATTGTGAATCAAAGTGTCATAAGACTGCTCCTGCGCAAAAAAATATGCAGCAGCAATTCCAAAAAGCCCCATTGCGAAATACCCAAAAAACCCTGTAATCAAAATTTTTGAAGCAACAGCTGCAAGAAGAAGCGCTGTCGCAAGTAAGCGGTTCTTCCAAATAGATGTGTAACTAGAAGATTGAATCTTTTCCCTCGCTCTTTGTAAAGAAGAAACGAATTGTGAAGATTCTATTGTAAAAGTTTTTTCTATCATTTAAATTCTAAAAAATACATTTTTTACAGTATTTTAAATCATTTTTATTTTTTGTTCTATTGATTTTTGTTTCAACTAAGTCTGAGAAAATCCCTATTTATCTTTTGTCATCTGCAATAACTACAAAGCGAGCATTCATAACACCAGATCCAGGAGCAGATTCTCCGATAACAAGATGTTGGATGACTCCCTCCTTAGTACCCTTATTGATGAGTTTATCGATTCTTTCACGAGTACGTTGAATACATACAAAACAACTTATAGAGCCCAATGTAAAAACTGTGAAGCCAAGAGCTGGACAAGGGTCTGGCCAGTAGACTAGGGTAAAAAAAGCTGCTAGAGTGTTGAAGATTCCTAATAAAAGAGTGTTCTTCAAGTACTGCATCTCTTTTTCTATGGAAATTTCTAGAGAAGACCATGGAATACCATCTAATCGAAAATCTGCTCTCAAAATCCAATCCTTCTTTATTTTAAGGTTTTTCACCTATTTTAAAAGAAATAGTACTTACTCTATTGATATTTTTTATCTTGTCAAGGCGTTTTAAGTAAAAAGTTTTGATAATTTTTTTTGTAGAAAATCATCAATAACATTCCCTTAAGATAAAATGTGTTTGCGGCGCGACTTGAGGTCCCTTGGGTTCAAAGAACTCACCATCGTACCACATCAGCTATCAAAACTTTCTACTGAAAGGGCTCTGAGTAATAGAATTTTATTGAAAAAAAGGCATAGAAATTAAAAACAAAAGGGTTTTTTTATGGCTGTTCAATATACTAACAACCAAATGGACGAATGGTATCGTATTGCCATTCCAAAAATAAACGAATTAACACGGGAAAAAGAGCTCCTGCAGACAAAGGTTGATCGCCTTAAACAAAAACAATGCTCGAATTTGAAGTATATGTCTATTGCTACATGTGCAACGTATTTAGCAGTCCATCTCACGTATAGCTCATTACTCGATGACTACCCGGTTGCGAAATCGGCCATCAACTGCCTACCCGTTGCCATACTTATGTCCGCCGGTTATATGTCGCTCGTTTCATGGCATACAAACCATTGTGTCCATCGTGAATGTATGGCTATGCTAACGGCACAGCGAGAAATTTCGAACACACATAGTGCGAGTCTACGCCGTGAAACTCTCCGGCTAAGAGATGATACTTAGTCCTAGAATGTGGTGGTGTATACTATGCCCATTTATCAACAAAGATTCCTTATGAGATAAATCTTATCTCCATCTTGAATGATTTCATCAAAACAGAGCTTTGTGACATTTTTATCCATTTCTCCTCACTTACTGGGAGACTGGTAAAAATGGCCAAATTGCTAAAAAAACGTTAAAGAACAACGCCACCAAGTCTCCGTAAAAAACCTTTTGCTAAATGGGGAACATTACACGACAGTCAGGCCTCCTTTTGAAAAAAACCCATCTTCCGAGATAAAAGCATGTGAAACGTGGGATAGAAAGCAGGAGCGATCCAAAACAGAAACATTGCTTTTAGTCATAAAAACATAAGAAGCGTGGGCGTTTTCCCGATTTTGAATGATTTCATCAAAACGGCGCTCAACATTTTTGAGGAATGTATCTTCCCCTTCCTTTGAAGACCTTTTTTCTACGATGATAGAGTCTCTGGTTCCTTGGAATTTTTTGAGCCTTTCTGCGATCTGCATCGACCTTCCCTCTTGCTCATCTCTTTGTGCTATCAGAATGTTTGCAACGCCACTCGAGCGATTAGAAACAAAATCGATCACAGTCAAGACTGGAAGCATCGTAAACACAGCAATATTGAATAGGTATTGGACGATAGAGCAACAATGAAAACGGGAGGATAGGCGAGATTTTTCCCAAACCCTGTCTGCCCAGGACATCTGGTCGTTTGTAATAGAAAATCGTATCGGAGCAGAAGGGGCACTTCTTGGAGCAACGACCTCTTCAACGACTTTGCTGATCAACAAAGCGCGATCATTTGCATCCCGGGTGATGAGCCCCATAGGTTCGTTTTTTCCGTACTGCTCGCAAAAGAGTCTCGTGTCTTTTTCAAGACCTTGTAAACTCTCAATTTTTTTCATGATCGATCTCTGCTGACTCAAGGAAGCTGTTAGTTCCCGATGCAAGCTGACACATTTAGGGGTTTGCTCACAATTGAGCTGAGTGAACTGTTGGATCTCCCCTTTTACAGAGGCATAATACGATTGACGACGGAAAAAATCGGCAACAGTGAATAAGGGAATGAAAGGAATCGTGAGAATCCTCCCTACTATTTTGACTGGCAATAGAAGCGCGGCTCCACACAGCGGTTCAAAAGTAATCGAGGTTGTTTCCCAAGCCTGATCAGCAATAGAGCGAAAAGATGTCATAGCAGTCCCTTTTTTTATTATATAATAATTTATTTATTAATAAAATTAAATAAAAAATTTAATTAACTATAAAAATATTTTAAAAACAAACATTTTTAAAAAAAGAGAAAAGCTG
>JBCAXK010000022.1:0-25744 GCA_038534095.1 Chlamydiota bacterium | reverse complement strand
GAAAGCTCAATACAAGCCTACACATGGTTGTTTTCGCCTTTGCTGCCCTTCTTTTAAAAAGATTTTAAACGGGTTCTTAGAACGTTCACGCTGCTGCCGGTTGTTGTGACGCAGCTAGTTTCTACTTGTGAAGTTGTTTTACTAACAGATCTACTTAATTTTCATTTATTTAAATAAAGAGTAGGTCTTTTGTTTTTTCTCTATTTCTTATACAATGTTTAGAACCATTATAATAAAAACATCTCCAAAAGCGGCTTTGAAAAAATCAGAGCTTGCTCATAGAGTTTAAAGGAAAATGATTTCATGTCTTCGTGTTTGTCCTCTTTAGGAAATTGTCTACAGTCTACTGCCTCTTATTGTTCCCGGTGTTGTGAGAAAACGATCGAAAAGTCGATCGCTTCTCTCCCACAAATGCCGAAACTTTTTGGGTCGGCATTTTCAAGCAATAAGTACGGTTCTTTTCGCGCTAAAAAGCTTGGTGGATATAATTGGACAGTCCATGTGCGCGATCATATTGAACCTTGTTTTCAGAACGTATTCGAGCGCTATTCCAAGCCTCAATACACGTTCACTGGTAAGGAAGCGTTTGCTGAGTATCTTCTCCGTTTGAAAAATGTCCTTAATGAACATTCGGTCTTTAAAAACGCTTCTCCTACAACGGAGGAACGGATTGTGCAAGCGATCAAGGATGAAATGGCTCCTGATCACAAACCGGAAAACACTTCTAAGGAAAGAGACCCTTCTTACTTGGACTGTGTTAAGAGAACAAGTATCGGAAAAGGAGTAACGGCTCCAGAGTTTTGTGAAATTCACAAAAGAAAAGTATTTGTTTTGAAAAAGTTTTTGCCGTCTGGACAGTTCAAAAATTCTGTAATAAAAGCTGCGGAGAAAATATTTTCTAATAGAGCGTTTGAACCTATTCGTAAAAATGCGCCTTCCGACCTAACGATACAAAAAGTGGTTTGTTACACAATTGAGAAATTGTTACTAGGGCCGCGCCATTCACCAGAAGAAACTGTTTCTTCTATGCTTACAACCGATTCTGAGGTATTTGCTCAAGCTAAGAGTATTGTCGACAAGACTTTGCTAGAGGACTCTGCGCTCTATAACCTCTCCTACAATTGGTGTCTTGATGGTTACGCAAAATCAGAGGCTGGGAAAGTCATTGCTGAGAATTTAGGTTTGCGTACGCCTTTTTCCCAGCTTGTAAAAGTCATCGGCGAGAATAAAAAAGAGGGTTTAACAGTAACCGTCGAAGATGAAAAAGAGCGGTACTATGAAGTGCAAGAATTTGTGCAGAACCTAGGAGATGCAAGTACGATCTATAACGAATACCATTTAGATAAAAGTAGCTCGGCATGCGATTTGGAAGAGTTGCAGCTCACAGGTATTTTCGATATTTTGACCGGCAATGAGGATAGAAACCGGCAAAATCTCCTTTTTAGAAAGAAGGTTCCTAACGCATCCCAAGAGGGTCAAGAGAGCAAGAAAAATACGCAAGGTTTTGGAATCCTTCCTATAGATAATCAGCTCCTTTGGAGGAATGAGAAGATGGGACCGTTCTATACTAAACTATGCATGGAGACCCATAACTCTTGGTGCTGGTTTGGTTTTAAAGATGCTGAAAAGGGTCTGATCCCATCTGTTGTTAGAAAGGTTCTTGATCTTTCTTCCGAGCAATTGCTGGATGAGATGAGAAATCAAGGAATTGACCTGGATCTCCATGGAGGCATTATACCAAAAAGATTGGAGGTTGATCTTCCTATCATCCAAACCATCATTTTAAAAGATGATACCATCACTCTTAAGGACCTAGTCGAACAGTATTTTTCTTGTAAGGCAAAACTTAGAAGAAAGCGAAGTGACTACTTCCGCGGAAGAGAAAAAAAATGTTCGTTTCGAAATCAAGATCGATCAATTAGATGCGAAGGATGCAGGACAAACTGTTGCAGAGATACTTTCTGAAGATCCTCCACTGCGCATAAGCTCGCTTGCAATGCTCTAATTGCGTAAAACCATGCTACCAATGTCTTGAAAGAAGAATGCTTAAGCCACTTTGCGCTTCCCTTAGCCCAAAGTGGTTTGAGTCTTTTCTTGGAAACTACCGTTTTCTGGAGAGATTTCTAGATTTTGAACAATGCCGCTCTTAAAAAATGCTTTTACAAAGCGTTTTTTGCCTCCCACGTTACGCATGCTTTCAAAGTATGCCCCCTTATGCCAAGGTTCTTCACTCTGGTTTTTTTGTAAAAAAAATTATTTTTAATTCGTTGTTTGTTAGTTATTTAGACAATAAACCCAGCAATCTAAGTCTTTAATTGCTAAAAATTGTTGCGAGAGAACAATTCCTTTTGTATAATGATAGATATACTTATGAGTGCTTTTTGAAAAATTTGATGGCGAAAAAACCTAGTAAGCATGAGCGTAAGCAACAAGTTCTCTTGGGGCTCGTTCGGGTTTATATCGATACAGGGAAACCGGTCGGCTCAGATACTTTACGGCAGCAAGGATTAACAAACATCAGCTCGGCGACCATCCGCAATTACTTTGTGCGCCTTGAAGAAGAGGGGTTTTTGCACCAAGCACACTCTTCTGGAGGGCGGATACCTACAGCAAAAGCGTACCGGTTTTATGCAGAGTATCATCAAGATGAGCAGCTAAATAAACAACCCTTCCTTCTAGAGCAAGAAGAGAAAAAAGAGCTGATTGCTCTTTTGCACGCATCGGCAGAAGCGTTAGCCGATAGTGTCGATTGTCCTGTATTCATTTCTACACCAATTTTTGAGATGGATTTTGTCCAGAAGGTTCGATTCATTTTGTTAGAGTCGCAAAAAGCTCTTTGCATCGTCGTTACAGATTTTGGGCTCATTCATACCGAAAGCTTTTACCTCCAAAATGCCTTTGAAGAAGAAGAGCTGAAAATCTTAGAAAGCTACTTTGCTTGGAGGCTCAATAAGGGAGAAAATCCGTGCCTCAGCGATGAAAAGCTGCTCAAAACGGCGCAAAGGCTCTACAACGAACTCATGGTCCGCTTCATTGTCTATTCTTCTTCTACCCACGAAAAAAGCCTTTTTCAAACGGGGCTTTCCAAGCTACTCCGTTATCCAGAATTTTCTCAGGCGCAGACCTTAGCAACAGGCCTTTCTCTCTTTGAAAATCCCGAGCTCATGCAAAAACTACTCCGTCAAAGCATGCGATCGAAATGCCTTACCTATTTCATTGGGGAAGAGTTTTTACAAAAAGAGTGTAGCGTCGTGCTAATGCCCTACTTTATCCATCACGATGTTGCGGGAGCTGTGGGGATTTTAGGACCCCTTAGGATGCCCTACCAGAAAATATTTCAAGAGATCCGACGGTTTACAAGAGAACTGTCCCATATTTTAACGAAAAATGTGTATAAATTTCGCGTTTCTTTCAAATCATACGATGATTTACAAACGCACAATCATGTAGAAGCATGCTCATCAATTTTATTAGAAGATAAGAGCCAGTAATTTAGGAGAATTTTTCATGGAGAAAGAACCGAACGTGAGTGAAGTAGAAGAAACCCCAGAGCCTGTAGCCCAAGAGGATTTTAAGCAAAAATATTTCTTTGCTCTGGCGGAAATGGAAAACATGCGTAAACGGATGCAAAAGGAAAAACAGGATACGCTACAATTTTCTGTAGAAAATGCCATTGCAGAGTTTTTGCCCATCATTGACAGCTTTGAAAAGGCGCTGAAATCGGCCGACAAAGTATCGGATGAAATCAAAACATGGGCTTTTGGATTCCAAATGTTTTTGTCGCAGTTTCGTGAAGTGCTCCACAATCATGGTATTGTGGCGTTCCACTCTGAAGGCAATCTTTTTGATCCTCACTACCATGAAGCTGTAGAAATGCTACAAACAGATGAGTATCCAGAGGGTACCATCTTAGAAGAGTTTTCCAAAGGGTATAAAAGTGAAAAAAGGATCATTCGTCCCTCTAGAGTTAAGGTGGCTAAAACGCTGCAAGAGACGAGTGAATCTTCTGTAAATGAACAAGAAATCAATAAGGAGAAAAACCATGACGAAGAATAACAAGAAATATGTCATAGGGATTGATCTAGGTACTACCAACTCTTGCGTTGCCGTAATGGAAGGTAAGCAAGCCAAAGTCATTCCCAATGCAGAGGGGACTAGAACGACCCCTTCTGTGATTGCTTACAAAGGTAGTGAGCGTTTTGCAGGGATCCCTGCCAAAAGACAAGCGGTGACCAACCCAGAAAAAACGCTCTACTCCACAAAGCGTTTTATCGGAAGAAAATTTGAGGAAGTGTCTTCCGAGGTAAAAACCGTTCCCTACCATGTATCGAAAAACGCCAATGGAGATGTCGCCTTTGATGTGGATGGGAAGCTCATTTCCCCAGAAGAAGTAGCAGCCCAAGTCCTGATAAAAATGAAGGAAACGGCAGAAAACTATCTAGGAGCTGAAGTTACAGAGGCTGTCATCACAGTCCCAGCCTATTTCAACGATTCTCAAAGGCAGTCCACGAAAGATGCAGGAAGAATTGCGGGCCTTGATGTAAAACGGATCATTCCTGAGCCAACAGCAGCAGCGCTTGCGTACGGCCTTGATAAAAATGAGGATAAAAAAATTGCCGTTTACGATTTAGGTGGTGGTACCTTTGATATCTCCATTTTGGAAATCGGTGACGGGGTCTTTGAGGTGCTTGCTACCAATGGAGATACCCACTTAGGAGGAGATGATTTTGATAATGCGATCATCTACTGGATTTTGGACGAATTCAAAAAAGAGCATGGCATTGATCTATCACAAGATAAAATGGCTTTGCAAAGGATTAAAGATGCGGCTGAGAAAGCAAAAATTGAGCTTTCAGGAACGCAATCTACCGAAATCAATCAGCCCTTTATCTCTATGGATAGTTCAGGACCTAAGCACCTTGCTTTGACGCTTACAAGAGCGAAGCTCGAAAGCCTTTGCGCAAGTCTTGTAGAAAGAACCGTAGAGCCTTGTTTGAACGCTTTGAAAGACGCTGGCGTTGCAAAAGACCAAATCCACGATGTGGTTCTTGTAGGTGGCATGACAAGAATGCCTGCTGTACAGACCAAAGTGCGAGAAATCTTTGGAAAAGATCCACATAAAGGGGTAAATCCCGACGAAGCGGTGGCTGTTGGAGCGGCAACGCAAGGTGGCATCATTACAGGCGATGTAAAAGATGTACTTCTTTTAGACGTTGTTCCCCTAACCTTAGGGATTGAGACAGTAGGGGGAGTGTTAACGCCTCTGATTGAGCGCAACACCACCATTCCTACACAAAAAAAGCAGGTCTTTTCTACAGCAACCGATAACCAGCCAGCGGTCACCATTGTGGTGCTACAAGGAGAAAGACCCATGGCCAAGGATAACAAGGAAATTGGCCGATTTGATCTTACCGATATCCCTCCAGCTCCTAGAGGAACGCCTCAAATTGAGGTAGCCTTTGATCTAGATGCGGATGGTATTTTGAATGTATCTGCAAAGGATAAGCAATCTGGGAAAGAGCAAAAGATCCGGATTGAATCGAGATCAGGACTTTCAGAAGAGGAGATTCAAAAGAAAATCCAAGAGGCTGAAGCCAATGCGGAAGAAGATCGTCAGAAAAAATCGGAAATCGAGACGAAAAACGAAGCAGAATCTTTGTCATTTAGAGCGCAAAAGTCGTTAGATGAATACAAAGAAAAACTGCCTGCGAATATCGTGACCGAAATTCAAGGCAAGATTGATGCCTTAAAAAAAGCGATCGGTGAAAACAACAGCGCTTCTATGAAAACGTGTTCTGAAGAGCTGCAAAAATCGCTACAAAAAATTGGAGAGTCTCTCCAGAAAGGAGCAGGTCCTGCAGGAGCAGCTGGTCCAAAAGCCGAATCTACAAGCGCTGAAAAAGAGCAGGAGACTGTTGAGGATGCGGAAGTAGAAATTATGGATGAAGAAGAGAAAAAGTAAACTCTTCTTGTTTTTCATCAAGCGAGCAGCTGTTTTGGTTGCTCGCTTTTTGTTTCTCCCATTTCTTCTAAGCGATCTGCTTACTTTTTCATAGAAAAAATTTCACAAAAAAACCTTTTTAAGCTTCTAAAAAAGAAGATTCACTACGCGGGTAAGGTAGTAACGGATCTCTTATATCGTATCCCTCGACTATATCCCATTGTACCTAGCACTTGGATTTCGTAAAGCGTCTGATCGGCAATCGTAGTTCTATAATTGTAGTTCTACCCAATGTAACGAGGGATTTTTTTGGATGTTCTTTTCGATTAGGGGCGCCCCGAATCTTTCCTACTTAAGGAGCTTTTGATTTTGCTTCTTAACGAGCAAAACATCACCATTCTTGCCAGCGCAAAGCCTCAATGAAAATGAGGGAATTTTGTCTGGAGCGAAAAAATATGCAGCATCGATTTAGCAGGAAATAAGGAGCTGGCATGCGCGCAGGGTTCCTATAGAAATAGGACAGAACTCTTGCTCTTAAGCCAGAAATTCCAGCCATAAACGTAGACAATGTTCCTGGAAGTCAAATGCTACTTTCGAAGGCGCTTTTCTCCCTCACCCGTCCATGGATTGCAGAGTTTACTTTTCTGTAACAAGAATCACGTCTGACACAGGTCTCAATACACGTTTGCCGTGATCATCGTCGTCCCCATCTCCAATCGGTTGATTGACCACCTTCCCATCATATACAAATGTTGTAGATCCGCCGCCATCTAAATTCAAGGCTTTTACACACCCTAAATTTTCCATAAAATCAGCAAGCTCATACATGGTCATACCGAGACTCAACTTAGGCTGCTTTCCATCAACAATCACAAAAACCCAATTCCCATTGGGAAGTATGCCAACCGCTGTACGGGCATGTCTTAAAATGAGAAAGGACTCTATTGTTTGTTCAGGAGAATAATCCCGAATCCGCTTGCCGTTATTGATAAGAAGGGGGGTCCCTCCTACAATATGGTCCATCTCCTCCCATTCGGCGGTTGTCGTATCCCCTGTTTGAGAGTCTACGTAAAAGTCGAGTCCATCTAAATGCGTTAGCACCCTATCGCAAAGCGTGCTTTGACCATGATGTTTCCAACCAATCGCTCCTCTTGGCTTTGAAGGTAATCCGTACCATGTATTATGGATTTTCAAAATGCCAGCAGGCGCTCCCTCATATTTCCCAATCGCAAAGAATCCCCCATTGAATCCAGCAATAGCCCCTTTTCGAGTAGAAATCGATAAGACATTTTCTCTTCCTACACATTGATCAAGAGCCCTAGCAGGGACGATAGGAAAAAGAGTCGGATCTACTTCCAATACATGAATAGATTGAGGAACATCATTTGTAAAGTGATGATATTCGATGCCTTTTGGGGTAGAGAAAGAACAGAATAAAAAAAATAGGGAACAAATACTGGATGCAAAAGAAAACTTTTTGAACATAATCAAATACCTCGAAGCTACAAGTTTGCCTCTGGAGAAGGGCTTTGCAAAATTTTATAGCAAACTGTAGGATTAATGCCTATTTTGAAGTGTCGTAAATTTAGGAATCAACGTTAGCAAAAACAGACCAGTCGTAGTCCCTTTTTTTTGTCTCCTAAGCCAGCATGTACGTATTTCTATGTGCGAGGTAACCGAGATTTTGAGTCTTTTCTACGGAATAATCTTTCGAAAGACCTATGAGATCATCCACCTCTACCTTCTAGAATTTGAGCGATCCTTTGGGCGCATGTATCGAACTAGCTGTAAGCCAGAGCTGACTATTTGATTTGAAACAAATAAAGAAATAGACAACATCGATAGATCATAGGCGGTATAAGAGCGTTGTTTTTTGTAGAGAGAAATAGGAGCTTCTTCTAAGTTTTCTGCAAATGATACGTACACAAAGGGGAGCGCCATCATCAGTAACGGAGCGAAGTAGATCAAGTATTTGGAAGCAGTCCATGGTTTTTTCATAAAATGTAGGATTTTTATCAGACAAGACTGAGCTATTTGATCGGGGAATGGCAGATACTTATGAAAGAGACTTCCATAAAAACGGTACATCGCGCAGACAAGGAGATAAGCATTGATCGCTGTTAATCCTTGTAAAAAACAGGATGAATTCGACCTATCAAAGGCGATTAAGGAACGGGTTTTAAGAGCGCTATCTAAGAGCATTTCTGGAATGAACGACGCGCGCAATTTTGTGGCGACTAGGCTGGTTGTCCAGAGGAACTCAAAAAAATCTTGTTCGTCATTAGGATCGTTTTTTCTTAAACGTTGGAACTGTCTATGTTGTTCATGTACAAACAATGTGAAGGTGAGTTGAAGGAGTATAAAAAACGATTGCGCAATTTCTTGCATTTTTGATGAGGGGATTCTACTCATCTCTAAAGAATAATCACCTGACAATAACAAGCCGGCGCTGGCACAGTTCACGAGAAATACCCAGGAGAAGATCCCATCGATGAATAGGCGTACGCATTGTTGTTTGATCCGACTTGCTTGGCGGATACACCTTTTTATGCACGTTCTTCTTTTTTTACGTAATGCAGAAACAGTCTTCTCTCGATTGCGCTGGAATCGCTTTTCTTCATTCCTTGGAGAAAGGAGAGAAGCGTAATTAGGGTTGATGAGTGGAAGGGGCGTTGCATGTTTTTGCCTGCTGTTTCTAGGTTCTTCTCTATGCACCGCCATAAGTCTTCTAGAGCATGGAACGCTCCATCTAAATGGATAGGTCCTTCCCGTTCCACCAAAAAACACCGAGCCTACGAATCGAAGGGGTTCAGGAAAAAGGGAGCATCTATCTTGCGTATTTCCTTGATCGTTGAGAGCGTTTCTATCCTCTTTTGTAGGGATAATCTCAGCAGCTCTATGACTCGCAGTTGTAAAAGGTCCTACGTGAGCAGCGCTTGCGCTATTGCCGTTTGATGTGATCTGGCTAGAAGCTTTTCGAGGTAGAGCGCTTAAGGGAGATTCATCAGCAGTAGGAGAAGCGATCGTTTTTTTTACGAGTCTTACGATCTTGTTACTGCAATCGATTGTTGTATGCGACGGTTGATTAGAAAACGCTTCACGCCACTGTCCAGAAAAAACGTAACAACAAAATGCGTGAATTTTTTTTGCTAAATAGGCGCAGCCATCTTTGATTGTTTCCCAGCAAGCATACGTTGGGGAGCAGAGAGATTGCGTTACGCCGTACATGCTACCTTACGATTCAATAAGGAAAAATTTATAGCACAAAGTAAAAGAAAACTTTAATAAAAAAATCACGCCAGCTTAGAAGGCATTTTGCCCGACAAAAAATGGGAGATGCGAGAGAGCAGTTTGTCGTATTTGTAAATTAGAGAAAGGAGCGTTTTCGCGCTTGAAATGTGGGCTTGCAAAGATCATGCAAAAGGAAAGCTTAATTTATTCTAGAGTTTATTCTGACCTTGCTTGCGCCTCTCGAGAAAAATGAGATCTCTGCAAAAAGTAGGTATCTTCCCTTTGCCTTGATTTGGCAAAGAGGGGGATACAAGTTGCATCGAGAAATCGCACCAGTATAGACGGATTAAGGAGCGTTCATAGACAAGAGATGAAGATTACTCTCTTACAGGTAAGACGACCACTTTTTCCCTAAGGCTATCATTGGGGGAACTGAGGAAATTCCCCAAATTCTCCAAACCGTACATTGAGGTAATCTGCGACGGTTTCCCCTTTTTTTACCCAACTTCTTTGCTCTTGCGGCCAAATGATTCCTCCTTCAGCCGATCGGGGTAAGTTATTTTGCACATAGTGATTTACTCTAGAAGAGGTAGATCGACTTGTTTGTTGCTCCTCTCTAGAAGTCTGCTCGCCCTGAGGAGAGGCGCTTGCAGTAGGAATAACGAACTGGATAGTGTAATCGCCCTGAGGAGAAGCGCTTGTATTAGGAATAACAAGCTGAATACCAATCGTGACCATAAAAATCCTTTTTCTTAACGAGTTTATAGGATATCAAAAAATAAGCAAGGATATTCATCAAGACGGCTCTATGGTATGGGCAAACGCTTTTGTGCAATACGTAAGGCGCAAAAGCTCGAAAGCTTTTCTATTTCAATAATCGAAGGCTATTACACCCAACCAAAATGGTGCCCCCTTCGTGCAAAATCACCGATAGCCAAAGAGGCATGACACCGAAAAGAGCTAAACTACTAGCAATGAAGATGGCTCCTAGGGCAAGGAAAAGATTTTGTCTTACAATACGCAGGGTAGAAAAAGACTTTTCGAGCAGCCACCCAATATGGGTGATTTGATCGGTTAAGAGGACCACATCTGCCGCTTCCATGGTCATAGAAGATCCCACTTTTCCTAGGGCAACTCCTACAGTGGCTCTTGCCAGAGAAGGGGCGTCGTTCATTCCATCCCCCACCATGATGAGCCCCGCATCTTTAGAAAGTTTCGAGACTAAATCGAGCTTATCTTCTGGTTTGAGATGGGAAAACACGGCATCGATCGAGAGCTCTTTTGCCACAGAAAAGGCGGTTTTTTCTTCATCGCCTGTTAGCATGAAGGTTTTTAATCCCCGTTTTTTTTGGAGCTCTTCTATAAGAAGGCGCGCCTCTTTCCGAATGCTGTCGTGAAATTCGAGCACAAATAGGGCCTCTTTTACCATCATAAACGCGCAGGATTTTTTCGATGGGGGAACCCGAAGAGGTCCTTTCCAATGTGTTTCCATAAAACGAGCATTGCCTACAGCGGCAAATAGGGGTCCCGTTTCGGTAAGAACATCTCCTTGCACCCCTTCTCCTAAAACTTCAGAAAAATGCTTTACAGGATAAACAGGCAAAGAAGAGGTAAAGGTTTCTACTGCGTTTGCAATAGGGTGAGTCACCGGTCTTTCCAAGCTTTTTAGGACGCTGAGAGCGGTTTTTTTGGGAAGAGGCTTTCCTGCAATTTGTCTGAAGTTGGTGATCTCTATTTTCCCACTTGTTAACGTGCCTGTCTTATCAAAGCAGATGCTCTCACACGCAGAAAATGCATCAAAAATCGCGCCCCCTTTCATCAAAATCCCTTTTTTTGCGCAAGCAGACAGAGAGGCTAGATAGGCCAGGGGAGCGCCAATCACAAGAGCGCAAGGGGAAGCTGTGATCAAAAATGTTAATGCCCGGTAAATGGCCCCTTCACTTCCTAAGTAGGGAAGAGAGCTGATGAGAGGAAGAAAGGAGGCTAAACAAGCAGAAATGGTGACAACACATAAAGAGTAGATTTTTCCAAAATGATCGATCGTTCGTTCTATTTGGGGCTTTTGGGAAGCCGCTTTTTGAATCAGATCAATCATCCGGCTAAGAGTCGATTCCCCCGAGTTTTTTGTGACCGACAAAACAACCGAAGCGTTCTGATTTTTTGCTCCTGCAGGAACAAAGTCCCCTTTTTTCCGAGAAACAGGGAGGCTTTCACCTGTAAGGTGGGCAAGATCGAACAAAGACTCTCCTTCAAGAATGACCCCATCTAAGGGGATATATTCTCCCACTTTGACAAAGATGCTTTCTCCCAAAACAATATCTCGGACCGACTTTTCGAAAGGGGCTTTGTTGTTTTCTACGATGAGCGCTTTTTGTGGCGTGATCTGATGCAAGTTCTCAAGAGCGCTGCCCGCTTTTTTTGTGACAGACGATTCGATCGCGCCCGATAGCTCAAACAGCACAAGGAGAAGGGCTCCCTCTAAACCTGAACCAAGAAAAAGAGCAATGAAGGCGGCAAGGGTCATCAGCGTATCGATGTTGATTTCTAAATTACAAAGGTCTTCTATACCCCCTAAAATGGCGCTCGTGCCGCTTAGAAAATAGACGCTCGCTAAAAAAAAGAGGCTAAGGGGAGGGGAAAAAAAAGAAAAAAACAGGCTCAGAACAAAACAAAAAAGAGAAAAAAACGCTTTTTTTACAGGAATGTGTTTGGCCCACGTTTGCGCTTTTTTTGTCAAAAACGGGCTTTTGCTGTCTTCAAATCCAGAGCGAAAAAATTCGGTGAATAGATAGGGGGTCATAACGGTTATCCCTGGTAAAAAAGGGAGAGAAACAGGTGACTTGCTACATGCAAGAAAATGGCGGAAGAAAGGAGCCAAACGGTGGTGGTCAATGATGGAGCCTTTTCCTTTTTGCCAGAAGCAAATCCAATGAAAGCCAAGAGAAGAAGCGCGCAAAAAGCGCTCGCTATCGGGCTGATCAACACAAAGCAAGCACCTAGTAACAATGGAGCGGATACACTTGCGAAAAAAGCAGAGACTCCTGCTTGCAAAGGATGATCATAAATGCCTCTTTTCAGGCCGATTTCTTCTGTGAGCATCACCTCCAAAAGGCGATTATCGTCGCTCATGAGCGTCGTGATGATCTCATCGAGGATCGGCCCAGAAAAACCTTTGGCTTCATAAAGTGCGTAGAGTTCTTCACGCTCTTGTTCCCGGTGGTGGGTGATTTCCCAGTGTTCCTCTTCGATGAGCTTATGCAAG
Organism: Chlamydiota bacterium; assembly: GCA_038534095.1. GTDB lineage: Bacteria > Chlamydiota > Chlamydiia > Chlamydiales > SM23-39 > JBCAXK01. The sequence goes on along the minus strand of JBCAXK010000022.1, from coordinate 13,310 downwards.
CGGCGTAGCTGGGCGTATCCTCGGACTAAAGAGGAAGAGGTTCTCCACAAGGCGTAAGAGAGGAAAATGATCAAAAACGAGGGGTAAAAAGGGAGAAGGTTGCGCGTGAAGCAAGGGAGAAGAATCAGGTAAAGGGCAACAATTTCTTGGACGGAGAGAAAGAGCGCATACACATGACCTGAAATCTCCGAGCCGTGCGTCTCTTGGGTGAAAAAACTCCCCTTTTTTCGCGCATCAACCAGATGGTCTATAGGCGTTTTTCCTTGAAAATGGGAGGGGTTTTTCGGGGAACTTTCTCCATTTTCTTTCATGCGGTTGCTGCTTTTTGAAGGATCAAAGAGGAGCCTTGCAAGTAGGGACCGAGAACCTCTGGAACCTGCACCGACCCGTCCTCTTTTTGACATGTTTCTAAAAGAGCAACAAGCAAACGGGACGTAGCTAGGCCAGAGCCGTTCAGAGTGTGCGCGTATTTGACTCCAGATGGGGTGCGAACGCGGATTTTTGCTCTTCTTGCTTGAAAATCTCCACAAGAAGAGACCGAAGAGACTTCGTAGTACCGGTTTTGCGCAGGAAGAAACGCTTCGATATCGATCGTTTTTTCGGAAGCAAAAGAAAGGTCTCCCGTGACAAGAAGCATATTGCGGTAGTGGAGGCCAAGACCTTGTAAAACCTCTTCAGCAGATAGGAGCATTTTCTCAAACATCTCTTCAGCATTTTCTGCAGAGCAGACGCAAAAAAGCTCAACCTTATTGAACTGGTGCATCCGAATCAGTCCCCGTTCTTGCTTCCCTAAAGCGCCCGCTTCTCGTCGAAAACAGGGAGTGTAGGCTGTGTACAATTTTGGAAGAGTATCGAGAATTTCTTCTTGGTGGAGTCCGTTTAATGGCACTTCAGCAGTAGGGATTAAATAGAAAGGGAACTGCTCATCTCCAAGGGAGAAGAGCTGATCACGAAATTTTGGGAGTTGGCCTGCGCCGTGCATGGTGCGACCATTAACAAGTAGGGGAGGCATGATTTCAGTAAAACCATTTTTGTGGTGAACGTCTAACATGTAACTTAGGAGCGCTCTTTCTAACCGGGCGCCTTCCCCTGTGTAAAGAGGCCAGTTTGATCCTGTGATTTTCGCACTTTTTTTAAAATCGAACAGCCCTAACGCAGTGCCAAGTTCAAGATGGTTTTTGATAGGAAACGAAAAGGAGGGTTTTTCCCCGACGGTCTTTACACAAACATTATCGATCGGATCAGGAGATACGGGAACTTCTTTTTTGGGGATGTTCGGGAGTTTGTCCAAAGCCGTTTGAAATTCGGGGCGCAGTTCCTGCACTTTATCCTGCCACTCTTGGATCTCTGCGCGTAGATTTTTCATATCGGCAAGGACATTTGACACATCCTCTTGAAGACGCTTTTTTTCTCCAATCAGCTTAGAGGCTACGTTTTGCCTCGCTTTTAACGACTCTAAATGGGTGACCGCTTCTTTGAGCTTTTGATCTAGAGAAAGGACCTCCTCAAGAGAAAGATTGGGGATTTTGCCTTGAAGAGCGGCTGTAGCCTTCTTGGTTTCTTTTCTAAGAAAGGCAATATCTAACATGGGCCTCTTGTTCCTAACGTGAAATTCTGAGAAATAAATATAAAAAACTATAGAAGACTTTTCTAAATTTCGTCAATATTGACAAAATCTTGAAATACTTCCTAAGAATCTGTTACAGTATAGCATAGAGAAACTGCAACTGTTAGAGATTTTCATGAGCTATCCCCAAGCAAACAATCCCCTTATTTTAAGTTACAATCGTCTGATGGACGCCTTTGCGAAATCAGATGATGAAAGAGATTTTTATTTAGACCGGGTGGAAGGTTTTTTGGTGTATGCGGACCTTGACAAAAGTGAAGAAGATCTTTTCCCTCTTCTAGACGAGGTGAAAGAGCATAGAGACCGCTACGTTCTTATTCCGAAAATGACCTTCTACGAAGTCAAAAAAATTATGGAAGGTTTTGTGAATGAGAAGGTGTATGATATCGATACAAAAGAAAAGTTGCTCGATATTATTGGAGCCAAAGAAGCAAGGGAAAATTTTTTAGAATTCATCTACGATCACCTCACAGAGCTCGAAAAGTGGCAGCAATTTTATCAAGAGCGTTCTCGCATCCACATCATTGAGTGGCTCCGCTCTGAAGAGATCCATTTTGTATTCGAAGAGGATCTCGACATTCAAAAACCTCTTATGGAAAAGATCAAACGGCATCTTTTTGATAAAAAAGCCCCTAAAGAGGTTCTTACCGCTAGAACGGCTTTAGGGCAAAAAGCGAAAACATACTATTCGAACGAAGCGCTCAATCCCAGACCAAAACGGGGCCGGCCTCCGAAACAGTCGGCAAAAATTGAGATTGAGCCGCAGCTTACGGTGGATATTTATACAACCGTTCCTTCAGCTGTTCGCCATTTTTTATACCTGCCCGATATCCGCGGCGCTTCTTCTGTTACCTTTTCTGCAAAATTTGAAACAGAAGCCGATCTTTTAAAAAGCCTTCGCGGTTCGGAAAGAATCAAAGTCGATGAGCGCTTAGAAGCGCTTTCAGAACGGTTAGAGTCGTTAAGACTCCTCTCTAGCAAGTTTTCTGGTTCTGAAAAAAAACTTCTTGGCAAAGAGCAAAAATCCTTCCAACCTTTTTTGCAGCCAAAATTCAAAAAAGATGCGGAAATTTCTGTGCAAAATGATCAAGAGGATAAAATGGAGGCTGCTCTTGAAGACGTTCTTCCGAAAAAGCGGAAACGCTCTAAAGAGCAAGAAGAAGAATATCCAAAGAAAAAGCGGAAGAATTTTTCGATCAAGAAAGTGACCCAAATCAAAAAGAAATCCTCCTAATTTTTTATTATGGAACTTTTTACAACAAGTACTCTACAGAAGGAGAGCTACCTAAGTTCTTCTTTTGTGCGATCTCTTCTAGAGTCCCTTCTTATCGCACGTTATACCGATGAAAAAATGAGCAAGCTTGTTCGGCAGAACAAAGGGGGATCCTTTCACCTAGATTCTAGAGGGCATGAGCTCATTGGGATTCTTTCGGCAAAATTGCTACAGTCAGGGACCGATTGGGCTTTTCCCTACTACCGGGATCGGAGCTTTCCTATTGGTCTTGGAGCCCCTCTCATAGAAATTTTTTCTGCTTTTCTAGCCAAAGATTCCCCCCACCACTCTTCAGGAAGAATGATGCCCGATCATTTTTGTCACCCCGCTTTCAGGATTCCTGTCCAGTCGAGTGTTGTCGGATCCCAATTTTTACAAGCAACCGGATTAGCGCAAGCGATCAAACTCCAAGGAAAGAAGGAAGTGGTGTACGTCTCTTCGGGAGAAGGGGGCACTTCACAAGGGGATTTTCATGAAGCGATGAACTACGCTTCTCTCCGCTCTTTGCCGGTGCTTTTTGTGATTCAGGATAATGGGTGGGCAATTTCTGTCCGATCAGAAGAGCAAACCACTGGAGGCTGCGTGAGCAATATTGCCTCAGGGTATCCGAATATGGCTGTTCATCTTGTTGATGGAACCAAATACGTAGAAACGGCTCAAGCGCTCTCTACTGCGATCCGTCGAGCAAGGGAAGAGAAAGGTCCAAGCACAATCATTGCGAAAATCCCTAGGATAGGCGCTCATTCTAGCTCTGATGATCACCAAAAATACAAAACCGATCAAGAGATCCAAGAAGATCTTGCAAGAGATCCCTTGCCAGCTGTCACAAAATGGGCTTTGGGGGAGGGGTATCTTGATCAAAACGCTCTTGAGGCCCTCCAAGACAAGGCTTTGCAAGAGGTGGAAAGAGCCGTTGCTGCTGCAGAAAAGGTAGCCAAACCTTCTCCCAAAAAGGTAGCCGAGCATCTTTTTTCTCCTTACTCTCCACCAAATGGAGCTATTTGTACTAAGAAGGCTCTACAAGAAGAGCCGGTTGTGATGGTCGATGCTCTTAATGAGGCTCTTGTTGAAGAGATGGAAGCCGATCCCTCTGTGCTTGTCTTTGGACAAGATGTAGCGAAAGGGAAAGGGGGCGTTTTTGGGGTGACCCGCGCTCTTACAGAAAGGTTTGGTGAGTCTCGCTGTTTCAATACCCCCTTGGCCGAATCGACCATTGTGGGTCTTGCGATCGGTTTAGGGCTTAGCGGCGCTTTCCGCCCCGTCGCTGAAATTCAATTTTGTGATTATTCTTGGACCGCCATGAACCAAATCATCAACGAACTCTCGAGCATCCACTACAGGTCTTCAGGACTATCGACGGCTCCTGTTACCATTCGCATGCCTTATGGAGCCTATATTCAGGGAGGGCCGTACCACTCTCAAAGAATAGAGGCAATTTTTGCCCACTGCCCAGGGTTAAAAGTGGTGATCCCGAGCAACGCTGCTGACGCAAAAAGTCTGATGAAAACAGCAATCCGTGATCCAAATCCTGTGATTTTTTTGGAGCATAAGGCTCTTTATAGGCAGCGGGTTTTTTCTGCTCGAGCTCTCTCCTCTGTTCCCGAATACCTCCCATTTGGGCAGGCAAATATCGTGCAAACAGGTTCCGATCTCACGCTCATTACCTACGGCATGATGACTTTTCTAGCTGCTGATGTGGCGACCAAGCTTCAAAAAGAGGGGATTTCTTGTGAAATCATCGATCTTCGGACGATTGTTCCACTAGACAAGGAAACTCTCTCAAAATCGGTAAGAAAAACCGGGAAAGTCTGTATTTTGCAAGAAGCGCCTCTATTTGCAGGGGTGGGGGCAGAAATTGCGGCGATCATCTCTTCAGAAGATTTTTGCTACCTCGACGCGCCCATCGTCCGTTTAGGAGCATTAGATCTTCCGATTCCTTATGCTAAAGAGTTAGAAGAAGCTGTTTTACCTTCTAAAGCTTCCATTGAAAAAGCCATTCGTCGTCTTCATGCCTATTAGTTGTTCTTTCCTATAGATTGTTGGGGGCTAAAGATGTCTTCAGATATCTTTACCTCACATGCGCTCTTAATGAACCTGTAGTAGATGTTTGTGCATGCCCCCTACTAAATGAAGAGCAGTTTTCAACAAAACATCCTTCCATACACAATCTCTTGTCAATGCACTAAGGGGAGATATCTGGCCATCATAGGCGGTTGCTTTGGGTGGAGATTGATGGAACAGGTTTTTTCAGAATTTTCTACTAAAAGTTACCGTAAGTGATTGAAAAACAATATTTTTTGCCAAGTAAAACGCAAAAACAACGATTTTACACAATTGCTTAAGAACAATCCCTATTGGCAGTATTTTTCAGTAGAGATTGTTTGTATTGCAAAGAAGGGGCGTGTCCTAAGGGCTTTCTCTATACGTCTTTGATTATCTATTGATTAGAGCGTTTTTTTATAAAAAGAAATGAAAAGCTTTTAATAATTCAATAAACAATTAAAATATAAACTTTAAATTTTAATTAAATTTTGATATAATAGATAGAAATTAATTAAAAAAGAGAGTTTAACTATGATGATTCAACATGCACGTATAGACGGCGTATCAAATCAACAGAGATTGAGTACTCTTCCGACAAGAGCCTCTGCAATAGAAAAAATGATCATAGGTATTGCTAGTCGTTGCTTTACATTACTCGCAGATTTTTTGATGTATTTTGTGAGTGAAAGAGCCTGCAGATCTTACTTGGCAGAGAATAGCTGGAAATTTGCCGGAACAGCGAAAGAGGTTTTGTTAGCCGCACATATCTTGCGTAAGATGGGCCCAGGTGCGCCACGTGATCCCACATCGCTCTACTTCTATTCTATATTTCCTTTCGGGAATGGTGAAGATGGAGTCTCTTCGGCTTCTTCCACTGTCACACAAGGCACAGAAAATGTAGAGCGTCCTTCAGAGCCAGAGGTGCCTAGGCCTGGTCGCCAAATGCGAGACAGTTTTGCCAAAGCATTGGAGCAAGATGGGTATTTCCAAGATCTACTAGCTTTGACAAAAAGAGTACCATCAGACTGTCTCGGAATAGAATAAAAATAAAAAAGGGGTTCGATCCGATTAGTGGGAAATCTGTAGGGATTGTGCCAATCATCCTAGCAGATCGAAGGATCGGATGGTAACAATCAGAGATCTGGTTAATTTTTCTGATTTTCACGACTTCCTACAGAGATTGTAACCTGTTTTGAGAAAGTATTTTCACACTTCACATGCGCCTCTTCCAAGAGGCGCTTTTATTTATAAGGGTGAAAGCAGAAGTCGAGGCAAAGATCTTTTTGTGAAATTTTGGTTCTTAACGCACTTACTTGCCCGTTTAGTTCTTAGATCTTCCTATTTTTGTCACTTTCCCTAATCTACCTGACGAACTTATCCGGTCTCTTTTAGGTAGGGTCAATAGAACGCTTTTCTCCCTGTTTTTTCAGTGAAAATCGTAAGCTATTGCAAAACAATCGCTTTTGCATAAACAAAGCGCAAAAGCAAAAAATTCACAAAGAAATGCTTTTGGAACTATTTTACAGAGGAGGTTGTTTGCTTGGCAAAAAAGAGCGTGGATTGAAGATTTTTCTCTATAAGCATTTAATTAGCTATTGATTAGAGTGTTTTTTTTGTAAAAACAAAAGAAATGTTTTTTACAATTAAATAAACAATATTTAAATTTTAATTAAATTTTGATATAATAGATAGACAGTAATTAAAAAAGGGAAGTTCACTATGGCCATTCAACATGCACGTATAGATGGCGTATCAAATCAACAGATATTGAGTACTCTTCTGAAAAAAGCTTCTGCAATGGAAAAAAAGATCATGGATATTGCTAGCCGTTCCTATACATTACTCGCAGATTTTTTGATGTATTTTATCAGCGAAGGGGCATGTAGATCTTATTTAGAAGATAATAGCGTAAGATTTTCCGAAACAACAAAAGAAGTTTTTTTAGCCGATCATATTGTGCGTAAGATGGGTAAAGGTGCGCCGCGTGATCCCGCAGGCGTACATTTCTCGCCTATATTTCCTGTAGAGGATGATGAATGTAGCGCATGGGAATCGTTCGCTGTAACACAAAGAAGAGAAAGCAGAGAGCTTTCCAGAGGTGCCTAGACCTGCTTTTGTCTTTAGCTCACCTCGAGACAGTTTGTCCAAAGCGTTGGGAGAAGAGGAACATTTCTGAGATCTACTAGCTTTTACAGGAGAAGTACTAGCGCATGATTTCCGAATAGAATAAAAAACGGGCCTATCCCACTATTGGAGAATCTGTAGGAATTGTACCAATCATCTTAGGAGATCGATGATCGAATGGTAAAAACTAAAGAGCCTGGCTTTTTTTGATTTTGACTAGTGCCTATAGAGATCATTACCTGTTTTGAGAAAGTATTTTCATACTTAATGCTCGTCTCTTCACAGAGGTGAGGTTCTTTATAAGACTGGGAGTAGAAATCGTGGCAAAGATCTCTTTGGAAGATTTTGGTTCTTGATTCCTCTACTGGCCCGTTTAGATCTCAGATTTTCCTATTTTTTGTAAGCATCTCCACAATGTTATCTGACCATCTTATCCCGCTCTCTTTACATCCGATCGATGGAACAGTTTTTTCTCTGTTTTTCAGTGAAAATCACCGTAACCTATTGAAAAACAATTGCTTTTGCATAAAGAAAATGCAAGAGCGAAAATTTCACAAAATTTCTTAGAAAGAATTGCTTTTAGAAGCATTTTTAATCAGCGGTTGTTTGTATTGAAAAGAGGGTATGTGATCTAAGATTTTTCTATAAGCCTTTGATTATCTATTGATTAGAGTGTTTTTCTTGTGAAAAACAACAGAATTTTAATAATTAAATCAATAAATAAACTTTAAATTTTAATTAAATTTTGATATAATAGATAGAAATTAATTAAAAAACGGGAGATTAATTATGGCTATTAACCAATTAACTGTGCCAAGTGCAACTGCAACAAATAACACGCCAGCGATGCCTTTTTCCAGAAGAACAAGCGTTCTGGAAAGAGCGATCATCAATATTGCCAGTCGTTGTTTCAAATCACTAGCAAATTTTTTGATGTATTTTGTGAGCGAAAGAGCCTGCGGTGATTACTTACTGGATTATTCTCTTACAATTTCTGGAACGCCGAAAGAAGCTTTTCTGTGTGATCATATTGGGAGAAAGGCGAGAAAAGATGCGCCTCCTCCTTCTAGCGAAGTAGATGATTTCTGGGCTATACTAGATTCAGAAGAGCCGGAGATCGAGACAGAGGAATCTGAGAATAAAGAGCGTGTTTCAGAGCCAGAAGTGCCCAAACCCGCCTCGAATCGGAGCGATAGTTTTCTAGCAGAAGAACTCCAACAAGATTGGGATTTTCAAGATGCCCTAGATAGGTTCCGATAGTAGCAGGAGACCTTTTTCAATAGAGTAGAAAGTTTCAGACTTTATCTGACGTGACGAAATCTGTAGGAATCACGCCAATCATCATAGCGGATCAAAGATTGGATAGTCAAAACCAGGGATCTTAACGATCTTTTGAGACTGGGGGTTTCCTACAAAAAGCAACACCTGTTTTGAGAAAGTATTTTCAAACTTGTGGAAGAGATACCACGCCTCGTTCCCTTAGGGAATTTTGCGTAAGAATAACGACTGTTTTGCAACAGTACAACAACCTTGGGAGGGGGAGCCTCCCAAAAGGTATTTACTTAGGAGAAAACATATGATCGTCCAATTACCAGCAGAAGGGCGTAGTAGTAGAGCAACTCATGCGCTAGTTAGGCCTGTTGAACAAACAAAAGTTTCTACAGTCATTAAAATTGCAAAGTTATTTTTTGATTGGAACTGTAATGTGATTGCCAAGTTTATTCTGAATTTCACTTCTTACAAACATTGTTTGGATGCCTTGATATCTTATCAAGAGACTTTCAATCAATCGATTGTTTCTCTTTTAGAAGAAACCATGGTTAGGAAAATCACCCAGTTTTTTAGGCAATGTATTGGAAGAAGGAACCGGCCAAGAATCCCTGAAATCGTCAAGCAAGTTTTGCAGACGCAATGGGAACCGGGGAAGTTTGTGCCTAAAAATCCTAATGCTCTTGATACTCGTTTAAATATCGTTTGTAATGCTTACAAAAAAGCCGATCAAGATACTCCATACAGAGGGCGATTTATTCACTATCAGACGAACCGAGCAGAAAAAAGAAGAGAGCAAGAAGAAGAGAAAGAAGTTTCTCGCGGAGCGGATATTGTTGTGCGCAAAGAACAATTGCCCAATCGTAGGGTGGAGGTTCCAAAGAGAGTCATACAAAGCATTGTCGATTCATCGAAGATCAATGAAAAGCTTTTGATTCAGGCTATTGAAGATCAAGAGAGGCTTCGAAATAAGAGTAGCGTTTCTCTACCAAGAAGAGTGGGGGAGGAAAGTGTAGTGGCAAGAACTTCTCTTCCGCGGAAAGTGCCGGTTAAAAACACACCCAAGGCTGTTCGGAACGTGCCTCATCAAAAAAGAGTAGCGCGTAAAAAGCAGAAAAAACGGAAGAATCCAATCAATGCTCGTCTTCAACCAAAGCTTACTATTGAAGAAGAACAAGAAATAGTGAAAAGAATTCAAGCAGAACAAGCAGATCAGCGAGAAGCTAGGAAAACTAGAGAAGAGAGCACTCTCATGAGTTATTTGCTTCCCCGGTATTAATCCAAACCGACTTTTAGACGCATAAATGCACATGGTTGCCTTCAGAGAAAAAGCGTTCGCTTTTTCTCTGAAGGTTTTTTTATTCAGTAGAGCAAACGATCCCTCAGAGGCAATATGTAATAGTCACATTTGAGCGATTTTTGCTGTTTTTTTGCACATCTCTTCTCTTCTTAAAAAAAGGGTTCTCGCGAGTTTTTTTTGGTAAAAAGTTAGCATAGATAGCTAAAGTTTCTTGCAGTAGTGATCTGTTCTTGTGGGCTAGGCTCGTAGTTGTAGTATTCATGTATTTTTCTTTTAAAAAAATCTAGTTTGTTGAAATTGAATTACTTAAAGTGATTTTTTGATAAAAATTGCTAGCAAGAAGTGACTACTGTTTTTTAGAGAACAATAGGATTTGTTGTCGAATAGATCCTTTATTCGGTGCTTGATGCAGGGTTTTTTTATCGATCATGTTCATTATTAGTAATTTATGGCGTGTCTTTTGGGAGAATGGACTATAATTTGTTTCTTTTTTTACAAAACTATAAAAATAATACTATTAAATATATGTATTTTTTAAAAATATTAAAAATAACTTAAACTTATATTTTTAATTATGTTAAACTACATATAAATAAATTCAACAGCTTGTTTACCTCTATCACTACTATTTCTAGATAAGAGTTTTGGAAGGCGTAGTAGACAAGAGCAAAGGTAGCTTTGAACAGCACAACAAAAGGGAAAGTATGAGTATCGCAGCATTATGGTCTCCACAGACTTACACAAACCTTCGCCAAACGGTACAAACAACGGGCGCCGTATTATGGTCTCCACAGACTTATGTAGACCTTGGGCAAAAAATTATGGGCGCAGCAGAAGAAACGGCAAAGGCAACAGACTTAGCACTAAAGATGGTGGAAAATGTTGCAACACAAGCAACGGAAAGAGCATTAAAAACAACAGGAACAGCATTACAGGCAACAGAAAAGGCTATTACTGTCGCTGATGAATTTTTGGTCACTTCCGCTAGACAAGTACAAGAAAGCTCTCTAAAGATTTTTGCAGGAGGTAGGGTTCCTATACAAATCCAACCAGATAGTTCTTTGGAGGATTTTGAAAGGTATGTAGGCATCGATCACCAATCAAAACTCCCGTCTAAAGAAGAGCTGATGTCTGATGAGGAGGCGGAAAAATTTGCACGGGAGCTTGATTTGTGTGGATATTACGAAAAAACACTAGAACCCAATCCCTTTGCTCTTCATAAACATGCCGATGATGTGGAGCTAGTTTTGGGCTCTAAAAAGGAATTTTTAGAGATAGAAAATACGGAAAAAAAAGATGTAGAAGCGCTTGATCCCGAATTATTTGAGTTGCTTGTTGAATGTGACAAACATTTAAAAGGCCTAGAAGAACTAGACGCCAATGTAAAAAAGCTCTCTTGCCAAATAGAAAAGCAGCGTATTGTCCATTATTCGATCGTAAAAGAAGCTTGGGATTATTTTTTCACACAATTTATCCAGTTTTTGGCGTGGGTCAAAAGTACATAGTCAAAGGGGAGCCCCGCAATACTTGAGCGGATGAGTAGGAACAAAAGTAAGGGGACACTTTTTCATGAGTGAAAAGCGGTTTTTTTGTAGGGAGGAGTCTTTCGACAGTGCGCTATCCTCTAAAGAAAAAAGGTCTGCATTTTTTCTCCCTGTCTGACACGTGTGCGTAAAAGACAATGCGCAATGATCGCAAGATATGCGTGGCAGAAGAGATAAAAAGGGGGGATAGATTTGCTAAGCAAGCTAGCCTGCTTGCGAGCAATATTCCAAATTACCTGTTGTTTGTCATGATGAAGTTTCTTGACAAGCCTTTTTTCTACGCACTCTTTTTCGTACGCCCATTTTTGCAGGAAGGTTTTTCACAAAATCTCCATTGAGCTTAGTAAAACGGAAGAGTTTCTTTTGAATTTGATAACGCGCAATTTTTGGATGGGGCTTTTTTAAGCTAGAGCGTTTCTCAGCTAATTTTTCATCGGCATGCAACATGCGAGCAAGAAGACTTTCTTGTGTTTTCTTTAAGAGGCTTTCTTCTAATGCAGAAAGTTCCTTTCCTTCCATCGCTTCTGCATTTTCTATCAATCGATCAATCGTTGTATCGATTTCTAGTAATAAATCTTCACCTAACACGGTATGATTCCCTGTTTATTTGTTTAATACTAGTTATTTTATTTTTCGCGAGTTTTTGTCAATAATTTCATGGATTTTTTGCAATTAACACACGTTTTTTCTATTTAGATTAAGATTATTCGCTAAAAACAAAGCTTGTTTGCAGGAAAAAACTTGGATCGAGTTTTTTCTACATTTGTTACAATGCAATCAATTTTTAGGAGAATTATGCCCGGATTTTTTCCGATCGCTTCAGGGTCTAAAGGGAACGCTTCTTTGCTTGTTAGCGAAGAAACTTGCTTGCTGATTGACGCTGGCGTTTCTGCAAAGAGAATTACACAAGTCTTAGCTTCTTTAGGAAAAACGTTAGCAGAAGTGGAAGGAGTGATTGTCACTCATGAGCATCATGACCACATCTCAGGTCTTACTACGTTGAATAAAAAGTGGGGGATTCCTATTTTTTCGAATGTAGCTACAGCAAAAGGGATTTATGAGAGTTTAGGGTTTATTCCTAAATGCAAGATTTTTTCGACAGGAGAACCTTTTTGCTATAAGGATATAGAGATTGATCCCTTTACGATTTCTCATGATACCGCAGATCCTGTAGCTCTTCTTATCCAAACATGTGATAAACGGCTTGGCATTTGTACCGATTTGGGATTTGTATCAAGCCTTGTCGAAAAAAAACTCCGGTTTTGCGATGTTTTGTATCTGGAGGCTAATCACGATCCCCAGTTAGTAGAACAGTCGAAAAGGCCTTCCTTATACAAAGTGCGCGTTCTTGGGAATCAAGGCCATTTATCGAACGCTGCTTGTGGAAAGCTTTTAGCAGATGTGCATCACCCAGGATTGGAAGCGGTTTATCTTGCCCATTTGTCTTCTGAGTGCAATACCGGGGATCTTGCGATGAAGACTGTGGAAAATCTTTTGGGAGAAAAAAAAAGAGATCTTTCTCTGTTTATCGCGCATCAAGATAGAGCCTCTTCGCCGTTTTCTTTTTCTAGGGCTGAGCAGATGAACGGGAGTTCTTCCCGATCACCTGCTCAGCAAACCGTTGAGAGCTTGGTCGACTGCTAAATTCAAAAATTGTAAGCAGCTTTAAGAGCTACCTGGTTGGTAGTATAACCCTTGCCAAATTCTCCTTGGTAGAAGATCGAAAAACTAACATAATCCCTTATATGCTCTATCCCTACTTCTGGGGAGATAAAGGAAATACTTTTATCAAAGGTACGCACTACAAGGTCTGAACTATTTGCGCTAAAATCTACGAATTTAGATTTGTATAGGCCATTTTCTAGAGGCGTTTTATACACCCAGCTAGCGCCAGCAAAAAATTGTACGGAGCTCTCATTCAATGGAAGATCGGTTTTGAATCTTCCTCCAACCTCTGATCGGAGAAGGTGATCATCACGAGATAAGAGGCGCAGATCTAAAGAGCAGGTGCCCTCTTCATCGTACTCCCCTTGGTGGAGGTAGTTGTAACCAACCGATCCAAACAGTTCGAAGAAAGGAATATAATTGCAAAAGAATCCCAGATCTGTAGAGAAAAATCCTCCAATATTA